>JANOGB010000105.1:0-2498 GCA_031413955.1 Planctomycetota bacterium | reverse complement strand
TCGAGCGTGCGCTGCTCGCCGGAGGCGATCCCAACGAGCCAGGCCCGTTCCAACACCACTACGACGACGGTCTCAAGTCCTACTGCAAGACGCCGCTCCTGCTCGCCGTCATGCGCGGGGACGACGCCATCCTGGGCCTGCTGCTAGCTAGTTTCTGTCGCCAAACTTGCAAGTGACTGTAGGACAGAGAGTTGCCTTGCAGGCCTGCGCCGCTGACCCCTGGCTGCGGCCCGGCTCGTCCCCGCACGCTGGCGGCGCGCCGTTCGTCGTAGAACTGCCGCATCTGACCGCACGTCGACACCGTTGCAGCGTCGGCTGAGGTCTCTCTTCGGCTGGAGACGAATCGGCGAATTCGTGGCTTGACATATAACTGTCATAGTGATATATGTCAGTACATGAGCACACGACAACAGCTCGAACAGCAGCGCACTCGCCGCGCACAGGCGGCGCCCGATCTGACTCAGGTGCTCCGCGGGAGCCTGTTCGAGCGCAACAGACGCTGCGGGGAGCCCACCTGCCACTGCGCCAGCGGCGCTGGTCACTCCGTGGTCTGCGTCGGCGTAGCCCTTCCCGGCGGCAAGAACGTCCAGGTCACCGTGCCGCCCGAGCTGGTGTCCGTAGTTCGGCAGTGGACGGAGAACTACACGAAGCTGTGGGAACTGATCGAGGACGTCTCCGCTGTTAATCGCGAGCTCCTGCGCGGACGTCTGCTGGAGCCACTTCCTGGGGCCACGGCCCGCAAGCGGGCCAAGCGTTCCTCGGGCAAAGGCGCCTGATGGCCCGCCACGTGCTGCGACAGATCAGCTTCGCCGACGCGGAACTGCGAACCGAAGCCGCCGGCCGCAGTCCCCGGCTGGCGGCGATTGCGAAGCTCCTCGACGAGCAACGTGACCTGATCGAGCTGGTCGCGCGGGATCTGGCGGCCGGTCTCAAGAAGCCACGCACGGGCCGAGCAGGGCTGAGTCCGGTTCAGGTGCTTCGCTCTTTCATCCTCAGGCGTATCGAGGACCTGGACCTGCGCTCCTTGAGTGAGCGCATCACCGACGGCATCTCGTGGCGCATCTTCGCGGGATTCGATTCGCAGCGCGTGCCAGGCCATGATGCCTTCAATCGCGCCTTCAACCGCCTCACCGCCGACACCATCCGCAAGATCAACGATCAGGTCGTGAAGTGGGCGGTAGGCGCTGGTCTTGAGGATGGCAAGCGCCTTCGCGTCGACACCACGGTGGTCGAGACGGACATCCGGTTCCCCTCGGACTCGAGCCTGCTCTGGGACTGCGTGCGCGTGATCACCCGCGAGATCAAGCGTCTCGCCGAAGACGCACCCAAGGCGTCTCGCGGATTCCAGGATCACACCCGCAGAGCGCGGCGGCGCTTTCAAGAAATCTGCCGCATGACGCGGCAGCAGCGCAACCATCAACAGCGGCCGAAGTATCGCGACTTGATCCGCACGACGGAGCACGTGCTGGCCGCCGCGCGCATCGTGCTGCCCAAGGCCCGCAAGAAGGCTGACTCTTGTGGAGACCTGATGCGCAGCATCCGCATCGCGGGTTTATGCGACCTGATCGAGCACTTCTGTGCGCTGGCGGATCGGGTCCTCGATCAAACGCGGCGCCGGATCCTCCAGCAGGAGCAGGTACCGGTCGCAGAGAAGATCTTCTCCATCTTCGAGCCTCACACCGACTGCATCGTGCGCGGCAAGGCCCAGAAGCCCGTCGAGTTCGGTCACAAGGTCTTCCTGGCCGAGAGCGGCCACGGTCTCATCACGGACTACAGCATCCTCGACGGCAACCCCCAGGACGAGACGCACGTCGGGCCGACCCTGGACAAGCACAAGCAGAGTTTCGGCCAGGCCCCCTACGTGTTCGCAGGAGACCGTGGTTTCTACAGCGCCGCCAACGTAGACGCTTGCCGCGACAACGGCGTCAAGATCGAGTCCATCCCGCAACGAGGTGGAGGCAAGAGCGCCGAGCGTGAGGCCTACGAGAAAACCCGGCCCTTCAAGCAGGCCCAGCGGTTTCGCGCGGGGGTGGAGGGGCGCATATCGGTCCTCATGCGCGGCCGTGGCATGCGGCGTTGCCTCTCACACGGGCGCGCAAGATTCGAGGTGTTCGTGGGCATGGCGGTGCTCGCGAACAACCTCCTGGTCCTCACCGAACTGCTCCGCAAGCAGGAACGGGCCCGAAAAAAGCGCGCGGCCTGACCGCCGCCCGGCTTCACAGCACGCCTGGACGCGCACAGCGGCGGAGCTGTTCGCGCCGTGCGCCCTCGCCGCCTCACCGCTTGACCGATGGCGCACGCTCCGGCACAGTGCTGCAACACAGCAACCCGGGGCGCGCGTTCGAGGCCGTAAATGCTGGGCAACAACGACTTTAGCGACAGAAACTAGTTAGTCTTTGCCGCCGGTCCGAGCGCGTTGATGAACGTGCTCCAGGGCACGGGCTTCCCATGAACGGGGGCGACGGTGGCCACGTCGAGCTTCATCCGCTGCACCTGAT
>JANOGB010000104.1:0-7115 GCA_031413955.1 Planctomycetota bacterium | reverse complement strand
AGAAGGGCGCTCTGAAGTGTTACGGCACGCCGCTGCGACCCGAGTTCGATTACCGGCGGACGTGAGCAGATGAAACGGATGAAAACGCACCACAGAGGCGCAGAGAGCACGGAGCCTCACAGAGGAAGAAGAACCGTGGGCCTCCGGGGCTTCAAGCCCCGGGAACTTGAAGGCCCGGAGGTCTTCCACCTGCTTCGCTCTTCTTCCTCTGTGAGGCTCCGTGCCCTCTGCGCCTCTGTGGTCCTTCCTACCAGCTCCCCATGACCCACATCGACTACGAGCAGAAGATCCCGAACAACGTCGACCTCAAGTCCGACAAGAAGCTGCAGCGCGCGCTCGAGCAGTGGCAGCCGGACTACATCGAGTGGTGGAAGGCCATGGGGCCCAGCGATTTCAACGCCAACGACGTCTACCTGCGCACGGCCGTCAGCGTCGAGCGCGACGGTTGGGCGCACTTCGGCTACGTCAAGATGCCCGACTACCGCTGGGGCATCTTCCTCGAACCGCAACAGACGGGGCGCGCGATCGGCTTCGGCGACCACCTGGGCAAGCCGGCCTGGCAGGAAGTGCCCGGCGAGTACCGCAACTGGCTGCGCCGCATCATCGTGACGCAGGCCGACACCGAGCCCGCCTCGGTCGAGCAGCAGCGCCTGCTCGGACACACGGCGCCGTCCATCTACGACCTGCGCAACCTGTTCCAGGTCAACGTCGAGGAGGGCCGGCACCTGTGGGCCATGGTGTACCTGCTGCAGTGCTACTTCGGGCGCGACGGGCGTGAAGAGGCGGAGGAGCTGCTCGAGCGCCGCTCGGGCAACGCCGACCATCCGCGCATCCTCGGCACCTTCAACGAGCCCATCACGGACTGGCTGTCCTTCTTCTGCTTCACGACGTACACCGACCGCGACGGCAAGTTCCAGCTGCTCTCGCTGGCCGAATCGGGCTTCGATCCGCTGGCGCGCACCTGTCGCTTCATGCTGACGGAAGAGGCGCACCACATGTTCGTGGGCCAGACGGGCCTGGGGCGCGTGATCGAGCGCACGTGTCAGCTCCTGAAGGAGGGCAAGGGTCGCGACGTGCGCGAGCTCGGCGGGATCCCGCTCGAGACGGTCCAGCGTTACATCAACTTCTGGAGCTCCTCCTCCAACGACCTGTTCGGCGGCGAGATCTCCTCCAACGCCGCCAACTTCTTCGGCGCCGGGATCAAGGGCCGCGCCCACGAGGAGAAGCTGGACGTCGACCACAAGGCGCTCGAGAGCGTGTACGCCATGGAAGTCCTCGAGGGCGGCGAGCTGCGCAAGAAAGAAGTGGCGCTGCGCAACGCCATGAACGAGGTGCTGCGCGACGAGTACGTGTCCGACAACGAGAAGGGCATCGAGTACTTCAACAAGATCTGCGAGAAGGGCGGCGCGGAGTTCCGCTTCAAGCTTCCCCACCGGCGCTTCAACCGCAAGATCGGCATGTTCTCCGAGGCGCGTTTCGATCCCGCGGGCGAGCGCATCGACGAGGCCACCTGGCAGCGGCGCCTCGCCGACTGGCTGCCGAGCGAGACGGAGCGCGCGTTCGTGAAGTCGCTGATGGTGCCCTGCCACGCGCGCGGCAAGATCGCGGGCTGGATCGCCCCACCGGCCAAGGGCATCGACGGCAAGCCGTTCGAGCACGAGTACGTGCGTCTCTGATCGCCGATCGTCGGGCTTCTCCGTGAAGCTCCGTGCCCTCTGCGCCTCCGCCGTCGGTTTTCGAGCAAACCACAGAGACACAGAGGGCACGGAGGCTCGCAGAGAACAAAAGGAAGAGTAGGGCCTCCGGATCGCCGACTCACGGAGGGCGAAAACCCCGGAGGCCCTATTCATGCCTTCCTCCGTGATCCTCTGCGTTCTCTGTGCCTCCGTGGTGTGCTTGGGTTGCGGGCGTAGCCCGCGCTGATGTGACGGGAACGGAAGGGCACCTCGTGCCCACTCCCTCTCCGTTTCGCTGCCCATGCCGGGTACTTCCTTCCCGGCCACACACACCTGAGACGGAGCGCTCGTTCAGCAGGCGCCAGCGCGGGGTCGAACGGGAGGGGCGGGAAAGGCGAGGCGGCCCGAGGGGGGGCTGCTCACGAGGGGAAGCACCATGATTCGCACCACGCCAGGCGCGGCTTCGCGTCCAAGTTCCATCGCTGCCATGCTGCTCGGGCTCGCCTCGGGCGGCTGCGGCCTCATGGAGAGCGAGACTCCGCCCTCGCAGGGTCCCGTGCCGCGTTGCGAAGACTGCGTCGGCGAGGACGGCGGCACCCCGGCCGCCCCGGCCGCCGACGGCCAGACGGTGGCCGTGCTCGAGACCATCGCGGGCGACGTCTCGATCGACGAGTTCGTCCTGCGCGGCACCGTGCCCGTGCCGCCCAATACCTTTCCGCGCAGCGACGGACGCGACCCCTTCGTGATCCTCGACTGGAACGGGACTCCGCTCTCCACCCAGACCGAGCTCGTCTCGCGCTACCCGGTCGACGCCGAGGGAGCCGACGTGGTCGAGGTCCTGGCCAAGGTGCACCGCAACCCCGCCGCGGCCGGGGGGTCGATGCTGCGCTACTCGGTCGTGCACGCGCCGAACACCGCGCCGGCCGGCCCCGGGACGGTCGGCCTGGACGACCTCCAGGCCACCGTCAACGTGCCGGCCAGCATCCAAGCCCTCCTCGCCAACGCGGACGGGATCGAGATCGCGACCTACGATTGCTTCGGCAACAAGTACGTCTGCAGGCCGCTGGACGGCACGGGCACCTACAAGCTCAAGCGCCACGGGCGCGTGACGACCGAGCTGCGCGTCTTCCAGACGATGCGCCCCGAGCCGTTCGTCGCCGGCGCGGCGGGCACTCTGCCGCACTCCTTCGGCGTGCACGTCTACCTGTCCACCATGACGGGGCAGGAGATCCTGGGGCTAACGCTGCGCTTCACCAACGGCCACAGCGGGCGCGACACGACCACGGACCAGGACAATCCGCTGGACAAGCTCTACTTCCAGAAGATCCAGCTCTCGCTGCCGGGCAATCTGAGCCTGCTGCAGGACTTCGCGGACCCGTACTTCGGGAACTCCGTGAACAGCGGCGGCGAGCGCATCTGGGACCTGGTGGCGCCGATGGCCGCGGGCAAGATGCACGTCATCCGCTGGCTGGGGCAGTTCCACCGGCGCCTGTGGATCGCGGCCAGCGCCGACGCGGGTCTGGCCCGTGCCTATGCCGACGGCCAGGGACAGGGGTTCTGCGTGCGCGGCACGGAGCTCTTCTCGGGCGCGGACTACTGGTCGTGGTGGAACAAGGGCACGGCCCGCTACTTCCCGCAGAAGTACCAGCTCCCCGCCCTGGATCACGTGGGCCGCGCCTACCTGCGCACGCAGCACTTCAACGAGTGGACCCACCTGGCCGAGCGGCTGCAGAACGGCACCAACGACGGCAACTACCCGATCGCCTCGGGCGTGCTCGGCTGGGGCCACCCGTACGGCGTCTCCTACGGCGGCATGACCAGCGGCAACGAGATCTTCTGCTGGGACGGGGTCAGCACGGCCGCGTCCGCCTCCTACCACGGCTTGCAGTCGTACCGGGCGGTGCACCGCATGCACACGGAGCGCCAGCCGAACGTGCTCTACGACGTCGACGGCGAGCCGACCTCGGTCGAGCGCTGGCTGCGCGAGAACGGGAACGCCGACTACGTGCCCTTCTCGCACTACATCGTGCCGTTCCTGGGCGGCAGCTACCCCGACCCCTTCGGCTTCGCAGCGGCGCCGCGCTTCCAGATCAACCACGTCAGCGCGAACAACCTGAAGCCGGGCTACGAGGACGCGCACCTCGGTTTCGATCCGCACGACTACCAGCACTTCATCCGCTACACGCGCTCGGCCAAGGTGCTCGCCTGGCTCGGCAACGACGCCCTCGCCAAGGACGACCTGCGCCTCGAGGCGGAGATGTTCCACCTCTCGTACCACGGCCACTTCAACAACCAGTTCGGCGGCGCGATCGGTTCCGGGCTGCGCGCGTGCAAAGACTTGATCGCGGCCAACCCGGGCAAGGGCGGCCCGTTCGGGCGCGGCGAAGCCTGGGGCGTCGATTGCGCGCTCGCGGCCTACAACCTCGGCACGCCGCAGTGGCGCGCGAGCAAGCGCCCGTGGTTCGCAGAAGTAGTCGAGGTGCTCGCGGACATGCAGGGCGTTTGCAACGGCTTCCTGCAGGGCCAGGTCAGCCCCAAGGCCGTCGGCGGCCTGTACCGCGCGCGCCAGCAGATCGAGCAGTCGATCACCGAACACATGCTGCAAGGCGTGCGCGCGAGCGTCTTCCGCGGCGTCGATCCCGGACACGCCGACATGACGCGCGACGTGCTGGTGGAATCCGTCTATGCGTTCCTCAGCGACATGGCCTGGGCGCCGGGCTTCGGGCCCTGGCGCTACGCCGCCGTCGGCCCCAGGGAGGTCGCGCTGCCGGTCTGGTGCCGGCGCTCGGACATGCCCGGCAACGCCGTCACGACCGGCGACTACGAGACCTTCCAGGACTGGTCGTCCTTCGCCTACGGCTTCGAGCTGACCGGCGACCCGATCTTCCTCGAGCGCGCCCTGGTGCAGTTCTCCCCCTCCACCAGCCTGCTGACGCGCCTGCGCAACGAGGGCACCGACAACATCGAGAACTGGTCGCCGCTCCTGGCGCTGATGCAGTATCGGAACGGCGAGCTCTGACGGGAACGCCAGGCTCCAGCCTGGCTCTTCTCTCTTCTCCCTCTCTCCCTACTCGCTACTCACCCGGCACGAGCGGCGCCAGGACGCCATGGAGCGCCTCCGCCAGGCGTTCGTTCGCGGCCTCGCCGAGGTGCACGTAGGTGGCCAGCCCCTGCGGATGAGCGTCGACGAGCGCCACGTTGTCGACCAGCGGAAAACCGTGCGCGGCCGCGAAGGCGTCGACCTCCGCGAGCAGCGCGTGGTGCACGAGCAGCACCGCCTCCCAGTCGCTGATCGCGCCCTCGCGCTCGAGCCGCGCGCGCGTTTCGTCCACTTCTCCCTCGTAGGTCACGCCCGTGCGTGGTGTCTCCGGGTGTTCCTTGTACCAGAGCGTCATCGGCTGGCGCACGAGCACGATGCGCACGCCGCGCGTTCCGGCCAGCGTGGCGATCGTCTCCAGGTTCCCGCGCGTGCGTGCGCGGTGCAGCGCGATCTGGGCCGCGAGCTCCGCGCTCGTCGTGCGTTCCGGGTAGCCCGACCACTGGTAGAAGATCACCTCGCCGAGCAGGGCGTTGAGCACCTTGCGCAGGGCGGCGAAGGCGGCCGAGTACTCGTCGAGCTGCTGCGTGGCGGCCTGCCAGCCGTTCTCGGGCCGCGGATAGAAGGCATCGTTGTAGGCGCAATAGAGCGTGATCACGTCCGGCGACCAGCCCAGGACCTCGGCCCCGAGCAGCGCCACCTGTTGGTCGGTGTTGAAGTGCGCCACGCCGGCGTTGAGCACCTCGACCGGCCGGCCCGGCGCGCCCTCCTCGAAGCGCCGCTGCAGCAGGACCGGATACGTGCCCTGGTCGCGGTTCGTGTACCCGAAGGTCGAGGAGCCGCCCATGCACACGATGCGGAAGGCGCCCGGCGCCTTCTCGAGCGCGAAGTCGGCGCCGCGGAAACCGTGGTTGTTGATGCGCCCCGGCTCGGGCAGCCCGTGGCGTACCGGACGGTTCGGCGGGTACTTGAAGTAACCGTCGAACTTGTCCGAGTGTCCGTCGCCCTGGCCGCTCGTCCAGGAGACGAAGCCGTACAGCAAGTAGTAGGGATCGCGCCCGTAGTACAGCCAGGAGCCGACGCGCGTCACGAGCTCGAGGACGAGCAGCGCGCCGGCGAGCACGAGACAGCCGCGCACGCAGCGCATCTTCCCGGAACGAAGCAACGGGACGCTCCTCAGCCGCCCGGCACGAGCGGCGCCAGCACCGCGTGGAGCGCCAGCGCCAGCCGAGCGTTGGCCGCCTCCGTGAGGTGCACGTAGGTCGAAAAGCCGTCCGGGTGCGCGTCGAGCAGCGCGACGTTGTCGACCACCGGGAGTCCGCGCTGCGCCGCGAAGGTGTCGACCTCTTCCAGCACGGCGCGGTGCACCAGCAGCACCGACTCCCAGCCCGTGATCGCGCCCGCGAGTGCGAGACGCGCGCGCACCTCCTCCATCTCGCCCGCGTAGGTCAGCGCGGGCCGCGGGCCCTGGGCGAGGCCATGCTCGACGCGCGTGAACCACAGCGTCATCGGCTGGCGCACGACCACGATCGGGATGCCCTTCGCCCCCGCCAGCTCGGCGATCCGCTGCAGGTTTCCGCGCGTCATGGCGCGGTGCAGCTCGATCTGGCGCTCGAGGGCCGCGCTCGTCATCTGCGGCAGGTAGTTCGACCACTGGTTGAAGACCACGTCGCCGAGCGAGGCGTTGAGGATCTTGCGCAGGCAGGCGAAGGCCGCCGAGTACTCGTCCAGCTTGCGCGTGGCCGCCTGCCAGCCGTTCTCGGCCAGGGGATAGGTGGCGTCGTTGTAGGCGCAGTACAGCGTGAGCGCGTCCGGCGACCAGGTCAGCGCCTCGCTCTCCAGCATGGCCACCAGGTGATCGGTGTTGAAGTGCGGGATGCCGCCGTTGATGACTTCGACACGCGTCTCTCCGGGCTGTGCGTCGAAGTGTTCCTGGAGCAGGTACGGATACGTCCCCGTGTCGCGGTCGGTGTACCCGAAGGTCGACGACCCCCCCATGCACACGACGCGAAACACTCCCGGCGGTTTCTCGGCCGCGAAGTCCGGCCCGCGGAAACCATGGTTGTTGATGCGCCCCGGCTCGGGCAGGCCGTGCTGGATGGTCTGGTCGGGCGGGAACTTGAAGTACCCGTCGAGCTTCTCCGAGTGCCCCTCGCCCGTGTCGTCGGTCCAGGAGACGAAGCCGTAGAAGAGGTAGTACGGATTGCGCCCGTAGTAGAGCCAGGCCCCGACGCGCGCCACGAGCTCGAACAGCACCAGGGTCGCCAGCAGCGAGGCCGCGGCCACGAGCAGGCGCTTCTTCCAGGTGCGCGGCGGGCGTGGCGCAGGCGGAGCAGAGCTCACGCCGCGATTCTGCGAAGCCGGCCGGCGCGGAACAAGGCAGGCACGTCTGGCCTAGCTAG
>JANOGB010000103.1:0-3550 GCA_031413955.1 Planctomycetota bacterium | reverse complement strand
CCGTCAGGCGGACGCGCGACGAGCTTCATTTCCATGCCCAGAGGATCCAAGCGTGGAATGACCGCCAGCAAGCGTGAGTCCTTTGCGAGCCGCTGCTCGACGTGGATGCGGAAGCCCTCGTGAACATCGCGCAGGATCGGGGCTCCCGCGCTGCGGATCACGTCCATGACAACTTCTTCCCGCACGGGTTGGCGCTCGAACCAGAGCGCGACCGAGGCGTCCTTCATCTCGGCCGCGCCAGAGGAATGCAAATGGAGCCAGAGCACGAGGTCGCTCTCCTTCCCGAGTCGACGCCCGATGCCGGCGGGAAGGGGCTCCGCCACGGTGCCCGGCAGCCATCCGGCAAGAAAGCGGGTGGGCGCGAACTGCAATCCTTGCGAAGCGTCATAACCAAGCTCACCCGTGCCTGCGTCCAAGGCACGCGCTTGGCGCTGGTCATCGGCAAAGAGCAGCGCTTGTCGCACGAGCCTTGGATCCTCGAAACGAAACTCCACGCCGCGCAGCCAGCACTCTTCGGCCATGCCGGTCGGCAGCACGAGCGCGCGGAAGGCATCCGGCCCATCCGCCGCAAGTGAGATCGCATCCGGGATCGCGAGGACGAGATCCGGTTCGCCGAGTCGAGCATCTTTCCCTTCAAATCGCCGCTGCACCTCGGAATCTTGGCCTCGTTTCGCGCCCCCCAACGACCAGAACTCCAGGACCCGCACCTCGCGCTCGTCGAGCGCCCGTTCGTCCGGCAGGTCGCCGAACCCGGGTACGGCATGCCAGCGTGGCATCGTCCTTTCCACCGCCACTCGAGCGATCATCTTCGACCGTCGCGCCGCGTCCTCGTAATCTCGCAACGCAAACGGGGCGGGGCCGTTCTCTCGGTGGCAGTCCACGCAGTTCGCCGCGAGGATCGGCGCAACGTTTTGGGCCCAGGTCAGCTCCTCCGCGCCGATTTTCCCCCAGCCCTCGTACGCGCAGCCGATGGCCCCCGTGCGTGGGACGGGCACGGTGTCTCCCTGGCTCAGCGCCTCCAGCGCAGCCAGCAGATCGCGTTTCCTCGGGGCGTTCTCGCCGATGCGAGTGCGGCCGCGGTCGTCGACCCTTCCGCGGTAGACGAGCTCTCCGCGAGCGTCGTACAGGAAGGCCTCCGGTGTGGCCCGGGGTTGAATGCGTTCCGCCAGCACGCCGTTGGCGTCGAACACGAGCGGAAACGGGAGCTCGAATCGAAAGTGCAGCTCCACGGCCTCCGCGCGCTCGGCATAGGGGTCGGAAACGACCGCAAAAAACTCGATGCCGGACTCACCCGCGAGCCTCGATAGCCGGCCGAGCTCGGGCAGGATCTCATTCGACACGGGGCAGCCGATTCCCAGGATAGTCAGGCAGAAGCCCTTCGAATCTGGCCGCTGGCCGAGGACGTGCAACCTTCCATCTTGGTCCAGTACCCGCAGTGCTTTGGGGCTCCGGGCTTCTTCCTGCATGAAAGAACTCCATGCAGAGAGACCCGATATCAGAGCGATTCCGCGCCCAAGTACGCGCCACCCCCACCTTGACATGATTCCCTACCTCCCTCGAAGTCGGATCCAGGTTGGCCAGAGTCTAACGAGCTCCTTCGATCGTCGCGCGCGAAAAGGCCCCTCGCCTCTTGACGGTCTCGCTCGAGCCGTGGTACGCGTCGGGGAGTAGAGGGAGAACCATGAACAGAACCCTGGACCATCGTCTGGGCCATCGTCTCGTCTCGTCGCCTTGGCTCGCACGGTTGACAATTCTGGCTCTCGCGTGCACCTGCGCGCGCTACGCCGCGGCACAAGGAGGTCATGCCAGCCCGACTTCCTGTTGCCCGTCACCCGGCACGAGCGGGCCGTGCTGCATCGGGCAATGGGACGCCGTGCCATACAACCCGCCTATCTCCTGTGTACCCGGAACTCCGGGGTGTTGCAGCGACGAGATCGCTCACGCGGCCCTGATTCCGAGCGGGACCTGGCCGGTCGGAATCACGCCCGGCGGGCTGACCACGAGCATCGCTGGGATGGTCCTCGTCTGGACGAGGTGCGACGACCAGCCCGGCTACACCACCCACATCTGGGATCCGTCCGATCCGGGAGGGGTCGCCTACGCGCCGGCCATCATCGATCGGATCAACGCCGACGGCACGGAAGACGGCCCTTTCTGTTCGGGGCATGCATGGATTCTCGATGACGCCAAGAACCCCAAGCTGCTGGTGGTGGGCGGCCAGGATCGAGGCGACGACGACAGCATGACTCCGGAAGCCTTCGAGGACCAAGACCCCGGACCCGGCTTCTATCACCCCTGCGCCGGCTCCGGTGCAGGCATATGCGGACTGCACAAGGTCTACTGGTTCAACCCCATGGCCGCCAATCCGGAGAACGCTTGGAGCGACGACCCGCCGGATCTGACCGACGGCCGCTGGTATCCGACGGTGACCACGCATCTGAATTCGGCGGGTACCCAGTTCCTGCCCATCGTCTTCGGAGGGAGTCCCAAGGTCACTCCGGGCTGCGGGTCGACCCGCCAGTTCTCGAACTGGTGGACGCTCGCTCAACCGTTGACCGGCCCTTGGAGCACGCATGGCTCCTCGTACTTCTGGCACTGGTACCCAAGGCCCTTCCAGGTATCCGGCCCCTCCATCCTCACCGTCGGCCACGCGGTCCTCTGCGAGGACGATGTCCCAACCAATCCATTCGGAGGCAACCCGACATCGATCGTCAGCGCAGGGCAGGCCTGGTCTGCCGGTCCGAGCCCGAACCCGGACGACACGACGCTGGTGAATGCGACCGGCGGAGGATGGCACTACAGCAACGCCGCCATTCTCCACACGCTGAACAATCTGACCTACACCGAGACCAATCCCGAGCAGCGCTATGATCTCGATCGCATCCTCGTCACGGGAGGAAGTCAACGGCGCGAGGATGGCGACTTGGCTCAGGCCTACACGCACGAGCTCTTCGGGGGCCAATGGACGGTCAAGAGCTCTCCTGTCACGCCGCGGGTTTATGCCAACTGGGTGATCCTGCCCGATGGGAATCTGCTGCTGGTTGGAGGCTCGAGCTCGAATGACCAAACTAACCCACAAGCTTATTATTCTTCTATAGAACGATTTACGCCGCAAGGACCACAGAATGCGGGTTTCTGGAGGACAATGGCCCCGCGTCCGGACGTTGTAACCCCAACAGGAACCCTACCTCCCCCCGCAAGAGGCTATCACCATGTAGCCATGATGCTGCAGGACGGACGTGTCGCAGTCATGGGTGGCAAGCGACCATCGACAGGGATGCTTAACGACATCGCGATTCTCCCATGGTCGCGGGTAGAGATCTACAACCCGGGCTACACTTTTGAAAGCTCACGCCTCAAGATCACCGGAACACAAAGCGCGGACATGACCTATGGCACGCCATACTTCTGGCTCTCCTGCAGGTTTAGTGGAAGCGCGCCCGGGCCTTGGCGATGCAAAACCGCTTGAAAACAAGCGTCTTTGAGGAAAGAGGGGGCACCGGGAGGCCCTCGGTTCCTCGCACGTGGAGAGGCCCTCCAGGCCAGGGTC
>JANOGB010000102.1:0-8469 GCA_031413955.1 Planctomycetota bacterium | reverse complement strand
GGTCGGGCTAGTGGTTTCCGCTTTCGTCCTCCGAACCGATTCCGAGCCGCGCGCGCCAGCAGCATGAAGCAGTACTCGATCGTCGAGATCCTCGGCGACGGCATCTCGGCCGAGCTCTCCGAGAGCGTGCGCGCGCTCCTCCCCGTGCTGCCCTTCCGGGTCGACTTCCGCGTGGTCGACCTGTCGCTCGAGAACCGCACCCGGCACAAGCACGAGATCTACGCGCAGGCGCAGCTGGCCATGACCGAGCTGCACTGCGCCATCAAGTACCCGACCGCGACCGAGGAGGAGAGTCCCAACAAGGTCCTGCGCGAGTTCTTCAACTTCTCGGTCATCCACAGGCCGGTCATGACCTTTCCGGGCGTCGAGAACAACTTCAAGCGCACGCTCGACATCGACGTGGTGCGCATCGCGACCGGCGGCACCTACTCCGACAGCGGCATGCGCATCGGCAGCGAGTCGGCCGTGTCCCTGCGCGTGATCGAGCGCGGCCCGGCGCGCCACGCGGCCCAGTTCGCGTTTCGGCTGGCGAGCGAGCGCGCGACCTCCGTGGTCTCGACCAGCAAGTGGACCATCCAGCGCGCGGCCGACGGCCTTTTCGAGGACCAGTGCGACGACATCGCGCGCAACTACCCGGGCATCCCCTACCGGCGCGAGCTGTTCGATTCCCTGCTGGCAGGCATCATCCTGCACCCAGAGCGTTACCACGTGGTCGTGTGCCCGAACGAGTACGGCGACTTCCTCTCGGACATGGCCTGCGGCCTGATCGGCTCGATCGGCCTCGGCGACAGCGCCTCGTACTCGTTCGACCCGAACGGCCGCGTGCGCCTGGCGATGTTCGACCCGGCCGGCGGCACGGCGCCGGACATCGCCGGCAAGAACGTCGCCAATCCCAGCGCGGCGCTGCTGGCCTTCGCCTCGCTCCTGCGCCACCTCGGCGAGCGCGCGGCCGGGTACGGGCTGCGCGGCGCCATCCGCGACGCGATCGCGAGCGGCGAGAAGACCGCCGACATCGGCGGCACGCTGGGCACGCGGGAATTCACGGCCGCGGTACGCGCGCGCCTCGCCGCCGCCCTCGGAACGGGTTGATTTCACCCTGGGAGCGCCAGGCTCCAGCCTGGCTCTTCCTCGTGGAACGAAGGATGAAGAAGAACCCCGGAGGAGAAGAGCCGGGCTGGAGCCCGGCGCTCCCAGGTGTCCCGCGGCGCGTATGGAGCGCGACGCTGCTCTCGGCCCTCGCGCGCCAGTGGAGCGCGCTGTGCACCTTCCTGACGCTCGCCGTGCTGGCGCGCGCGCTCACGAGCGAGGACTTCGGGCGCTTCACGTTCTACCTCGCCTGGTTGTCCTTCCTGGACGTGTTCGTCGACTGCGGCACCTCGACCGTGGCCGTGCAGCGCGGGGCGAGCGACCCGCTGGCCTTCGCGAGTGCGCTGGCCGCCGGACGGCGCGTGCGCTTCGGCGCGGCGCTGCTCGGTGGAACCATGCTGGCGACCTCGGCGGCGCTCGGACACGAGACGGATCTCGTCTGGGTGTGTCTGGCCGCGCTCGGCCCGCTGGCGCGCGTGCCGGAGATGTCGGCCGTCGTCTTCCAGCGCGACATCGCCTGGGGCATGCCGCTCCTCTTGCGCGCCTGCGGCGCCGGGGCGCGGCTGTGCGCGGTCGTGTTCCTGGCGCGGCGCGGCGACCTCGGCTTCGGGCCGTTCCTGCTGGTGCATGCCTGGGGCCTCGCGCTCGGCAACGTCGCCGTCCATTTCGTCGCGCGCGAGCGCCTGCCGCCGCGTGCGCCGCCGCTCCCGAGGATGCTCGCCCTGGCCCTGCCGCTGGCCCTGATCGGGCTCCTGCAGCAGGCCTATTTCTGGGCCGACAACCTCTTCGTGCGCGCCAGCGCGGGCGAGGCCGAGCTCGGGCGCTACAACGCCGCCGTACGCGTCTTCCAGTGGCTCGCGTTCTTCGCGGCCTTCGCCACGACTTCGGCCCTGCCGTGGCTGGCGCGCCAGCACCAGGAGGGCAGGCTCGGTGTGGCCGTCGCGCGTCTCGCGCAGCCCTTGTTCACCGCAGCGTGCGTGCTCGCTGGCCTGCTCCTGCCCTGGAGCGGCGTGCTCCTCGGCTTCGCCTTCGGTCCTGGCTTCGACGCCGCCGCGCCCAGCCTACGCTGGTTGCTCGCGGCCCTCGCGATGGTCTTCCCGGGCGCAGTCTTCCTGACGGCACTGCTCGCCGCCGGACGCTCCCGGGCCGCCCTGGGCGTCACCGCGCTCGCACTGCTCGTGAACCTGGCCGGCAACGCGCTCCTCGTCCCGCGCTCGGGCGCCGAGGGCGCGGCGCTGGTGACGCTGCTCACCGAGAGCACGGTCACGTTCGCGAGCCTGTTCGCGCTGCGCTCGCTCGGCGCCTGGCCGAGCACCTCGGCCTGGCGCTGGCTGCTCGGCCCGCTCGCCTTCGCGCTCCTCCTGCCGGCCTCGCGCGCGCTGTTCCTCGCGCTCTTCTCCGCCTAACCTGCGCACGATTCATGCGCGTCGGCATCGACTATCGCCCGGCCCTGGTCAACGGCGAGGGCATCGGACGCTACGTGCGCGAGCTCGTGCGCGGCCTGATCGAGCACAACTTCGGCGGCAATCTCGGCTTGTTCGGCTACACGCTGGCCGGCGCACGCTTCTCGCACGAGGAACTGGGTCTGAGCCCGCGGCCGCCCGGAACGAACCCCGAACTCGTGCGCCTGCGCTGGCCCTCGAAAGCGCTGCCCTGGCTGCTCGGGAGACTTTCCAAGGGCGTCGACGATCTCGTCGGCGGCTGCCAGGTCTACCACCACACGCAGTATTCGCGCCTGGCAGTACGAACGGCGCTCGAGGTCGCGACGATCCACGACTGCCTGTACCTGAAGGACGCCGACTACGTCGACGCGCAGGCGGCCGAGCGCATGGCGGCGCAAGCCCGCGCGCTCGCCACGCACGCCAAGCGCATCCTCGTGCCGAGCGAGTTCGTCGGCGCCGAGGTCGTGCTGCACTTCGGCGTGTGGCCGAGCCAGATCACCGTCACGCCGCTCGGCTGCGACCACCTGGCGCGCGCCCTGCCGCCCGAGGGTTTCCCGCCCGCCCAGGAACCCTACGTGCTCACCGTGGCGCGCGTCGACAACCGCAAGAACCACGTGCGCATGCTGGCGGCTTTCGAGCGCCTGGTGCAGGAGGGCCTGCCACACCGCTGGGTCGTCGCAGGTCCGCGTGGATACGGCTCTGAACACTTCGAGCGCGCCCTCGCCCGCTCGCCCGCCGCCAGCCGCGTCGAATGGCGCCGCGACGTACGCGAGGCCGAGCTGCCCAGGCTCTACTCCCAGGCCGACCTCTTCCTCTTCGCCAGCCTGGGCGAGGGCTTCGGCCTGCCCCCGCTCGAAGCCATGGTCGCCGGCACGCCGGTCGTCACGAGCGCGATCACCGCCTTGCCCGAAGTGTGCGGCGACGCCGCCTGGTACGTCGAGCCGACCGAGCCCGAGCGCATCTTCGAGGCCATGCGCCGCTTGCTCACCGAGCGCGAGCTGCGCGCCGAGTTCGTCGCCAAGGGCCGCGCCCAGGCCCGCAAGTTCACCTGGCGCGAGACCGCGCGCCAGACGCTGCTGGCCTACCAGAAGGCGACCGAGCCGATCGAAGCAGACGATCACCACAAGCTGCGGCGGTCGCTGTGAGCGCGCGGCCCTCGCCACAGGTTGCGAAGGACGGCGGTTCCTTCGCATTGCGCTTGTTCGCTGGCTGCAGCGCAAGACTATCCTGATTCGCTCAACGCTCTCGGGCATGCACCTCGCCTTCTGCCTCTACCGCGTCGCGCCCTTCGGCGGGCTGGAACGCAACTGCCTCGCGCTCGCGCGGGCGGCGCGCGCGCGCGGGCATCGGGTGCGCGTGTACGCGCGTGGCTTCGAGGGCGAGCGTGAGGACGGGCTCGAGATTCACGAGCTCAGCGTGAGGGCCTGGACCAACATCGGCCGCGATCGGGCGTTCGCGGACGCCCTGGCCGTGGAGCTTGCGCGCGGCGCGCACGACGTGGTCGTGGGCTTCAACCGGCTGCCGGGGCTGGACGTCTTCTATGCCGCCGATCCCTGCATCGCGGCCGCGCGCGGTCGGCCGTCGCGGCTCGCGCTCGCGAACCGGCAGCAGCGGGCGGCGTGGGAGCGCGCGCTCTTTGCCCCGGGTGTGCAAACGGAGCTGCTCGTGCTGAGCGAGCGCGAGCGCGAACGCTACATCGAGCACTACGACACGCCCGAGCGTCGCCTGCACGTGCTCCCGCCGGGGTTGCGAACGGAGTTCCTGGCCGAGGGCCCAGCGTCGGCGCCCGAGGTCCGGGCAGAGTTCGGGCTGCCCGAAGAGGCGCGCGTGGTGCTGAGCGTGGGCTCGGACTTCGCCCGCAAGGGTCTCGATCGCACGCTCGCAGCCGTGGCGCGCCTGCCGGCGGAGCTGCGCGCGCGCACCTGGTGCCTGGTCGTGGGCCGGGGCCGGCCGGCGCGTTTCGAACGCCAGGCGCGCGCACTGGGGATCGCCGAGCGCGTGCGCTTCGCGGGTGGACGCGCCGACGTGCTGGGCTGCTACCGGGCGGCAGATCTCTTCGTCCACCCGGCGCGCGAAGAGAACACGGGCACGGTCTTGCTCGAGGCCCTGAGCCAGGGCGTGCCGGTCGTGTGCTCGGCCGAGTGCGGGTTCGCGACGCAGCTCGCGGAAGCGCACGCGGGAGCGATCCTGGGTTCGCCCTTCGATGCAGAAGAGCTCGCGCGGACCTGCGCGGAGTTGCTGGGCCACGACGAGCTCCGCCACGAGCTCGGTCAGCGCGGGCGCGCGGCGGCAGCGGCCTTTCCGATGGAGCGCAGGACGGAGCTGGCGCTCGACGTGATCGAGCGTGTCGCGCGCCAGAAGACCGGCGCCTGGCCGGCGCCGGCGGCGCCATGATCTGGGTGCGCCCCGATCTCGGCGCGCTCTTCGCCGGCCTCGCCTTCGAGGACTTTCTCGCGCTCGGCCAGCGCACGGTGAAACGCAGCGCCGACCGCTCGCGCCACACGGCCGCCTTCGAGCGCGGCGGCCAGCGCTTCTACGTCAAGACGCATTCCGGCGTCGGCTGGGGCGAGATCGCCAAGAACTGGCTGCAAGGAAAGCGCCCGATCGTCGACGCACGCACCGAGGTGCGCGCGCTCGAGCGCTGCGCCGCGCTGGGCATCGCGGCGCCCCGGCTCGCGGCCTGGGGCGTCGAGGGCGCGAACCCGGCGGCGCGCCACTCCTTCGTGGTCAGCGAGGACCTGGCCGGAGCCGAGCGGCTGAGCACACGCCTCGGGAGCGGAGCTCCGCCCTCCTTCCGCTTCCGCCGCGCGCTCGCGGAACGACTCGGGACGCTGGTCGGCCGCCTGCACGGAGCCGGCCTCGCGCACCAGGACCTCTACCTCGATCACGTGTTCTTGCGCGAGGACGGACGAGGAGGCTTCGAGCTCTTCCTGCTCGACCTGCACCGCGCGTTGCCGAGCTCAGCGCGCCGCCTGCGCTGGCGCGTCAAGGACCTGGCGGCGCTGTTCGGCTCGGCGCGCGCGCTCGGGGCATCCCGCGCCGACGCGGCGCGCTTCCTGCGCGCCTATGCCGGCGGAGATCTCGGCGCTCGCGAGCGCATCCTCTGGCGCCACTGCACACGCCGGATTCGGCGGCCCGAGCTCGTCAGCGCGTCGAGACCGAGCCGTCGCGCACAAAGCCGTTGAGCGCGGCGCGCTGCGGCAAGCCCGGGCAGCCGCCCGCGAGCCAGTCCCGCAAGCGCTGGCCGAGCGCGTCCCGCGTGGCGCGAAACGCGCCCAGCACCTCGAGCTCGCTGCCGCGCGCGCCGGTCGGGTCCTCGAAGGGCCAGGCGAGCAACGGAATGCGCCCCGGCAGCGTCGGGCAGCCCGCGGCGGCCGCGCTGCACACCGCGATCACGACGTCGGGCGGGTCCCCGAGGTGCGCCTCCAGCGGATCCGAGGTGTGGCGCGAGACGTCGATCCCGACCTCGGCCATCACGCGCACGGCCAGGGGATGCAGCCGGGTGGGATGCGTGCCGGCCGAGAGCGAATCCAGGCGCGCGCCCGCGAGGTGACGCAGCCAGCCCTCGGCCATCTGGCTGCGGCAGGAGTTCGCGGTGCAAAGGAACAGGACGCGCGGCTTCTTCACGCGCAGCCGATTGTCGGAATCGGAATCCGCCGAATCCAGACGCTGCCGGAATCAGCCGGGCCGCTACCCTGCCAGCCTGATGCGCGTTGGATTCGATGTGGCAGCCCTGTCCCACCCCCACTCGCGGGGCCTCGAGCGCGAGGTGCGCTGCCTGGTCGAGGCCCTGGAGCGGCGCGGGCAGCTCGAGGTCGTGCGCCTGGCACCCGACCCCAGCGCGGAGCTCCTGCACTGGCGCCAGGTCGAGCTGCCGCGCCTCGCGGGCAAGGCGAACCTGGCCGGACTGCACTCCTTCACCTCGGCCTTCCCCTGGCGCGGTGAGGGCTTGCGCGTGCAGACCGTGCACGAGCTGCCCTGGCGGCACGGGGTGCGTGAGAACGCAGATCTCGGACACCGCCTCTGGGCCAGCCTGGGCGCGCTGCGGGCGAGTCGTGTGGTCGTTCCCGGCGAGCACGTGGCCCAGGACCTCCTGCGCAGCCCCTTCGTCGCAGCCAAGAAGGTGCGCGTCGTGCCCTGGGGCGTGGAGGGACATTTCCAGGCCGAGCCGCCGCCGCGCGTCGTCGACGAGGCGGTGCTGACGCGCTATCGCCTGGGCGAGGATCCGTTCGTCTTCTGCCCGGGCGCGGTGCGCGCGAAGAAGAACCTGCCGGCGGTCCTGTACGCGCTGGCCGAGCGCAACCAGCGCGGGGCCAAGCCAGTACACGTGCTGGTCACCGGCGGCGACAGCCCGGACCTGCGCACCAACCTGGGACTCGCCTCGAAGCTGGGCCTCGATCGCTGGGTCATGATGCTCGACGAGGTGGCCGAGGCCGACCTGCCGTCGCTCTACCGCCTGGCGAGCGCCGTGGCGGTGCTCTCGCACTCGGAGGGTTTCGGCCTGCCCGTGCTCGAAGCGCTCGCCTGCGGCACGCCCGTGCTCGTGCCGCGCGCGAGCGCGCAGGCCGAAGTGGCGGGCGCGGCCGGAATCGTGGTCGACGCGCGTTCACCCGGCTCGGTCGCGGACGGCCTCGAGCGCGCGCTCGGCGAACGCGCCGAGCTCGGCCGCCGCGGCGTGCAACGTGCGCGCGACTTCAGCTGGGACGCGGGCGCGGAGAAGATCGAGGCGCTGTGGCAGGAGCTCGCATGAGCGCGCCGCGCGTGCTCGTGGCGGGAGCCGTGCTGGCGCAGGGGTTCGGCGGTGTACGCCGCCACAACCAGGAGCTCCTGCCGCGCGCGGCGCGCATCCTCGCGGATGAGGGCGGCGGTCTCGCGCTGCTGGCCGGGCGCGACGGGCTCGGCTTCGAGGTCGCGGCGCCCATCGAGGTCCTGGCCAGCGACGTCCCGAGCGGCCCGCCGCTCGCGCGCGCGGCCCGCGAAGGCCGTGCCCTGCGGCGCACGCTGGCGGAAGCGTGTGAACGAGGTCGAGGATTCGACCTCGTCCACACGGCACACCTGCCCGCGCCGCGCGGGCTGCCCGTGCCCTACGTGCTCACGCTGCACGACCTGCGCACGCTCCTCCTCGAGCACACGCCGTTTTCGCGCCGCTTCGTGGCCAAGAGCGTGATCGGCGGCGCCGTGAGCCGCGCCGCGGCCGTGATCACGGTCAGCGAGACCGTGCGGCGCACGCTGGCCGAGCATTTTCGGCCGCAGAAGCTGTTCGTCGTGCCCAACGCGGGCGATCACCTGGCGGTCCTGCCGCGCGCCAGCGCGGCCGGCGCGCGTCTCTTGCACGTCGGGCACCTCGAGCCGCGCAAGAACCTGGAGCTCCTGCTGCGCGCCCTGGCGCTCGATCCGGCGCTGCCCGGGCTCGACCTCGCCGGCGTCGCCAAGCACGACGAAGAAGCGCGCCTGCGCGCGCTCGCCGCCGAGCTCGGCGTGGCCCAGCGCGTGCACTTCCTCGGTATGGTTCTCGAAGCCGAGCTGCCCGGACTCTACGCACGTTCGGCCGCGGTGGTGATTCCTTCGCGGCTCGAGGGCTTCGGGATCGGCGTGCTGGAAGCGCAGCGCGCCCACGCCCCGCTCGCGATCGCCGACGCCGGCGCGCTGCCCGAGATCGCCGGCGAAGGCGTGCCGCGGTTCCTGCCAGACGACGTGCAGGGCTGCGTGTGCGCCGTGCACGCGG
This sequence comes from Planctomycetota bacterium, assembly GCA_031413955.1. Lineage (GTDB taxonomy): Bacteria > Planctomycetota > UBA1135 > UBA1135 > JABFRZ01. The sequence goes on along the minus strand of JANOGB010000102.1, from coordinate 216 downwards.
CCCTGGAGATGACGCGCGAGACGCTGGTAACGCATGCGCAGAGAGCCGAGCGTTTCCGCTGGGCGGACAGCGCGCGCGTCCTGGCGCAGGCGTGGTCCGACGTGGCGTACCCCGCACGGACGCGTTGAGTGCGGAGTCGGGGGGGATAATTGACACGAACCCCCGCACCGCCCCGGGCCGCCCGGGCGGCGGGGCGGGGGGGGGGGGGGTGATGCC
>JANOGB010000101.1:0-2386 GCA_031413955.1 Planctomycetota bacterium | reverse complement strand
CGCGGCGCCGTGCGAGACGGATGCGATCGGGCTCGCGTACCGCAAGGACTGGTTCGAGGACCCGGCCGAGAAGAAGGCCTTCCAGGCACGCTTCGAACGCGAGCTGGCCGTGCCCACGACGTGGGAGGAGTTCCGCGACGTCGCGCAGCTCTCCTCCCTGGCCGCGCGCTCGCGACGACGAGCGCAACGCAGGTTGGCACGGGGGCGTGCTCTACAGGATCGAGTCTCGGGGCGCAGGTCTGCTCCTAGCCGCCTCGCTCCTCGCGCTCGTGATGTTCGTCCGCCAGCGCCAGGCCGAGTCGGCAGCTCGTCGGCGCAAACAGGAGCTGCGCGCGCGTCTCGAATGCTCCACAGAGCGAACACGATAGGAGGATAGCCCTGCTTGAGCGCGACCTGCATGTCGGAGGACGTGCTGGCCGGGCCCCGGCACTGGCCTCAAGGGTTGGCAAGGAACCGCCGACGACTCAAGGTCGATTCCAACGAGCGCCTGGCGCATTCGGCACCTTTCCGGACAAACTCCTCATGAAACAGCTGACAAGTCTGCTCTTCGTCCTGCTCGGGTTGAACATCGGGCTCGCCTCTTGCTCCTCCACATCCTTCAGCACGACGTCGCATCTGACAGTTCCGGCGACAGTCAGGGCTCCAGTGACGGTGCACCAGGCGGTGAAGCGCTATCTGCCCGAACTCGTCGCATTGTTGCAGTCTGCCGGATTCTCGGTGGGGAAGACTGATGATCCAGAGGCTCTGGTGTTACAGCTGAACTTCAACCCGAACCCGTTCAATCTACGTGTTTCGGCTTCGCTCCTACTTGACGGCGTTCCGGTGCTGCGAGCCAGCGCTACCAATGCAGGTTGGGGAACACTACTTGCGCGAGGACCGGCCGTCGACGGAAGGGCCAGAGCGATGCTGAGTCAATTCGAAGGCGAACTCGTGATTCTTACCCAACGGATCACCATCAGGCCTGAGCGCGGTGACGACCATGAGCTGAGCTCCGCGGCCCGTGGGAGTCCGTGAGCAGAGGGAGACGGAAGCTTCCGCTCGCCAATCGGTCAGCGGCGACCGCCGCGCCCGGTGCCCCGCTGGAAGAACTCGGCGGCCATCTCCTGGACCTGCTCCATGTTGGGTAGCTCGTCGACGAGGTGGATATCGATCCCGAGCGCCGCGGCGACGTGCGCGAGCACAACGCGGGACTCCGCAGTGCGCAGACGACATGGGTCGATTGGCCATCGCGCGGACCGCATTCCAAGGCGCGAGCGCCCATGACTCAGCCGAGCGGACGAAGCAGATCAGCTACTCGCGCGACGAGCGGCGGCAGATCGTCCTGCACGATCCGCCAAACCAAGCCGGCGTCGACCACGTCGTAGCCGTGGGCGAGCACGTTCCGGAATTGAATGACTCGCCGGGCGTCGCCGACGGACCGGAACGTGTCGGGATCGACGCGCTCCAGGCGACGGAGCGCTTCACCCATGATCTCGAAGTTGCGCTCGACGGCCTGGCGCGACAATCGATCGCGCTGGAACGTCTCGAGGGTCTGTGACCGACAGTGCTCCAGTACGAATTGGCCGGCGTCGAGGAGATCCTCGAGCAACTTAGGCGACTTCGGATGCATAGAGTCGCTCCCGGGTCGCTTCGATCGAACGCATGAAGAAGCGATTGCGCAGGGCACCGCTCATCACGAGATCGATCCGGCGCTGGAACAGGCGTTCGAGGTCTTCGTGGAGGCCGAAGTATTGGTCGGCAATGCTCACTCCCGGGGGCGTCGTGAATTCGACGACGAAGTCGAGATCGCTGCGCTTCAGGTCGAACCCTCCTGAAGCAGCCGATCCGAAGAGATCCAGGCGCGCCACGCCATGGGTGAGGCAGAGTTCGCGAACCTGGTCCAGCTTCTCTGAAACGAGTGCGATCATTGGTCACTGCAATCCTAGCCGCGGGGATTGAAGGAAGCGCGTCGCGGTGGCGCCGATCTGGTCTGGCAGCCCGGCCGAACCTCACTCCCCGATGGGCTGTCCCATGCCTTCCGCTACCATCACGACTCCGAATCCCTCTCCCCTGCACTCCCCGCCATGCGCACGCTGCATCGCGCTCTCCTCCCGCTCCTTCTCCTCGCGCTCCTCGGCGCTTGCTCGGGCAAGGAGGCCAGCGCCGACGAGATCCGACCCGTGACCGTGTGGTGGTTCCAGTGGGCGCCAGCGGCGGGCTTGCAGGAGCTCGCCAACGACTTCAAGACGGAGACCGGCATCGAGGTGGTGGTGCGCCAGATCCCGCTCAACTCCTACCAGGACCAGGTCTTCCAGGAGTTCGCGGCCGACGAGACGCAGTTCGACATCGTCATCGGCGACTCGCAGTGGATCGGGCGCGGCGCGGTGAAAGGGCTCTACGAGGAGCT
>JANOGB010000100.1:0-3159 GCA_031413955.1 Planctomycetota bacterium | reverse complement strand
GGGGGGCTACGACCGCCGCGCCGGGGTCGGCGGGCGGGGTCGGGGCAGGTCTTGCCGGGGGCTCGGCCAGCCCGGCTCCGTTCTCATTCTTCTTCCTCACTCCGCGGCTTCGCGAGGCGGAAGAAGAGAAGAAGCAAGCGCCGGGCTGGAGCCCGGCGCTCCCGGTTGAGGTCACGGCCGCACGCGGAAGACCCAGCCCTCGCCCGCGCGCTCGCCCTGGCCGTAGCGCGACAGGAGGTATGGCAGATAGAAGCTCTCGATCTTGTCCGGACCGACCAGGAGCGTGTTCAGGTCGTAGCGGTCGATGACGTCCTCCATCGCCGCCACGTTGCGCTTCGGAGAGCGGTCGATGGCGAAGCGCAGCGACCACACCGGTCGATCGAGCAGCAGGGCGTAGTGCCAGCCGACGCGCGCCCCGAGCCGTGCATCGGCCGGCAGGCGCTCCGCGAAGGCGCGCGCCTGCGCCGTCTGGCGCCCGAACTCCTGCTCGAGAACATCCCAGTTCTTGCGCGGCTGGAAATCCAGGGCGGTGAGCGCGAGCAGCGCGCAGGTCACCGCGCCGCGCGCGCGCGCGAGTCCGAAGAAGCGCGCGCCGAGCGCGACGTGCGTCTCCGCCCAGGCCGCGAGGCCGATGACGTACATGGGCAGACCGAGGCGGACGCGGAAACCGAAGTACGTGACGAGCACGAGGCCCACCAGACAGAACAAAATCTCGCTCGAACGCGCGTGGCGCACCAGGAGCAGCGCGACGCAGCTGGCCAGCCACAGGCCGAGGATCCAGCTCGGCCCCTCGCCCCCACGGCCCTCGAGGCGCGCGCCCAGGAGATCCGCGATCGCACGCACACGCTCGGGAAAAATGGTCGCGAGCTCCGCCAGCGGCCGCACCGGCGAGCGCGGGTCGCCTGCGTCGGCGTGAAAGATCCCGGTCCAGTAGGAATAGATGAAGTTCTGGTCGGCCGGCGGCGGCGGCGCGACGAGGGTGTTGCGCACGCTCCAGGGCAGCATGACGAGCACGCAGGCCAGGCTCACGAGCGCGGCACGCTGCCGCAGAAAAGTCGGCCAGGGGATCCGCGCCGGACCCGCGCGGGCATTCGCGAGCGCGCGCGCCGCGAGGATCGCGGGCAAGAGCAGCACGCCCACCGTGCGCACGTACGTCGTCGCACCGATCAGGACGCCCAGACAGAGCTCACGGCGCAGCGCGGGATGACGCGCGGCCCAGCGCTCCGCCACCAGGATCGCCAGCACGAGCGCCGTGCCGGGGACGTCGGACATCACCTCGTTGGAGAAGTGCTGGTAGCCGGGGTTCAGCCACAGGCACAGCCCCAGCGCGGCCGAGACCCAGGGCCCGAGGCGCGGCCGGGTCCAGACGAACAAGCACAGCACGCCGGCGATCCCCCACAGGCTCACGAGCGTGTGCATGGCCGCGAAGTCGAGCCCGCGCCAGGCGAGGATCGGCGCCAGCAGGAACGACATCCCCGGCGGCCGGGCGATGAATGGCTGGCCGAGGTAGGCATAGCCCTCGCCCTCGAGCAGCGCCTGCGCCGAGAGGATGTACATCGAGGCGTCGTTGGTCTCGTCGCTCACCTCGTAGGAGGGCTGCACGAGGAACGGCAGGCTCGCCAGCATGCCGAGCGCGAGCAGCGCGAAGAGGAGGCGGCTCGGCCTGTCCCAGCCCGGCTCTCCCCCGTGGACGGGGCTCGTCATTCCGTGCTCAGTCCTCGTCTCCGCCGTAGCCGAGGGCGTCGAGCGCCTTCTCCGTCTCGGCGTCGGTCTCGATGCGCTGCTCGGGCAACGCAGCCAGCGGGTGCGCGGCCTTGTCCTCGGCGTGCAGGCGCAGGAGCTCGCGCACGATTTCGGGCTGGCTCGCGGCCAGGTCGACCGTCTCGCCCGGATCGCTGGCATGGTCGTACAGCTTCGGCGGCTCTCCAGGCCTGGCCACGAGACGCCAGCGACCGTCGCCGAAGGCCATCCAGCGGTCGCGCTCGAGGCGGCCGAGCGTCTGCTTCAGGAGGCGGCGCTCGGGAAGGTCAGCGCCAAAGAGCGAGAGGCCGCGGCTCTCGGTTGGCCGCAGGGCCAACGCCTCCAGGATCGTCGGCCAGAGGTCGAGGTGCCCGGCGGGCCGCGTCACGCGCCCGCGCTCGTCGGCGCGCACGTGAGAACTCCCCTCCGGAAAGCGCACGAGCAACGGCACACGCACGATCTCGGCGTGCAGGCTCTCGCCGTGACAGAACCAGTAGCCGTGCTCGCCCAGCGCCTCGCCGTGGTCCGCGGTGAAGACGATCAACGCGTCGCGCGTCCAATCCGCGCGCTCCAGCCAGTCGAGCAGACGCCCGAGGTGCTCGTCGAAAGAGGCGATCTCGGCGTCGTAGCGCGCGCGGTAGGGCTCCGGACGCCGCTCGGTCTCGAGCACCTGGTAGGCCGGGATCTGCCCGAGTCCGCGCTGCGTCGTGCCGACGGAGAGCTCGGGCTCGGCCGTCGCCGGCCGCTCGAAACGCGCCAAGACCTCCGCGGGCGGCCGGTAGGGACCGTGCGGGTCCTGGTAGTGGACCCAGAAAAAGAACTGATCCTCGGAACGCGCACGGCGTTCCTCGAACCAGCCGATGGCCGCGTCGGTGGTCGCGGGCGCGAAGCGCTCGTACACGTCGCGGCTGATCTCGCGCACGTCCATCTTGTCGTCGAAGTGCTCGAAGCCCTGCTGCACTCCGGCCCCGCCGTACTTCGGCTGGTCGCGCAGGACCCAGTTCGAGACCACCGCGCCCGTGCGCCAGCCCGCCGCGCGTGCGAGCTCGGCCAGCGTGACCGCCGCCGACGGCAAGAGATAGCGGTTGCCGCCCGTCACGCCGATCTCGTCCGGCAGACGTCCGGTCAGGAGCGCCGAGACGGCCGGGGTGGTCTTGGGCGCCGTCGACCAGGCGTTGTCGAACACCACCGCATTGCGCGCGAACTCGTCGAGGTTCGGGCTCGTGGGCCGCTCGTAGCCGTAGCAGCCGAGCCGGTCGGCGCGCAGCGTGTCGCACGTGATCAGGATCACGCGCCGGGCGCGCGGAAGCGGCGCGGAGTCGCCGCAGGCCGCGAGGACGAGCGCGAGCGCGCTGAGTCGCAGGACCGCCATGAAGATGCGGAGTCTATCTCAGCCGGGAGCGCCGGGCTCCAGCCCGG
>JANOGB010000099.1:0-5009 GCA_031413955.1 Planctomycetota bacterium | reverse complement strand
CTGCTCGAGAAGAGCGCCCCGGAGCGCCTCGGCAGCGTCCTCACGGGACTCGTCGCGCACCCTTCTGCCGACGTGCGACTCGCGGCGCTCCGCCGCATCGAGCGCCACCGGCCCGTGGGCGCTCGCGGGGCCGTGGAGCAGCGCCTCGCGACCCCCGACGTGCCGGCAGTACGCGCGGCCGCGATCCGCGCCCTGGCGGCCCTCGGCGCGGGCGGCGACTTGCTCGCCCCCTGGCTCGGCGACGTCGATCCCGGGGCCCGGGCCGCCGCCGCCGTCGGCCTCTTCAAGCACGAGGCTTCGGCCGCTGAGCGTGGCCGTGCGCTTCAAGCGCTCGCAGCACTCGCGGAGTCGCCCGGAGCTGAGGAGCGCATCGCTGCCGTCTCCTCGGCCGGCGAACTGGGCGCCGAGGCCGCACGTCCGCTGCTCCGCGCGGTCCTCACCGACGAGCGCCCGGCGGTGCGTCGGGCCGCGCTCGCGGCTGCCGGGGCGCTTCGAGACCCGGAGCTCTTGTCGCTGGTGCTGCCCTGCCTCGACCATCTGAGCGTCGCAAGCGCTGCCGGGAGGACGCTCGTCGCGATGGGGGAAGCAGCCCTCCCGCCCCTCGAGCAGGCCTTCGACGCGGCCACTTCCGCGCGCGTCCGGAGCCGGATCGTGCGCGTCCTGGGCCGGATCCGCGGCGCACGAGCGAGCGCCTGGCTTCTGGCCCATCTCGGCTTCCCCGACCCCGACGTGCGGCGCGAGATTCTCGAGGCGTTGCGCGCGTGTGGCTATCACGCGGACGAGGGCGGCGTCCCGCGCATCGAAGCGGCGCTGCGGGACGAGGTGCGTGCCTCGGTGGAGATCCTCGGCATGCAGCGCGACCTTGCCTCGGCTCCGAATCACGAGATCCTGGCCGCGGCCGTCGCCCGGCAGGCGGAGCGCGCTCAGGACCGCGTCTTCCTGCTGCTTTCTTTCCTCTACGACGCGAAAGCCGTGCTGTCGGCTCGCGACAACCTCCGCCACTCGGCGAAGGAACGTCGTGCCTACGCTCGCGAGATGCTCGAAGTGACGCTGCCTCACGAGGCGCTTGCACTGGCCCTGCCCCTCACCTTGGAACTTCCGGTCGAGGAACGCCTGGCGCGCCTGGCCGACGCGTTCCCGGAATCGCCCCGTTCTGCGGCAGCGCATCTCGCCACCCTTCTCGAAGGCGAACACTTCGCGGTCTGGCCGCGGGCCCTCGCGATCAAACTCGTGCGCGAGACCGGGACCGGCGAGTTCGCACCTTTGGTCGCGCGCCTCGCCTCGAGTCCCGAGCCCCTGCTCCGCGAAACAGCGCGGGCCCATTTGGAGAAGACACCCATGCAAACCCTGGAGCGCGTCCTCACGCTGAAGTCGGTCGAGATGTTCGAACAGGCCTCGGAACAGGTCCTGGTCGAAGTGGCTGAGGTCCTGGAGGAGGTCGAGGTGAAGCGCGGGGAGGTGATCTTCCGCCGCGGTGATCTGGGCGACGGCATGTACGTCATCGTGGACGGGCGGGTGCGCGTCTTCGACGGCGACGTGACCCTGGGGGTCCTCGGCGAGCGCGACATCTTCGGGGAGCTGGCACTCCTCGACCCCGAGCCGCGCTCGGCCTCGATCGCCGCACTCGAGGACACCAGGTTGTTCCGCCTCGACCGCGAAGCCTTCGCGGAGCTGATGGCGGGCAACATCGAAATCGTGCGCGGCGTGCTCCATGTCCTGTGCGAGCGGCTGCGGCAGGAGATCGCCGAGGACACGGCTGGACAGAGGCGCTGAAAGCGCGTAGAAACGGCCCGGCCAGTCACAGGAGGCCGCACCCGCGGGCCCCCACTCAGAGGCGCCCGCAGGAGGACGCTTCATGAAGATGCGGACCCTCGTCAGCTGCCCCGCATGCGGCTCTGACGACGAGCGCTCGAAGCGCGTACGCGGACACCCTGGAGCGGGCGTCGGTCGCTGCCAGCTCCTCGAATGTGCCTCACCGGAGTCCGGAGCCAACAAACGAGACGCTACTAGTAGGGCGATTCCTAAATATCATAGCAACGCCCAACGGATGGTGGTACGCTCCTCTCGGGCTACAGGCCCGGGGGGACAGATGCCCTTTCAGTCGAGGCGGGCGGGACTGGCGTTGACGGCCGAGTCGAGAGGCAAACTGACGGCGATCGCACAGTCGAGGACACTCCCCGCCCGCCGTATCGAGCGCGCCCGCATCCTGCTTAGATACGCTGACGGCGAGTCCGTGTCTGGCATCGCGCGGGAACTCCGTACGAATCGGCCGAAGGTGGAGCGTTGCATCGACAAGGCGCTTCAGTTTGGGGTCGGCAGAGCGCTCAAGGATCTGCCGGGCCGAGGCCGCGCTGCCGTGATCACGGCTGATGCCCGAGCCTGGGTTGTTTCGCTCGCGTGCAAGAAGCCCAAGGAGTTGGGCTACTCGTACGAACTGTGGACCACGCGGCTCTTGGCTCAGCATGTCCGCAACCATTGCCACGATGCTGGTCACCCCTCGCTTGGTCGTCTCGGGCGGGGCACGGTCTCGAAGATCCTCTCGAAGGGTGGTGTCAAGCCCCACAAGGTGGAGTACTACCTCGAAAACCGCGATCCGGAGTTCCAGGCAAAGATGGTGCAGGTTCTCTGTGTGTACAAGGAGGTCCAGTTGCTGCGCGAGGAGGGCAAGGACGTGTCCTCGATGATCGCGATCCTCTCGTACGACGAAAAGCCGGGCATCCAGGCGATCGGCGTTACGAGCCCGGATCTGCCGCCCGTTCCTGGCAAGCACCCAGCGATCTCACGCGACTACGAGTACGTGCGCCACGGCACCGTGAGCCTCATGGCGGGAATCGATCTACTGACGGGCAGGGTGCACGGCGTTCCCGTGGACCGCCACCGAAGCCGCGAGTTCGTCGCGTTCCTGAATCTCGTCGATGGCGCCTACCCGAAGACCGCTACGATTCGCGTCATTCTCGACAACCACTCGGCCCACATTTCGAAGGAGACGCGTGCGTACCTCGCGTCGCAGCCGAACCGCTTCGACTTCGTCTTCACACCGAAGCACGGTTCCTGGCTCAATATCATCGAGACCTTCTTTGCCAAGATGACACATACCTTCCTGAGGGGAATCCGAGTCTCGTCCAAGCAGGAGCTCAAAGACCGAATGAAGCACTACCTCGAAGAAGTGAATGACCAGCCTGTCGTGTTCCGCTGGCGTTGGGCGATGGAGTCTATCATCGAGCCCTAGGCATTGCTATGATAACTGGGAATCACGCTACTAGGGGCTGACAACGGCGGCACGGTCCGATGCGGGCCGACTCCTCGCCGCTTGTGAACCGACCCGGGGTCCGAGAGCTGAGCACACCCGGCCCGACGAAGCGCAGGCTTCATCCAAGGCCGCTGGCCGGGTCCCCTCACCCTTCGCGGTGATCGAGACCCACGACTGAAACGAGTTCCATTCGATCGGAGCAGGGCTCATGACAAGGAGATTTGTGCCGTTCCTGGCCCTGCTGTTGGCGCTCGCGCCCGCGGCCTGGGCGCATTCCACCGGCAACATCTACGGTTCCGTGAACGACGAACAAGACGTCACCATGCCCGGCGCGAGCGTCAGCCTTTCGGGCGAGAGCATCGCCACGCGCACCGCGACCAGCGGCGCTCAAGGCGAGTTCCGCTTGATCGGCCTCGATCCCGGCAGCTACCGTCTCAGCGTGACGCTTACGGGGTTCGGCGCCGTCAACCGCGAAGTGAGAGTAAACGCCGGCACCAGTGTCACGCTTTCCTTCCTGCTCAAGGTCGCCACCGCCCAGGAGACGGTGACGATGACTGCGGAGACGCCGGTCATCGACCCCAAGAAGACCGGAACCTCGACGACGCCCGGCCAACGGCTCCTGCGCCTGGGGCGACTGCGGATCGAGGAGCAAGTCCGTCGCGAGCACGCGGAAACCCGCGGAGGTCCGATAGATCCGGAAGCTCGTGCGCGGAGAGCGGCCGCAGGCTGCGCGCATGCGTTCCAGGGTCTCCGCGCCGGCCTGCGACCAGCCCCAGACGCGGAGCGCGAAGCGCTTACCGCCGGGATCGTCCGCCGATCCCGACGCGTGGGCCCAGTGCCTGGGGATCTGCATGCGCGCTTCGCCTCAGTCCTTCACGTCGGCCAACAGGCCCTCGAGCTCCGCGACGTCGCGGTCGGCGGGCGAGACCTCGCCCAATTCCTGCGACAGCCGGAGCGCGTCCTTCGCGCATTCTCGGTTACCCAGCCGGGTGTGGGCCCGAGCGATCTGCAGGTAGGGCAGGTAGTCCATGAACCACATGCCGTAGAGCCGCGCCTTTCTCTGCGGATCGGGGCGCCGGTCCACCGAGTCGATCAGCGCGTCCAGGGCGCGCTGGGGGTCGCCCTGCTGGGCCAGCTCGAGGCCCAGCTCGTAGTGGAAGTACCAGGGTGCGTGGCCCACCTTCGAGTACGCTCCAAGCACGACCATAACCCGAGCCGCGACGGCCCAACCCTTGCGTTTCGTTTTGATAATTTGGTTGCCCGCAGAGCGCCAAACCCCGATTAGCTGCCAAATCGTGCACACGGATAGCGCCGTTAGAAATGCCAGCAGCCAGAAGCCAAGAGAACGCGGAGATAAATTAAGGCGACCTAAAGCGTTCCCACAACACTCGCCTAGGAGTATTAGGCAAATAGATAGTAGTGTTCCGACGAGCCAATACGACGCTGGGAGCGAGAGTTCGCCCCGCCAATGTCGAATAAAGAAATTACCGTTGGGCGACTTTGAGGCCTCATGCTGATCCTCAGATTCCGCAGCGCGATTGGAGGCAACTGACTTAGTGCTTGTGTCCTTAATTGCAGATGTTGAGGCGGTCTGCGCCTGAACGTATAATCTTTCCTCCTTTGGCTGTGGTTTAAATTGTTCGACGGGTAGTGGTGCTGGGACATTCGCCGGTTGTGTTGGAACGAAGCCCTGACCACGAGCGTAGACATCTTCGCGACGCTGGCCGAGATCTTCGGGGTGCAGCCGCAGCACCGGACG
>JANOGB010000098.1:0-2409 GCA_031413955.1 Planctomycetota bacterium | reverse complement strand
AGCTGGTGCGTGGGCCACAGGCGGGTGTCTGAGCGCGCCGCGGGGTCCAAGCTCGCGCGCTGGATCGAGCACGGCGTGCGCTTCGCCGCCTCGTTGCCCCGCCAGTAGCCGGCGCGCCTAGCCCAACTTCCGCAGCTTCTGACGAAGTTGAGGCTGTTTCGGCCCTCGCGACGTGACAAGTGCTTGGATTGGTTCGACTGACGCCTCGAGGCAGCGTGTAGTGCCAACCTACCCTCTTGCGCAGGGGGCTCCGTTCTTGGGATACCTGCGGCGAGGGGGTGAGTCGGCGTGTACCTGCGCCACTCGATCGTCCGCAAGGATGGCAAGACGCACACGTACTGGCGTCTGGTTCGCTCGGTCCGTCGCAACGGCAAGGTGATCCAAGAGACCGTGGCGCAGCTGGGCGAGCTCGATGCGCAGGGCCGTGCCAAGGCGCAGGCGCTGGCGCGCCAGATCACGGGCCGCGGCGAGCAACGCGAGCTGTTCGAGGCGGCGGAGGAGGGGGAGAGCAGCGCGAGGGTTCGGCTCGATCGCCTGCGTGTCGAGCGAAGCCGCGCGTTCGGCGACGTGTGGCTGGGCTGGCGGCTGTGGCAGGCGCTGCGGCTCGATGTGCTTTGCGAGGAGCTGCTGCCGCGGGGACGCGAGGACGTGCCGTGGTCCGTGATGGCGGCGGTGCTGGTGATTGCGCGGCTGTGCGAGCCCTCGAGCGAGCTGCACATCGCCGAGGACTGGTACCGGCGCACGGCGCTCGAGGATCTGCTCGGTCTGCCGGAGGAGCTCGTGAACGACGATCGGCTGTACCGGGCGCTCGATCGTCTGCTGCCCCACAAGGTGGCGCTCGAACAGCACCTGGTGAAGCGGCTGGGCGAGCTGTTCGACCTCTCGTACGACCTGCTGCTCTACGACGTGACGAGCACCTACTTCGAGGGGCTGGCGAACGCCAACCCACTGGCCCAGCGCGGTCACAGCCGCGACCACCGGCCCGACTGCAAGCAGGTGTGCATCGCGCTGGTGGTGACGCGCGAGGGCATGCCGCTCGGCTACGAGGTGTTCGCGGGCAACCGCAACGATTCGACGACGGTCGAGGAGGTCGTCGAGACGATGGAGGCCCGTTACGGGATCGCCGAGCGGGTCTGGGTGATGGACCGGGGCATGACGAGCGCCGAGAACGTCGAGTGGCTGCAAGAGACCGGGCACCGCTACCTGCTCGGAACCGCCAAGAGCGAGCTCAAGCGCTGGAGCCGCGAGCTTGCCGAGGAGCGCGACTGGCAGCAGGTGCGCGAGGGCGTGGAGGTGAAGCTGTGCGCGGGGCCGCAGGGCAGCGAGACCTTCCTGCTGTGTCGCTCGGTCGATCGCCGCGAGAAGGAGAAGGCGATGCACGAGCGCTTCGCGAAGCGCATCGAGGCGCGGCTCGAGCGTCTCGCGCGACGTCTCGAGCGCTCCCGAAAGCCGCTCGAGCGCGAGCCCATCGACCGTCAGATCGGACGCATCCTCGGCCAGAACACTCGCGCCGCGGGGCGCTACCAGATCTGCGTCGTGGACGACGCCGAGCGGGCCTCGAAGCTGCGTCTGGTGTGGTCGGTGCATCCCGAGTGGGACGAATGGGCTCGTTACAGCGAAGGCACCTACATCCTGCGCACCAACGTCTCAGAGTGGACGCCCGAGGAGCTGTGGCGCACCTACCTCCAGCTCACCGAGGCCGAGGCCGCCTTCCGCTTCCACAAGAGCGATCTGTCGATCCGTCCCATCTGGCACCAGAAGGCCGAGCGCGTGCAGGCCCACATCCTCGTCTGCTTCCTCGCCTACGTGCTGTGGAAAACGCTCGAGCAATGGCAACGCCGTGCTGGGCTCGGCAGCAGCCCGCGCACGATCCTCACGGAGATCGGCCGCATCCAGAGCACCGACGTTGTGCTCCCGCTGGCCGACGACGCTCATCGTGAACTCCGCATCCGCTGCGTCGTCCGACCCGACAAGGCCCAGGCGATGCTGCTCGATCGGCTGGGGCTGCGGCTCCCCGATCGCCTGCGCGTCCCTCCCCGGATGGCCGAAATGTAGTGCCAACCAGAGCGGCTAAGTGCTCGGAAAACCTTGAAACCGACCCTCCAACTGCGGAAGTTGGGCTAGCGTGGCCCAGTGCGGCTCGAAGACATCGACCTGCTCGACCGGGACGTCTTCGCCAAAGGCGTGCCGCACGAGTGGTTCACCTACCTGCGCGAGCACCATCCGCTCTTCCGCCACCCCCGAACCCCACGGGCCCGGCTTCTGGGTGGTGTCGAAGCACGCGGACGTGCAGGCGGCGTCACGGGATCCGGTCACCTATTCGTCGGACCAGGCCCGCGGCGGCGTCGCGCCGTTGGAGGAACCCGAGACGGCGCTATCAGCTCCCGGAGCCAAGGTGCTGATCGCGAT
>JANOGB010000097.1:0-2058 GCA_031413955.1 Planctomycetota bacterium | reverse complement strand
TCACCTCTTGATCGAGGCCGAGAGCAAGGCAGAGCTCGCGCGCGGCATGCAGGGCCTCACCATCCGGATCGCCAAGAATCTCAACCGCTACTGGCGGCGCCGCGGCGGGTCCGTGTTCGCCGAGCGCTACTTCGCGCGCGCAGTGCAGACCGCCAAGGAGATCAAGCGCGCCCTGGCGTACGTGCTGAACAACGGCAGGAAGCACGGCGTGTGGTCCTCGCCGACCCAGCCCGATCCCTTCTCCTCGGGCCGCTGGTACTCGGGCTGGTACGAAGCCTTCGCCAATACCTGCCGGCCGCTGCGCGCGCCGCCCGTCGCTCGCGCTCGTGACATGTACCTCACGATGCCGAGCTTCCGCTGCCTGAGTGTCGCCTTCGTTCCGGGCCGGCATGCCTGGGAGAGCGAGCCCTTCGACCCCCGGCTCACCTTCTGATCGAGCCTCGCCACTCCAGTCACCGCGGGCTCGCCGGGGTCTCTCGGCGCGGTCCACGGCGCAATCGCTTGCTTCCGAGCCAGGGCTCGCCGGGGCTTCAGCGCGCGGGAGAGACCCCTCGCCCTGCGGGTCTCTCGGGCTCGAAGGCGTTGCGCGGCCGGGCGCTCGCGCGCCCGAAGGGCCTTGTCGGCCGCGCAGCGCCTTCGAGCTCGAGAGACCTGCGTTGCGCCAGCCGGGTCGATCGCTCCCGCGCGTCTGCGGGGTCCCCGGCGAGCCCGCGAGAGACGGAGGGAGTGAGAGCAGCGGCAGGAGCAGAAGTGCCGAGCAACCGGTTGCTCGCTACCCACACGAAAGCCTGAAGCCCCCGAAAGAGAGGTGTCCCTGCCGGAGATCCCGATCCGCGCAAAGGTGTCCTTGATAAAAGGACACCTCTTCCCCATCCTCGCGTCGTGTCCCTGCGGCTGATCGGACGGCGGGTCGAGCCTCAGCGATGCACGCCCGGCGCCTCGTGCCCCGTGCGGTCGACCCACTGGCGGTAGTCGCCGGGAAAGACGAGCGGCTTCTTCGCGATGCCTTCGCCGCCGCCGGAAAGGTCGAGCACGCGCGTCGCGAGGCCGCGCAGGAAGGCGCGGTCGTGGCTGACGAAGAGCATCGTGCCGTCGAAGGCGGAGAGGGTCTTCACCAGCATCTCCTTGGTCTCGAGGTCGAGGTGGTTGGTCGGCTCGTCGAGGACCAGGAAGTTCGGCGGGTCGTACAACATCTGCGCCAGCACCAGGCGCGAGCGTTCGCCGCCGGAGAGGGCGCGGATGTGCTTGTCGAGGTCGTCGCCGGGGAAGTCGAAGGCGCCGAGGAGGTTGCGCTTGGAGGGGATGGTGGCGAGCGGGAAGGCGTGGTCGATCTGCTCCCAGACGGTCACGGATTCATCCAGGATCTCGAGTGCGGACTGGGCGAAGTAGCCGAGCTTGAGGCTGGCGCCGAGGCGCACGGTGCCGGAGTCGGGCTGTGTCACGCCGGCCACCATCTTGAGCAGGGTCGATTTGCCGGCGCCGTTCACGCCGATCACGGCCCAGCGCTCCCCGCGCTTGATTTCGAGGTCGAAGCCGTCGTAGACGGCGCGTGAGCCGTAGCGTTTGGTGACGCCCGCGAGCGTCGCGACGTCGTTGCCGGAGCGCGGCGGCGGCTTGAACTCGAAGGGCACGAGCATCCGTTTGCGCGGCGGCTCGAGCTTCTCGATCTTGTCGAGCTTCTTGACGCGCGACTGCACCTGCGCGGCCTTGGCGGCGTGCTTCTCGAAGCGTTCGATGAAGCGCTCCTCCTTGCGCAGCATGGCCTGCTGGCGTGTGTAGGCGGCGGACTGCTGGGCAGCGCGCAGCTTGCGCTCGCGCTCGTAGAAGTCGTAGTTGCCGCCGTACTGGACCAGTTGGCCGTCGTCGATGTCGAGCAGGCGCGTGACGACGCGATTCAGGAAATCGCGGTCGTGGCAGGTCATGAGCAGCGCGGCCTTGCTCGCCTCGAGGTACTCCTCCAGCCACAGGATCGATTCGATGTCGAGGTGGTTGGTGGGTTCGTCGAGCAGCAGCACGTCGGGCTGGCCGAGCAGCACGCGCGCCATCGAGACGCGCATG
>JANOGB010000096.1:0-2759 GCA_031413955.1 Planctomycetota bacterium | reverse complement strand
CCAGGAGTGCGTCGAGCTCGGCCATGTCGGTCGGCAGCTCCGGGAACTGCTCGCCCTCGCGCCGCCACTGGAAGATCACGTCGACCTGATCGCCCTCTTCATCGAATACCCGGAACGGCACGGGGATCCCGCGCCGCTCGTCCGGATTGGAGATCACCGCGTCGTTGAAGAGCTGCACGATCGGCGCCGCGTTGTTGTCGAGGTGGAACGGCGTGCTCGCGAGCAACGCCCCTTGCTCGAGCGTGCCCTCGACGTCCTCGAAGGGCGTGAAGCGGATCAGAGCGTCCGTGTCGGCGTCGCCCAGGTCTTCGGCCGTGTCCCAGAAGAAGGCGACCTCGGTCCCGCCGAGCTCGGCCACGAGGTTCGTGAAGGCGAAGGGCGGGGTCGTGTCGTTCTGCGCCGGGCGCGCGAGTTGCCAGTCGAGGCCGTCGAGCGAGAACTCGACGCGCAGGTTGGCGCGGTCGCCCGGGGTGTCCGCGAGCGTGGCCTCGACGAGAACGATGCCGCTGACCTCGCCCGCGAGCGGATCGACGTCGGCGGCGGCGCTCGTGATGCGCGGGAGGTCGTTGCCGACGCCGGCGCCGGCCTGCTGGGAGCCGCTCGTCTGGCCGACGATCGCGACCTCGATCTCGACCTCGGAGTCGAAGCCGCCCGCGGGATCGATCCCGGCCTCGGCGGTGAACATCCAGTCGGCGGTGGCGCGGCCGGGTGCGAGCACGGTCGGGTTCGCGGGCAGCGCGGAGACGTGCTCCATGCGCGTGAAGGTCCCGGAGGGGTCGCCCGGCCGGTGGTAGCGCAGCTCGACTTCGGCCGACGCGTTCTGGAGCTCGAACTCGATCCGCGCGGGCGCGCGCTTGGTCTGGTCGAGGCTGAGGTTGACGATGGCGGGCGGGGAACCTCCGCCGCCGCTGCCGCCCGAGCTGGCCGCGACCCCGGCCACGCCCGCGCCGCAGCCGGCGGCGAGAGAAGAGGCCGCGAGGCCGAGCAGAGCGAGGCTATGTTTCCGATTGAAGTGTTTCCGACTAAGGTTCCGATTGGTCATGAACTGTCCTCGAGTCCTCGTGCGGAGCCGACGCGCTCTCCAGACACTGATCCGGTCTAGAGCCCTCGACCCACGCGATTCCTGGAGATTCTACGGCGGACCGGAGAATCCGGAGGTGCTCGCCACTCCGATCGGGCAGGCTTGGGCTGGCCCTCGATCAACGCCGAGGCTTCTTCCCGGGTCCAGGCGGGCGCGGCTTTCCACGGCCGAGCGGCCGGACCGCCAGTAACTCGTCGGCTCCGATGCGACGCAGGTCGCGCTTCTTCAGGGTCACCAGAGCTTGCGTCTCGCCCGACCCGCGCACGAACTCGATCTCGAGGGCGTCGCGCGAGTAGATCTCCACCACGGCACCGACGTCTCCCCGCTTGAGCCCGAGATCGGGCAAGTCTTTGTTCAGGACCGCGGTTTCCAGGAGCTTGAAGTTCATGGCTGGGATCTCGGGTAGGCCGTCACGAGTCGAGGAGGAGACTCCGAGGCGCTGACGATCCAGTAGGTGACGATGCGGGCGCTGCGCCGCCACGGGCCACGGATCGTACCCGAGACCCTGAACTTCTGCCCATGAGGACCGATCGGGAACGCCCACGCCGGCTCGCGGGAGATAAGCTGCCTGAGTTCGTCTTCGAACAGACTGCAACGCCGTGGAGCGAACCCGAGTCGCGCGAAGAAGATCGCCTTGGGACCGCCGACCGGATGGTCCGGATCCAGCAGGTAGTCACGGAGCTTGGAGGCGGGGATGAGCGCTTCCTCGTAGCGCGGAAGACGCGCGTGGAAACCGACACTTGCCATGTCGGCACAGACCGGAAGGGCTGGCGACCGGTTTCATTCCTTGCGGCCCCAGCTCCGCTGCAACCCGCGGTCGTCTCGCTCGTCCATGTCGGTTCCTGGTCCGTTTCCGCCGAGCGAGGTACGATCCCATGGTGAACTTCGATCCCACCCCCGAGCAGAAGCGTTTCATCGAGGCGCAGGTGAGCTCCGGCCGGTTTCGCGACGCGGCCGAGGTCCTGCGCGCCGGGCTTCGGTTGTGGATGAAGCTCGACAGGGTTCAGCGAGTGCGCAAGGAAACCTGGACCGATGACGCCCGCCGCAAGATCGAGGAGGGCTGGCAAGCGGCCCAAGGGGGCGAGCTGCTCGACAGCGAGGTGGTCTTCGAGGAGCTGAGGCGGGAGATCGAGGCCCTGCCGGACCGCGAGCGCGAGCAAGGCTGAGGGCGACACCGCGCGCCGCGCCACCCGTCCTGGATGGCGTGAAACGCGCCAGTTTCCATCCTCTCGCGAAGCAAGACCTGCTCCAGATCGTCCGGTACTTGGTCCGCGAAGCGGGCCAGCACCGCGCCGAGATGGTCCTCGAACAGTTCCTCACGGCCATCCGTCGCCTGACTGTCATGCCAGGCATGGGGCATTTCCGCGAGGACCTCACTCCGCGGCCGCTGCGCCTCTGGTCCGTGCACAGCTACCTGATCGTGTATCGAGCGGACACCGAACCGATCCGAGTCGTCCGCGTGCTGGACGGTCGGCAGGACATGGAGGGATTGCTGGATGAGCGCGAGGAGGATCAATGGCCAAGGTAGGCTTGTACGCCCGAATGGAAAGCGCGGCGCGAGCCTTACCCGGGCAGGAGCTGCGCACCCTCTCGCGCCCGGAGCGGATCGGCTCCGGGTCGCTGCGACGACCCGAGCCGAAGAGAAGAGCGGGGCTGGAGCCCGGCGCTCCCGGTTGAG
>JANOGB010000095.1:0-1504 GCA_031413955.1 Planctomycetota bacterium | reverse complement strand
CGGGTCCGGCGTTCAGTCCGCGCGTGAGCACGCGACCGTTCCTGCGCGCGGCCTCCTGCTCGGCAGGTTCGAAGACCGGTGCCAGGAGCTGGCTGAGGCTCTCGGGCTCGACACGCAGCAGCGCTTCCTGGCGCGTGATGCGCCGCTCGCGCACCAGGTCGACGGCGATGCGCACGGCGGCGAAACCGGTGCGCTTGCCCGTGCGGCACTGCAGCATGAACAGGCGCTGCTCCTGGATCGTGAACTCCAGGTCCTGCATGTCGCGGTAGTGCTTCTCCAGCAGCTTCTGGATGCGCTGCAGCTCGCGCCAGGCCGCGGGCGAACTCTCGCGCAGCGCCTCGATCGGGCGCGGCGTGCGCAGGCCGGCGACGACGTCCTCGCCCTGGGCATTCATCAGGTACTCGCCGTAGAACTTGCGCTCGCCGCTGGCCGGATCGCGGGTGAAGGCCACGCCCGTGCCCGAGGTCTCGCCCAAGTTGCCGAACACCATGGCCATGACCGTGACCGCCGTGCCGCCGCCGGCCGGGATGTGGTTCATGGCGCGGTAGGCGATGGCGCGCTCGTTGTTCCAGGAACGCAGGACGGCCCCGACGGCGCCCCACAGTTGCTCGTGCGGGTCCTCGGGGAAGTGCGCGCCGCTGCGCTCACGCACGATGGCCTTGAAGCGCGCCACCAGCGCGCGCAGGGCTACTTCGTCGAGCCCGGTGTCCTCGAGCACGCCGCGTTCGCGCTTGAGCGCGTCGAGCGCCGCCGCAAAGGGGCTCAGCCCGTCGTGGCCGCCCTTGAGGCCGAGCACGACGTCGGCGTACATCTGCACGAAGCGCCGGTAGGCGTCCCAGGCGAAGCGCGGGTTGCCGCTCTTCTGCGCCAGCCCCTCCACCGTGGCGTCGTTCAGGCCGAGGTTGAGGACCGTGTCCATCATGCCGGGCATGGACGCAGCGGCGCCCGAGCGCACCGACACGAGCAGCGGGTCGCGCGCGTCGCCGAAGCGCTTGCCCAGCGAGCGTTCCACGGCTGCCAGCGCGCGTCCGACCTCGGCGGCGAGCCCCGGCGGGTAGCTCGCGCCGCGCTCCTGGAACCAGCGACAGACCGCGGTCGTGATCGTGAAGCCGGGCGGCACCGGCAGCCCGAGGCGGCTCATCTCGGCCAGGTTCGCGCCCTTGCCGCCGAGCAGTTCCTTCTGGCCGCGGTCGCCGTCGGCGCGGCCGTCGCCGAAGGCGTACACGAAGCGCGGCTTGCGCGCCGCCGGTCCGGCGCGCCGGGCGGACTTCTTGCGCGCACGGGCCTTGGGCGCCGTGACCTTGGCGGCGGCGCGCTCGGGGCGGCGGAGGGGGCGCTTGGGGCTCGGCATGGACTACGGTGCGGCGGCTTCGAGCGGGGCTTCGAGGTCGTCGAGTTCGCGCAGGTCGTCGATCTTCCAGTGGCGGGCCACGAGCACCTCGCTCATCCCGCCCAGTCCTTCGACGGAGACGGCGAGCGGCAGGCGCACGGTCAGGCGCGAGCC
>JANOGB010000094.1:0-1989 GCA_031413955.1 Planctomycetota bacterium | reverse complement strand
CGCCCCAACGGCGAGAGTGCGGTGCCTGGCTCGGCTTTGCCGGATTCCGCCCTTCGCTCCTCATCACTCCTGCGCGCACCCGGAATCCGGCGAAGCCGTGCCTGGCTCCGTACTCTCGCCGGCCTGACGCGTTCAAGCGCTCGTTCTGGCCGAGTTCCCTGACCAGCCACCCACTCGAGATGACTTCGGGACCTGAATCGAGCGCGCCGCGGATGCCGTGTTTCGCGGCATGACGATGGCTCTCGTCGACCGCGCTCGAACGCTTTTCTCGAGATCGAGCCGCCGGTGTCGATTCGCGTGGACTGGGCTCCTGTTCCTCTCGTTCCTCCTCGTCGGTCTGAGGATCCATCGAGACTACGGCATTTCCTGGGACGAGCCCACGAACCGCAAGAACGGGATGATCACGCTCGCATACCTCGGCGAGCTCTTCGCTCCCGACCTGGTCGCGCAATACAAGGACCTCACGACCTTCGCGACGCCCCTGGCCGAGTACTACGACCGGGCATATGGGGTCGTGTTCGAGGCGCCGCTCGCCCTGCTCGAGCGCATCCGTGGCCTGAAGAATCCGCGCGACATCTACGTGTTTCGCCACCTGGTCACGTTTCTCGCCTGCTCCCTCGGCGTCCTCGCCGTCCTGCGCATGGCCGAGCGCCGGTCTGCAGACTGGCGGCTCGGAGTGCTCGCCGCTTCGCTCTTGATCCTCAGTCCCAGGCTGTTCGCCGACTCCTTCTACAACAGCAAGGACGCCGTGTTCCTGGCGTCCTTCGCGGTCGGCATGAACACGGCGGTGCACTTCCTGCTCCGGCCCACGTACCGTTCGGCAGTCTGGCACGCCGCGGCCACGGCCTTCGCCATCGACGTGCGCGTCGTGGGCGTCTTCCTCCCGGCGGCCACGGCGGCTTTCCTCCTGCTGCGCATGGTTCGCGCCGAGGTGCGCTGGCGCGCGCTGTCCACCCTGGCGCTGTACCTCGCCGTCACGACGGGAGTGGTCGTCGCATTCTGGCCGTACTTGTGGTCCGCACCCGGAGCGAACTTCCTCCAGGCGCTCGAGAACATGTCCAAGTTCCCATGGGACGAGTCGGTTCTCTACCTGGGCGAGTTCACGCCGGCGCCGGAACTGCCGTGGCACTACATCCCAGTCTGGATCGGGATCTCCACGCCGATCCCCTACCTCGTGCTGTTCGCCGCGGGCACGATCGCCATCCTGGCCCGACTCGTGCGCGACCGACGCTGGCTCTGGCAGGACGAGGCCGGGTTGCAGGATCTGTTCTTCCTCGCGCTGATCGTCGGCCCATTGCTGAGCGTGATCGTCCTGGACTCCGTGCTGTACGACGGCTGGCGCCAGATGTACTTCGTCTATCCGGCCTTCGTGCTCGTGGCCTCGCGCGGCTGGGTCGCGCTGTGGAACTGGAGACCGGGGGCACTGGGCAGAGCGTGGCCCGCTCTGGTGGCCGCGGGAACGGTGCTTTCCTTGCTCCACACGGCCTGGTGGATGGCGCGAGCGCACCCGTATCAGAACGTCTATCTCAATGCGCTGGCCGGGCGGGACGTGAGGCTGCGCTTCGACCTGGATTATTGGGGGCTCACGAACCGCGCAGCGCTCCAGTACATCGTGGACAGGGATGCGCGCCCTGCCATCCACGTGTGGCCGGGCAGCTGGACGCCGCTCGCCACGTCCACGCTCATGCTGCCGTGGTCCGATCGTGTCCGCATTCGCGTCGTGTCCGCCGCGGACGATGCCGATTACATCGTCACCAACTACCGCGGCGACCAGCGGGATCCTGCATCCACGAACCCGTCTTTCGAGTTGTTCCGCCACCTGACCGTGGATGACGAGATCGTCAACTCGACCTACGTCCGCTCCGCCGCGCCGCGCCCCAGCGAGCGCTGATCTTCTATTCCGCAACGGCTTGCTGGCCGAGCAAGAATCCAGCAAGACCACAGAGGCGCAGAGGACTCAGAGGAGCACAGAGGAAGAATCCAGAGCGG
>JANOGB010000093.1:0-4017 GCA_031413955.1 Planctomycetota bacterium | reverse complement strand
GGCTCTTTCTCTTGGCTTGTTCCCTTTTCTCCCGAGAGAACGAAAAAAGGCAAGGGAGCAGAGCCGGGCTGGAGCCCGGCGCTCCCAGCTACCCCTTCTGCGCCTTCTGGATCTCGCGTACCAGCGGCGCGATCTCCTTGTCGAGCTGCTGGCGCATGGCCAGGATCTGCTCGCCCGTGTGGCGCAGGCGCGCGGGGCCGTCGATCAGCTTCTGCACCAGATCGGCGCGGCGCTTCTGGGTCGCGCGCTCGAGCGCTGCCTGGACCTTCGGGTCGACGCCGCGCGAGGGGTCGAAGATGTAGCGGGCCTCGTGCTTGGTGCGCCAGGCGAGCAGCGCTTGGCGGGCGGCCTCCGAGAGCGTCTTGACGCGCGACAGCGAGGCGGCCGAGACCTCGTCCGCGGTCTCGATGCCGAAGGACTCGAGCACGGCCTTGGCGGTGCGGTTGAGCGCCGGCAGTTCGGCGTCGGCGATGCGCTGCTTGGCGAGGAAGGCGTCGAGCTGGTGCTGGCGGCGCTTGGTCTCGAGCTCGGCCAGACCGCGCGCGTGCTCCTCGTCCAGCCCCTCGAGTTCGGTGCGCGCACGCTTGAGCTCGGCCAGGCGCTGCGCGAAGCCGCGCTCGGAGGCCTGTTCGCTCCAGCGCCGCACGAAGCCGCGCGTGCGCGCGGCCAGGGCTGAGCCACCCGGCGGGCGGGAGCGACCCGCGTTGGCCGCGGGCAGCAGCAGAAGCAGCGCCAGCGACAGCCCGCCCGTGGGCCAGGCGAGCGCCAGGGAGGTCAGCACCATGCAAACGCGGATCGCGATGCGCAGCGAGCGCTTGCGCGCGTCCGCCATGCACAGCTTCTCGAAGTTCCCGAGCGGCGGCGGCAACTCGGGCGCCGAGCCCGGCGCCGGGATCGCGCTGATCTCTTTCCACACGGAGGGCAGGTGCACGGCCACCGGGTTCGGGCGGCTGGAGGACACGCCCAGCGGCAGGTGGAAGAGCGCGCGGTCCGTCTGGCGGTCGATGGCGCAGAACGAGCAGGAGTGGCCCTTGAGGTAGGCGTGACAGGGGTTCGTGCGGCAGCGCTGGATCAGGCGCTCGAACTCCTCCAGGGCCACGGCCCATTGCATCGCGCTCGGCCGCTCGCCCTTCACGCCGTTGGGCGAGAAGGCTTGCTCGAACAGGCGCGCGAGGTCGCGCGAGACCGCCGAGAGATCGAGCGCGGCCGGGGGCGGCTGCATGCCGCGCTCGGCGGCCTTGGCGCCGTAGACGAAGCGGTGCTCGCGGATGGCACGCTCGAGCGGCATGTCGCCGGACTTGCCGTAGGAGCCCGAGAACGGGTGGCGCGCCATGAACAGGAGCTGGAAGATGAGCACGGCCAGGCCGAAGCCGTCGTGGTTCACCGTGCGCTTGAGCCCGCGGAAGCTGGCCACGCCCTGGAACTCGGGCGGCTGGTGCGTCAGCACGCCGACGTCGCAGTGGTACAGCCGGCCGCCGTGCTGGATCTGGAAACCGTCGCAGTCGATCAGGCGCACGCAGGCGCGATCGGACACCAGCGCCACGCGGTCGTTCACGTCGCCGATGACGTGTCCGTGCGCGTGCACGACGGCAAAGGTGCGCGCCAGGTTGGCCGCGGTGCGGATGAGGAACGGCCAGCCCGCCAGCGGGAACTCCGCCAGGCGGCTGCGCGGCCCGTACAGGAGGTGGATGTCCTTGTGCTTGTCGATGCGCGGCATGACCGCGCCGATCGGCGGAGCACCGGGCTCGTCGCGCAGGATCTCGACCGGCCAGGCGGCGATCGCCAGCAGCTTTTTCGTGCTCACCTCCACCTGGGCGGCGAGCTTGGCGGCCTTCTCCCGGCTGGGCGGCTCGTGGTAGACCTTGGCCACGAAGGCGGGGCGGCCGATGATCTCGTGGATGCGCCCCTCGCCGCCCTCGGCCAGCAGGGGCCCGAGCTCCACGCGGCCGCTGATCTTGCGCTTCTTGCCGTCGCGCTTCTTGAGCTTCACTCGGTGTCCCGCCTCAGGAGTCCCACGCTAGATCTCCCGCTGCAGCGGCGCCTCGACCGCCGGGCTGACGGGTGCGGGAGCCGCGGGCAGTGCCGGGCGCGGGGTCGGCGCGCGGCGGCTGGCCAGGATCAGCGACTTGTCGTCGTCGGTGCGCGTCTCGATCGTCGGCGAAGCCAGGAAGCGCCGCAGCGAGCCGCACAGGCCCTCCGAGCGTCCCGCTTCTGCCCAGCGCATGGCCACGAACATCGGCTCGAAGAAGCGCGCGTGCGCCACGCGCTGGCGAACGTCGAGCACCAGCCCTTGCAGGCCATCGGAAAAGACAGCCAGTTCCTCGAGGCGCTGCTCGCGCGCCTCGAATTGCAGCACGTCGTGCGCGCGCGGGTCGTGGGCGAAGTTCGTCTGGTTGACGTACTCGCCTTGCTGCGGCCAGAAGACCCATTCGAAGGCGCGCGGGGCGCCCGCGGCTGCGGCCGGCGAGACCACGATCGCGCCGTCGCCGACCTGGGCGAACGCGCAGCGCTGCTCGTCCACGGCCGCATACAGGAGCGTGCAGGCGAAATCGCGCACAGGCCTGCCTGCGCGTCGCGCCACGCGCGCCAGGGCATGCTGGAAACGGTCCAGCGAAGCGTGCGCGAACTCCTGGTCGATCGCGCCCACTCCGCCGCCGCCGGCGAGCGCCGCGCGCGCCTCGTCGAGGATGACCTCGCAGGCGAAGCGCGCCCCGATCTGACTCAGCGGGGCCGAGCCTGCACCGTCGGAGACGATGCAGAAAAGCGTGGACGCGCCGGCCAGGTTCAAGATCTCGCAGGCCGACGCGTCCTGACAGGGTGTTGCGCTCGCGATGTGCGAGCGGCCGACGACGGACGCATGGGCATACCGCCAGGGCCGCTCACTACTCGAGAGAAACACCGTTGCGTGCTCCGTTCGGATCAGACCGACGTCCAACCCGACGGAGAGGGCAGTGCAACTTCGCTACCGAGTTGCGACTGCGACACCTTCTGCAGCGAGCGCGACAGCCAGGTGAACAGATCGCGGAAGCGCAGCCCGTCGAGGTGCAGCGGCTTGCGCGAGCTGAGCTTCGAGAGCACGTCCATGTTGGCGTTCTGCACGCCCACCGGGAAGAAGGCGAAACGGCCTTCCTTCTCGCCCTGCTGGATCTTCTTGGCACTCTTGTCCCACGGATCCGTGGGCGCGCCGTCCGTGATCAGGAAGATCCACGGGCGGTAGTAGTTGATGCCGTTCTGGCGGTAGGTCTCCTTGCGCTCCTCGACGATCTCGAGCGCGTGCTCGATGGCGGCGCCAAGCGGGGTCTCGCCCTCGGCTTCGAGCTCGGGCGCAATGAAGGCTTCCGGTGTGCAAAATTCCGTCTCGGTGCGCACCGGCCCGAAGGCCACGACCGAAACCTCGACGCGCTTGGCGGCCAGGTCGTCCTCGAGCAGTTCGTCGTGGAACAGCTTCAGGCCCGCGTTCATCTCGGCAATCGGCTTGCCGGCCATCGACTTCGACGTGTCGAGCAACAGCACGACCGGGCAGCGCGGTTCGGGGTTGTCCACGAACTCCGCGCCCTCGAAGGCCTGCTGCTCGTCTGCGATCGGGACTTGCTCCTCGAACACCGGGTAGTCTGCGTCATCTTTCGACATGGATGGATCCTTTGCCTTGCTTGTTTCTTCGGGACGAGCCCTTGTGATTCCTGGGACGAGCCTGGGGGTCGGACTCTTGGAGGCTGCCTGGCCGCTGCGCGACCAGCGCTTCCCCACGGCCTGCGCTTTCGGCTGCCCCTCCGGGTCGCCTTGAATTGTTTTTGGGCGCCGTGCCCTGTGAGGGCCGTGCCGCGAAAGGATTGCAAGGCGAACCCCGCCAGCCCGAGCCCGGGAACTCCCAGAACAAGCGCTTGAACGCGTCAGGCCGGCGAGAGTACGGAGCCAGGCACGGCTTCGCCGGATTCCGGGTGCGCGCAGGAGTGATGAGGAGCGAAGGGCGGAATCCGGCAAAGCCGAGCCAGGCACCGCACTCTCGCCGTTGGGGCG
>JANOGB010000092.1:0-2776 GCA_031413955.1 Planctomycetota bacterium | reverse complement strand
AGCTGTTCGTCGGCGTCCTCGGCGCCAGCAGCTTCACCTACGCCGAGGTCGTCGAGAGCCAAGAGATGCCGCACTGGATCGGGGCGCACGTGCGGATGTGCGTATTTCGGACCAACGTGAACGCTCGTTTCGGTCGAACATGAACACCCATTTCGGTCGAAGGTGAACACCCGTTTCGGTGATTCTGAACGCTGATCGGTAGCTCGCCGGGGCAGAGTAGGCCTCCCACAGAGGAGGACGTACTCGATGCCGGCGAAGAGGCTACCGATGAGGTTGTTACGCGAGATCCTGAGGCTCCGCTACGCCGGGGGCCTGTCGCAACGGGCGATCGCTCGTTGCCTGTCGATCGGGTCGGGGACTGTCTGCGAGTGTCTCGCCCGGGCGGCGACGGCGGGGCTGAGCTGGCCGCTGCCGGCCGAGCTCGATGACAGCCGGCTCGAGACCGTGCTCGCGGCGCGCCCGCGCCAGGGCGCCCGACCCTCACGGCCGCTGCCCGATCTGGCCCGCCTGCACGAGGAGCTGCGCCGCCCGGGCGTGACCCTGCAGCTTCTGTGGGTCGAGTACCTGCGCGAGCACCCCGACGGCTACCGCTACACCCAGTTCTGCGAGCACTACCACCGTTTCGTCCGCAGGCTGTCGCCTCCCATGCGCCAGGTGCACCGGGCCGGGGAGAAGGGCTTCGTCGACTTCGCTGGCCAGAAGCCCTGGATCGTCGACCGCCGGACGGGGGAGATCATCGCCGGCGAGCTGTTCGTCGGCGTCCTCGGCGCCAGCAGCTTCACCTACGCCGAGGTCGTCGAGAGCCAAGAGATGCCGCACTGGATCGGGGCGCACGTGCGGATGTTCGAGTTCTTCGGCGGCGTCCCGGAGATCCTCATCCCGGACTGCCTGAAGGGGGCCGTCACGGTCCCGTGTCGGTACGAACCCGTCCTCAACCGCACCTACCAGGACCTGGCCACCCACTACGGGACGGCCGTCATCCCGGCCCGGCCCTACCATCCCCGCGACAAGCCCAAGGTCGAGGCGGCCGTCCTCGTGGCCGAGAGGTGGATCCTCGCGGCCCTCCGCAACCAGACCTTCTTCAGCTTCGCCGAGATGAACGCGCCCATCCGCGAGCGTCTCGACGCGATCAACAACCGCATCATGAAGCACCTCGGCGCCTCCCGGCGGGAGCTGTTCGAGCGGCTGGACCGGCCGGCCCTCAGAGCCCTGCCCCCGAACCGCTACGAGATGGCCGCGTGGAAGAACTGCACCGTCAACATCGACTACCACATCGAGGTCGACCACAACTACTACTCCGTCCCCTACCAGCTGGCCGGCGAGCGCGTCGAGGCGCGGGCGACCACGAGCATCGTCGAGGTGCTCCTGCGCTCCAGCCGCGTGGCCTCCCACCCCCGCCTGGCGGGGCGCGGCCGGTTCCACACCCTGCCCGAGCACATGCCCCACTCCCACCGGGCCCATGCCGAGTGGACCCCCTCGCGCCTCATCGCCTGGGCCGAGAAGACCGGCCCCGCCACCGGGCGCGTCGTCGCCGCGATCCTCAAGAGCCGCCCTCATCCCGAGCAGGGCTACCGCTCGTGCCTGGGACTCATGCGCCTCGTCCAGCGTCACGGCGCCGCGCGCGTCGAAGCGGCCGCGGCACGGGCCGAGCGGCTGCGCGCCCCGAGCTACAAGACCGTCAAGAACATCCTCGGCGCCGGCGTCGAGACCCTGCCCATCGACGAGCCGTCCGAGGCGACCCTCACCCTGCCCGCCCACGACAACATCCGCGGGGCGGGCTACTACCGCAAGGAGGACTGATGCTGACCCAGGCGACGATCGACAAGATGCACACCATGAAGATGGCCTCCCTCGCCGAGGCCTTCGAGCGCCAGATCCGCTCCCCCGAGTGCGCCCAGATGAGCTACGAGGAGCGCGTCGGCATGAAGATCGATGCCGAGTCCGACGCCCGCGAGCAGCGCCGGCTGACCCGGCGGCTCCAGTGGGCCCGGCTGCGCCACCAGGCGAGCCTCGAGGACGTCGACTGGCAGGCCCCGCGCGGGCTCGACCGGCAGGTTGTCCTCGCCCTCGGCCGCTGCGGCTGGATCCGCGAGCACCAGAACCTGCTCATCACCGGGCCCACCGGGGTCGGCAAGAGCTGGCTCGCCTGCGCCTTCGCCGAGCGCGCCTGCCGGTCGGGACACTCGGCCTTCTACGCCCGGGCTCCGAGACTGCATCACGACCTCGCGGTCGCCCGCGGCGACGGCTCCTACGGCCGCATGCTGGCACGCCTGGCGAAGACGGAGCTCGTGGTCCTCGACGACTTCGCCCTGACCCCGCTCAAGGACCAGGAACGGCGCGACCTGCTCGAGATCCTCGAGGACCGCCACGAGCGCGCCTCGACGCTCGTCACCAGTCAACTCCCCGTCAAGCAGTGGCACGAGGCGATCGGCGAGGCCACGCTGGCCGACGCGATCTGCGACCGCCTCGTCCACGCCGCCCACCGGATCGATCTCAAGGGAGGCTCGCTCCGCGAGGCGAAAGCCCGGGCGAAGCCCGCGAAGGCCGGGGCATGAGGCCCGTCGCTGCGCTCCGACCGATGTCCCCGCCGCCGGAGAGCCTGTCATCAGGGGGGTGCTACGGGTCGGACCCGGTCGCGATCGTCGGTCCTGCGCCATCCTGCGAGGCCGCTCGGAGGGGAAACCGCCTGTGGATCCTGCCGGACCCGTGGACGACGCTGAAAAACGCGTCGCCCACCGGTCCTTGGACGGCGCAGAAGGCGCGCCGCCCACAGGCC
>JANOGB010000091.1:0-2384 GCA_031413955.1 Planctomycetota bacterium | reverse complement strand
CGTCGACTCTCGGAGAGCCGAAGGCCCGGAGGCCCCATCCGCTCTGGATTCTTCCTCTGTGCTCCTCTGAGTCCTCTGCGCCTCTGTGGTCTTGCTGGATTCTTGCTCGGCCAGCAAGCCGTTGCGGAATAGAAGATCAGAACTCGTTCACGGTCAGCTCGAGGTCGTCCACGAGGAACTGCCCCGCGTCGGGACTCTTGCCGAGTATCAGGCGCGCGCGGATGGCCCCGGTGGGAGCCGTGCCCTGGCGTCCGATTCGTCGCCACGAGTTGTGGGTGAAGTCGAGTGCCAGGGGAGCGGCAACCAGGACGCCGTTCGCATCGAGGAACTCCATGGTGATCTTGCCGGGGCTGTCCGCCACGGTCGCCAGGCCCGAAGCCTTCAGCGAGAACCGGTCGCCCGCGCTCAGTCCGTACACCACCTGAGAGCGCGAGCCCGAAGGGGAGAGGGCGAGAGTTCGGCTGCCGCCCGGAACGAGCGTGACCGAGCTCACGCCGGGTCCGAGGTCGGTCCACAGATAGGGCTCGGGCTCGGCGACCTCGCGGCAGCCGGCCAGCGGGCGGAGCTCGAAACCCGGATTGCGCACCAGATTGAAGCGGCTCAGGCGCTCCGTGATCTGCTCGAAGCCGAGGTCGGTCGGGTGCAGGAGCGCTGCATCGAACATTGGATCCCCCGGCGTGGGCGGCAGCGGGATCAGGTCGCGGCCCTCGAAGAGATAGATGTTCCGGTCTGCGCGCGCCTCGATGATGGTGCGGATCCGTTCGCGATACTGCTCCATCGTCCGGGTCGTGATCGCGCACTCGTCACCCCTCGGCAGCGGCGTGAGGCACAGGATGGGCGTGGTGGGCTGGAGGATCCGGAACTGGTGGATCCATTCCCGGTAGCGCTCCTGGAACTTGTCCACCCGCGTGTGCACGTCGTTGAGGAGATGGAAGTCGTTGGAGCCGATGGCCAGCAGCAGGAGGTCCGGGGACGACCTCAGTCCAACCGCGCAGGACGTGAACCCCGCCGCCAGCCACGCGTCGGTGGGCTGCGTATTCCGGCCCGCGAAGCCCAGGTTGACCACGCTCCAGTTCTTCAGCGCACCCAGACGGACGGGATAGGTGTTGAGCACGTGCGAGGCGTCAAGTCCCTGCGTGATCGATTCTCCGAACACCGTGAGCTGCGGCTGGGAGCGAACGGGCGCGGCCAGCAGCACGGGCGCGGCCTTGCCGCGCGTCTCTTTCAGGTGCACGGCGAGCAGATCGACGTCGGCTCCACTCGGCCAGATCAGGGTGACGGTGTGAGGTTCTGAATTCTGACCGAGGTGGATCCACGGCGTGCTGCCCAGGGTCAGGGGATAGAGCGGGTTCCGCGCGCCAGTCGGCTTGCGGACGCCGTCGATCACCAGCCCGAACTCCCAGCTCAGCGGAACCTCCACGCCCGCTCCGCACGAGAAGCCGGCGAAGACATAGTCCAGCTCGAACCTCACGTGGCTCGCATCCGCGACGAAGCTGGCGCGCACGCCCGGGCTCATCTGCTCCTGGTGACACACCCAGTTCGCCGCCAGCTCGCGTTCGAAATCTGCGCGCTCCGGACCGATGTGACCGCAAGCGTAGTCCGAGTAGAAGATCCCGACGTCGTTCGGACGGAAGGTCGCGACCTGCTGCGCGGCGCACAGCGAGGGAAGTGCGAGCAAGCCGGGAAGGATTGCCAGAGCGCGCAGGGGAGAGAGACGACGAGCCAGGGACATCCTCGAGAGCGGTTCCCCTCGGGGAGAGGAGGGAACGCAGGAAGTATCCTAACGCGGTGGGCCCGACTTGGGAGCGGGATCCCCGGCGATGGCGCAGGAACTCGGCCTCGGGGAGGCACGGAGTGCCGGTGCCTCTTCGTGTAGGAAAGCGTTTCTGCCGTTGCCGGTTCGATCGGCCGCGTTGACCGCGCCTCAGCGCTTCGCGCAGTAGGCCTGGAACTCCTGGTCGACCGCCTCGATGTCGACTCCGTAGATCTCCTCGAACGCCGCGCGCAGCTTCGCGAGCTTGCGCGACGAACGACCCACGGTCTGGAGGAAGCGCTCGAACTTCTCCTTGCCCCACCTGGACTCGCGCAGGAACTCGATGAAGAGTCCGGCCTGGGTGTAGAGGTCCGAGGCCTCGCTCCCGCCTTCCTTGCGACTCTCGGCCGAGGACCAGAGCAGGCTCTGGCGCTCCAGGAACTCGGTCAGCGGCAGATGCTTGCCCTTGGCGACGTTGCTGGCGAGGACGTTGCGGTCGTTCTTGCTCGACTCCACGTACTCGGCCACACCCTCCTGGAACCACGACCCGCCACCGTTCAGGAACAGGCGATTGCCGAAGATCTGGTGCGTCTGCTCGTGGATGTGCACCGGATCCTTGGGCGACTCGTAG
>JANOGB010000090.1:0-19384 GCA_031413955.1 Planctomycetota bacterium | reverse complement strand
TATGACGCGCGCGTCGGCGCTCTCAGCGCCTTGGCCTTTGCCACGTTGCCGGGCGTCTCGCTTTCCGCCGGTCTCTCGCTGCGCTCGTTCTCCTCGAGCAGGCGGATCAGGAGCTCGAGCGCGCCGGGCGGGCCGTTCGTCTCGGCCAGCGCGCTCTCGAGCTCGCTCAGGGCTTCCGTGCGGCGGCCGAGGTTGTAGAGGCACACGGCGAGGTTGAGCTGGGCGGGGATGCGCTCGCCGCCGGGCATGGCGAGGACTCGGCGGAAGGCGTCGGTGGCTTGCTCGAAACGCGCGAGGTCGAGGCGCGCGAGGCCGAGCGTGAACCAGGCCTTGTGGTTCTGCGGGTTCGCGTCGACGGCGCGCTCGAGCAGGTGGATCGCCTGTTCGCGCGAGCCCTTCTCCTCGAAGAGCTTGCGGCCTTCCATGTAGTCGGCGTAGGCGGCGACCATGCGGTGCGGGCTCGGGCTCGAGCTGGTGGCGAGCGGCTCGGGATCGGCGTCCTCTGCGTTCAGGCCCGCGCCGGCGTAGCCCAGGCGTTCGATCTCGCGCTGCAGGTTGCCCTGCTCGTCGGCGAGGGGCTCGCGTTCGAGCCGGGGCCGCGCGCCCAGCTCGGTGATGCGCTCGCGCAGCGCCACGGCCTCGCGGGTCCGGTCGGGGAGGACACTTTTCGTCTCGCCGGGGTCGTGGCCGAGGTCGAAGAGCTCGGGCGCGCTGGAGTGCACGTACTTGACGCGTCCATCGGTCCAGCCCGCGAGCGGGCTCCAGCCGAAGGACTTCGTGCCGAAGTAGCTCTCGAAGTAGACGCCTCCGGCGGCGCCGCTCCGTAGCGGATCCCGCCCATCCTGCACGAGCGCGAGAGACTCGCGCGGCGGCTTCCAGCCGAGCACCGCAGCCGCGAGCGGCGCGATGTCGACCTGGCTGACGGGGTCGCGCACGCGCTCGCCGGCTCGGATCGCGCCGGGCAGGCGCACGAGCAGCGGGATGCGCAAGGTGGCGTCGAACACGAAGGCGCCGTGGGTCTCCTCGCCATGGCGCCCGCGACCCTCGCCGTGGTCGGCGGCGGCCACGATCAGCGTGTGCTCGTAGAGTCCTGCGCGCTCGAGCTCGGCCAGCACCGTCCCGATCGCAGCGTCCATCGCCGCCACCTCGCCGAGGTAGGCGTCGCCCCCGGCGCGCGCCAGGAACTCGCGTGGCGGATCGTAGGGAAAGTGCGGGTCGTAGAAGTGCAGCCACAGGAAGAACGGCCGCTCGGGATCGCGCTGCGCGAGCCAGGCCGTGGCGCGCGCGGCGATCTCGCTCGCGCGCCGGCTGGCCGTCAGGTGTTCGTCGACGTTCTCGGGCGTCGCGGGCGCGTCGTAGAGCTCGAAGCCCTGCGCGAGCCCGAATTCCGGCGCGAGCACCACCGCGGCCACGAAGGCGGCACGCTGGTAGCCGTGCTCGCGCGCACGCTCGGCCAGCGTCAGGGCGCCGTCCGGGAGGCGAGACTCGCCGTTGCGCCGGACGGTGTGGCGCGGCGGGTACAGGCCGGTCAGGAGCGAAGCGTGCGCGGGCAGCGTGAGCGGCGCGACGGCGCGCGCGTCCTCGAACACGACTCCCTCGCGCGCCAGGCGGTCGAGGTTGGGCGTCAGGCCGGTGGGACCGCCGTAGCAGCCGAGCGCGGCGGGGTCGGTCGTGTCGAGAGTCAGGAGCAGCAGGGAGGGAACCGGCTCGCGCTCGCGCGCGCATGCGGCGAGGAGGTAGGCGAGCAGCAGGGCGAGGCGCGCCGGGGGCACGCGCTCGGATCGGCAGGATCGGCGTCGGAGCTGAAGAAGACCGGCGAGGCGCGGCTTGCGCGCTCAACTGGGAGCGCCGGGCTCCAGCCCGGCTCTTTCTCTTGGCTCGTTCCTCTCTCCGAAGAGAAAGGGAAGAAACGAAGAAGCCGAGCCGGGCTGGAGCCCGGCGCTCCCAGTTGAGCACGCAAGGCGCGCCTCACTTGCCGACGTAGCCGAGCTCGCGCAGGAGGTCGAGCGTGCCCTCGTCGACCACGCCGCCGGTCTCGACGCGGCGCTCCTCGAAGCCGGCCAGACGGAGAAGGAGCTCGTCCAGCAGGGCCTGCGCGCGCGCGGGTTCGAGCGACGCGAGGTCCGTCTGCTCGTCGGGATCGAGTGCCAGATCGTAGAGCCGCATCTCGCCCTTGCCGTCCTTCGTCCGCTTGCCCCAGGGCGTGCCCTGGGGCGCGAAGTGCAGCACGCTCTGGTCCTTGCGCAGCCCGAAAAGCGGCTGGCGGTGGACGCCGTTCCACCAGCCTTGCTGCGTCGAGAAGAGCACGGTGCCCTCCGCGCTCGGCCGCAGGAGATCGAGTGACGCCTGCGCGCTCTCCGTCAGGCCCGCGATCGATGAGCCGCCGAGCCGCGCCAGCGTCGGACCGAGGCCCGCGTTCGAGAGCACCGTGCTCACCCGCTCTGCGCGCGGAATCCCCGGCCCCGCGAGCACCAGCGGAACGCGCACGAGCTCGCGGTGCAGCGTGCTCGAGTGCGTGAGCAAGCCGTGGTCGAAGAGCTCCTCGCCGTGATCGCTGGTCACGGCCACGATCGTGTTCGCGCTCAAGCCGAGTTCGTCGAGGCGCGCCAGGACTTGACCGAGGTAGTGGTCGGCACTCCACACGCAGCCGTCGTAGAGGTCGCGGATCCAGCGCTGCTCCTCGGGCGGGACGACGCTCTCGGTGCGACGCTCGCCGCTCTCCGAAAAGCCCGCCTGCAGGAGCTCCCAGGAGTCGTCCATGGGCTTGCGCGCCGGGAAGCTGTGCGGCACGTCCGCCGCGAAGAGCGCGCGGCCCTCGGGCAGCGGCACGTAGGGCATGTGCGGCTCCATCAGGTGCAGGTACAGGAAGAAGCGCCACTCGCGCGCGACCGCGAGCCACTCCAGCGCGCCCGGCAGCACCACGTTCGAGCGCCGCACGCGCCCCTCGCGGCTGGCATCGAAGAACTCGAAGCCCTGGTCGAAGTCCTTGGCGGGCACGATCAGCGGGCTGCCCGACCAGGCCGCGGTGGTGAAGCCGGCGCGCTGCAACGCCTCGGCCAGGGTGTCGAGCTGGCGCGGCAGGAACGAGCTCGCCCCGTCCTGCACGCCGTGCTCCTCGGGCTGCAGTCCGGTCAGGATCGAGGCGGTCGAGGGCCAGGTCCAGCTCGCCGTGCTACAGGCTTCCTCGAACAACAGCCCGCGCGCGGCCAAGGCCTCGAGATGGGGCGTCGTCCTCGTGCCCGCGGGCGCGCGCTCGTAGCCGTAGGCCGAGGTGCGATCCGCGCGCAGCGTGTCGATCAGGACGAGCACGATGTTGGGGTGTTGCTCGGAGGCGCGCGCCCGCGCACGGCGCTCGCGGCGCTCGAGCGCGAGCCCGCCGAACCCCACGCGCAGCGGGTCGGCTGGCTGGACCTCCTGGCCGCGCGCATCGAGCAGGACGGTCTCGAGCTCGAGCTCGGAGTTGCCGCGCAGCTCGAGCCCCTCTCCGCCGCCGAGCTCGACCCAGGCCGGCGAGCCCTGGATCGGCAGGCTCGCCTCGAACACGCGCGCGCCGTTCACATGCACGCGAAAGCGCAGCGAGTGTCCGCGGTAACGCTCGAGCGCGTCGGTGGAGACGGAGTGATCGATGCCCGCGCCCCCCACCAGCCACAGGAGCTCGTCGGAACCGGGCAGGACCCGGCGCACGAGCGCGGGCGGCGGCAGCACGAGCGTCGTACGAGCGGCACCATCGGCCCTGTACTCCGCCGCTGGGCACAGGATGCCCGGCGCGGCCGCGCCCTCCGGATGCGCGCGCAGCGCCTCCCACTTCTCGCCGCAGAGCTCGTGCTCGACGCGCCGCACTTCCATGGTCGCGCCCAGACCGCCGTACGCGACACGCAGTCCGGTCGCGAGCAGCACGAGCAACACCAGCGGGACCAGCCCGCCACGCCGCGCGTCGGCCAGCCAGGCGCGCAAGCTCCGCAGTCGCGTCGTGAAGAAGAACAGCGCCAGCGCCAAGGCACACACGGCGGTCAGGGCGAGGGCCTTGGACCCGAGCGGCGTTTGCGTGCCGATGCGCCGCGATGGATCGCCCTCCAGGCGACCGCTCAGGAACAGGAACGCCGCGGCGGCCAGCGCCAGCGCGACGAGCGCGCGCAAGGACCGTGACAAGGATCCTGATCCAGAGCGAGTTGCGATCCACAGCCCCAGCCCGGCCGCCAGCGCGACTCCGCCGGCCACGGCGAGGAGCGGCCAGAAGCCGTGCGCCAGGCGCAGGCCCGCGAGCTCGCGATTGCCGTGGTGCCCGAGCTCGAGAGCCAGCAGCACGGCCGAGCGTCCCAGCACGAGAAACAGCGCCAGCCAGGCGCCGAGGGCGATGCTCGACTCGGGCTCGGAGCGCGCGGGGGACGACGCGGGCGCCTTCATCGGGCGGCCGATCGTACGGTCACGGTCAGCGAAGGCGAACGGCAGGGGCCGTGGAGTGACCGTGGAGCGCCCCACGCACTACGTTTTTCATGGGCTCCGATTAGAATCCTGGGCTCCGGTGCCGTCCCGAGCCTTTCCCCCCCGCTCGGCTGCGCGTTTCGTCTGCTTCCTCGCCTGCGGCTCCCTCGTCCTGGCAGCCCGCGGCGAAGACGATCCGCAGCCACTGCTGCGAGCTCCGGCTCCGGCGATCGCGCTCCGACCCGCGCGCGTGGAGGGCCTCGAACGCTACGCCTGCGCCGGCTGCCACCGCGAGGTGGCCGAGGAGTGGGCGATCTCGGCCCACGGCCTCGCCTGGGTCGACGAGGCCTACAGGGCCGAGCTGGAGGACAAGAAGCGCCCCGAGCTCTGCTACGGGTGCCACGCGCCCGAGCCGCTGCTCGCGGGCGTGCTGGGTGGAAAGCCGGACACGCGCGACGCCGCGCGCGAGCTCGGCGTGAACTGCGAGAGTTGCCACCAGGACGAGAGCGGCGCGATGCTCGGCCCGCGCGGCACGAGCGTAGAGGCGCACGCCTCGAAGCGCTCCGAGCACATGCTCGTGCCGGGCAGCGATGCCCTGTGCAGCGCGTGTCACGCGACGAACATCGGGCCGGTGATCGGCATCGCCAAAGATTTCGCCGCGGCCGGACTCGCCGCGCGCGGTCTCTCGTGCGTCGGATGCCACATGGCCCCGCTCGAGCGCAGCTGGGCGGAGGGCGCGCCCGCACGAGCGGGCCGCAGCCATGCCCTGCAGACGCCTCGCGATCCGGCCTTCCTGCGCCTGGCCTTCGAGCTCTCGCTCGCGACGGTCGAGGGCTGCAGCCGAGTCGTGATCCGGAACCAGGCCGGACACCGCGTCCCGGGTCTCGTCGGGCGCGCGCTCGTCTTCCAGGCCGAGCTCCTGGACGCGGACGGCGTGGTGCTCGAACGGCGCGAGCTGACCATCGACGAGCGCGCCTACCTGCCGGTCGAAGGCACGCGCGAAATCCGTTTCACGCGCCCAGGCGCCAGCGTTCGGTTGAAGGGCCTGCACCGCGATCCGCGCGCCCCCACGCCCGTGACGTTCCTCGATGAGACGCTGGCCGCGAACTGACGCGATGCACCTCGTGTCCAGAGCCGGAGCGTGCTGCGCCCTGACCGCGCTCGGCTGCGTCGCTGCGCAGGAGGCCCCGCCCTCCGCGGGACGGACCGCTGCGTCGGACGCAGCACGGTCCGAAGACGTCACAATCGAAGGGGCCCCATTCGAGGGTGCCGCCGGCGAAGGCGACAAGATCGAGCCCATCACGGGCCAGCTCCTCTCCCGCTACCGCGGCCGCTTCACGAACGACGAGAGCGATCACGACCTCTACGAGACCGTCGACCTCGCCGTCACCGATCCGGGCGGACGCTGGAGCGGCGCGCTCCTCGCGCGCGCCGCCTACGACCTCGACGGACGCGCCAGCGGCCAGGACGACTTCTTCAGCTTGCTCGACACCTACGAGCACAGCTTCGAGACGCAGCTCTTCCACGCCTACCTCGACGTGGAGACGGGACCCCTGGCGCTCTTGCGCCTGGGACGCCAGACGCTCTACGAGACGCCGGTCACGCTGCTGCTCGACGGAGTGCGCGCCGAGCTGGAGCCGTGGGGCTCGCGGCGCGCGACGCTCGGGGTCTTCGGCGGCGTGGGCGAGCACCCCTACGAGTCCTCGTCCGAGGACGACCTCGCCTACGGCGCCTTCGGCTCCCTCGACGTCTGGTCGGGGGCCGAGCTGCGCGCCGACTGGCTGCGCCTCGAGGACGCGCGCCTCGGCGTCGAGCACGAGAACGATCTCTTCGGCCTGGTGCTCGGCCAGGACTTCCTGGCCGAAGACCACGCCACGCGCTTCGACGCACGCTTCACCAGCCTGGAGGACGATGGGCGCGACGTGCGTCTCTCGGGCAGCCACGTGGACAGCCAGCGCAACTTCACGCTGCAGGGCTCGCTCTACAAGCTGCTGCAGACGCAGGCGCAGCTCGCCGCGCCCCTCGACCCGTTCTCCGACACGCTCTTCGAGCTGTTCCCCTACTACCAGCTCGGCTTCTCGGCCAGCAAGGACTGGACGGACTTCGCGCTGCTCTCGGGCCTCGATCTGCGGCGCGTCGAGGAGGATTCCGACGAGGGCGAGTTCAACCGCGATTTCGAGCGCTACTACCTGACCGGGACCCTGCCGGACGCGCTGCCGGTCACCGTTTCCGTGACGGGCGAGGTCTGGCGCGCGACCGACACGGACTACGAGACCTGGGGCGCGAGCCTGGCGCGCGCGTTCGACCAGCGCTGGGACGCGACGCTCGGCTCCCATTATTCGCTTTACGAGTACGATCTCCTGAGCGGCGAAGAGCGCGATCACGTGCGTACCACCTACCTCGATCTGCGCTGGAAGACGGGCCGCGGACGGCGCTGGGCGCTGCGCTACGAGTTCGAGCGCAACGACTTCGACGACTACCACGACGTCCGGCTGGAGTACGCGTGGAACTTCTGAAGCGATCCCCTCTGGAGCGCGCCCTGAGACGAGCCCTGTCCTCGCCCGCCGTGGCCGCGCTGGCGCTGGCCGCCTGCGCAGGTTGCATGCTGGTCGACGCCCTGCGTTCGCGCGGGCGCGCCCTGGTCTTCAGCCACGAGCTGCACGTCGTCGAGGAGCAGCTCGCCTGCGTCTCGTGCCACGAGAGCGCGGAGGTCGAGGAGGCGCCCGGCATGCCGGCGCCAGATTCGTGCGCCGTATGCCACGACGAGCTCGATGCCGGGAAGCCGCCCGAGCGCGTCACGACCACGCTGTTCGATGCGGCGAGCTTTCGCGCCCTGCGGGCCAGCCAGCTCGACGACGAGGTGCTCTTCACGCACCTCGCCCACGTGACGGCGGTGGGCGAGTGCGGCGCGTGCCACCGCGGCATCGACACGAACCGCGCGGTCGATGCGAGCGTGGCGGTCGACATGCAGGCCTGCC
Organism: Planctomycetota bacterium; assembly: GCA_031413955.1. GTDB lineage: Bacteria > Planctomycetota > UBA1135 > UBA1135 > JABFRZ01. The sequence continues at coordinate 11,984 of JANOGB010000090.1, read as the reverse complement.
AGCGCTGCCACGCCGAGCGCGCGCTGCCCAACGACTGCGCCGACTGCCACGCGGAGATCGACCGCACATGGGTGCCGCCGAGCCACGCGCGCGACTGGGAGAAGCTCCACGGCCGCGCCTGCCGCCGCAGCGCTCCCGAGCCGGCTGACGACTGCATGCTCTGCCACCGGCAGTCCGCCTGCGACGAGTGCCACCGCCTGGAACCCCCCAGCGGCCACGACGCGCACTTTCGCTTGCGCGGGCACGCCGTGCTGGCGCGCGTCGATCGCGCGGCCTGCGCCACCTGCCACGAGCCGGCCACCTGCGACCGCTGCCACGCCGAGAGCCTGCCGCTCTCGCATCGCGGCGCGAGCTTCGGCAACACGTTGAACACGCACTGTCTCACCTGTCACTTCCCGCTCCAAGGCGAGGGCTGCATCACGTGCCACAAGAGCACGCCCAGCCACGCCTCCGGACCGCCCAAACCCGACTGGCACAACTCGGCCATGGATTGCCGCTCGTGCCACGGGTCCAGCCTCCCCCTCAGCCATGTCGACGACGGATCGAACTGCAACTTGTGTCACCGCTGAGAAGGCGCTCGCGCGCCTCCTCGCCGTCACGCTCCTCGTGCTCGCAGGCTGCGAGGGCGAGCAGGGTCCTGCTGGCCCGGCCGGCCCGCAGGGCCCGGGCGGCGGCGGCGGCGGCGGCACGGACCCGGACGAGCTCACGCCCACGGAGTACGAGGTCGGCGAGGCCGTACCCGAGCTCGTGGCGCGCATCGACGCCCTGAGCGGCGCCAGTGGCCCGAACGGCGAGGTCCAGGTGGGCGACACGCTCACGGTGGACTTCTCGCTCGAGAAGGCCGACGGAAAACCCTGGACGCTCGAGGAGCTCACCGCCGGCGAGGCGCTCGTCTCCGGCACGACCGTCAACTTCCAGCGCGTGCTGCCGGCCGAGCTCGACCTCGCCGCGCGCGCGACCGAGACCGCGGCCGGGCATTTTCGCTTCACCTTCGCGAACCCGATCCCGGCGGTCTTCGCCCCACCCTACAACGACACGACCAGCTTCGGTCTGAGCGGCGGTGAGCTCTCCGGCCGCGATCTGGTCGACGGCACCTACACGCTCGGGCTCTCGGTCACCTGGGACTACGAGGTCGCGGGCCGGCCGTACCGGCGCGTGGGCGAGGCCACGCTCGACTTCCTGCTCGGCACGGGCGCGGGTGAGCTCACGCCGCGGGCCGTGACCACGATCGAGCACTGCGATCGCTGCCACGGCGAGCTGCGCGCCCACGACGGTCGCTACCGCAAGCTCGAGCTGTGCTTCCTGTGCCACACCTCGGGCGCCGAGGACGCGAACGATCCGGCCATCGCCGGCGGCACGCCCGGCGTGACGATCGACTCGCGCGTGCTGTTCCACAAGCTCCACTCCGGGCGTTTCCTGCCCTCGGTCAACGGCGTGACCACGCGCACGAACGGCAGCCGCAACTACGTCTCGCCGCGCGTGCCGCTGCGCTACGCGCGCCCGGACGGCGTGGTGCGCGACTTCTCGCACGTCGGCTTCCCGATCATGCCGACGCGCGTCTCGCCCATGCCACGCGACACGGGCTACGCCAACCTGACGCCGGAGGCTCAGGCCAAGGAGGATCTCATGCGCTCGGCGCCCACCCAGTGCGCCGTGTGCCACGGCGACCCGGACGGCGCGGGCCCGATCGTGACGCCCACCCAGGCGGCCCTGATCAACGTGCCCAGGCGCCGCTCCTGCGGCGCGTGCCACGACGACGTGAACTTCGCCACTTCGTACATCGCGAACGGCCAGAACATGCCGCCGCAGCCCAACGACAACGGCTGCAACGCTTGCCACGGTCCGCGTTTCGGAGGGCTCTCGTCGATCGACGCCCACATCCATCCGCTGGATCGACCGGCCTTCGACGCCGGACTGCACGTCGCCTTCACGGTCCTGGCCGAGTCCGGCGCGAACAACGACGACGACACGCTCGATCCGGGCGAGGCGCTCGCGCTCGAGTTCGCGCTCACGAACGACGCCGGCGCCGCGGTCGTACCGAGCACCCTGAGCGAGCTGCGCTTCGTGCTGGCGGGGCCGAACACGAACTTCCAGGTGCTCTACGACGCCGCCGTGCCCGTCTCGCTAGTGAGCGGAGCCTCGCCCCTCCCGCTCCAGCTCACCCTGCCCGAGCGCGTCCAGCTCGAATATCTGGGCGACTCGAGCGCGGGAGCGGACGTCTTCCAGAGCCAACGCGTGCCCCACCGGCTGGCGACGGGCGTGACCACCGACGTCCTCGTGCGCACGGACACCGCGGGCGGCGCGAGCCAGCTCGGCCGAGCAGGAGCGCGACACGACACCTTCGTCGACGTCGTGGACGCGACCGACTTCGCGCGCGGCGACATGGTGGTGCTCGACGACGGGCTGCTGGGTCTCGAGGAGTACCTGCGCGTGCAGTTCGTCGAACAGCTCGCAGTGGGCCAGCGCCTGTGGTTCTCGTCGCCGGACCACCCGGACTACGGGCCCGGCTTGCGCACGGCCCACAGGGCCGGGGCGAGCGTGCTCGAGGTGCAAGTGCTCGCGCGCCAGGCGCTCTTCCACTACACGCTCGATCCGGCCACGGGCACGCTCGCCGAGCTGGTCGAGTTCGGCGATGGCAACGCGGTGCTGGTCAGCTACACCACCGACTACGTGCTGCCGTCCGAGTACCCGCAGGCCCTGAACGGCTCGGGCGAGCTCGACGACCAGCGCGGCAAGTGGACGGGCAAGGCGCTCGTGTCGGGCACCTACGTGGGCTCGCTCTCGGCCGCGCGCGACCTCGCGTTCGTGCTGGGCACGGCGACGACTGCTTATCGTGCGAGCTCGCCCAGCGCGACGCTCCCCATCCTGCTCGGCGACGCGCTCGAGCCCGAGCCCTACACGCGTATCGCCGACGGCGCGAGCTGCAACGCCTGCCACCAGGATCTCGCCTACCACGGCACCTTCCGGGGCTTCGACACCTGCATCCTGTGCCACGGTGCCTCGGGCACGGAGGATCTGCCGCGCTTCGTGGCCGCCGCTGCGCCCGCCACGCCGGGGCAGTCGGTCGAATTCCGCACGCTGCTGCACAAGATCCACCGCGGGAGCGAGCTCGCCGACGACACCTACCAGGTCGTGGGCGCGGGCACGGCGGCCTATCCGGACAACTTCGTCGCGCGCGCCTACCACGAGCACACGACCTTCCCCGCATACCCGGACCGGACCCTCGCTTGCGCGCGCTGCCACGGCGAGGGCAACACGCAGGCACTCCTGCCCACCGAGCGCGAGCATCCGAACTCCCAGGTGCGCCCGCTGCAGATCTGGCGCCCGGCCTGCGCCACCTGTCACGACGACGGCCCGGTGAGCGCCCACATCGACTCGAACACGGCGTCGAACGGCGCCGAGGCGTGCGCCATCTGCCACGACCCCGGCGAGTTCACGGATGCGCTGCGCGCGCACGCGGAGCTGCTCGAGCCGCGCTGAGCTTTCACCTCTGAGCGCCGGGCTCCAGCCCGGCTCTGCTCTTCTCCTGCTGCCTTTCCTCGAGCATCCTCCCACAGGAAGAAGAAGGGAAGCAGAACCGGAGCCAGGCTGGAGCCTTCCGGCTGAGCGTCCCCTGTCGTGCGTTTCCTTCCTTCTCCGCTGCCCCTCGCGCCGCGCGCAGACTGTCGGACCTGGAAGAACACGGGCCTCCGCACCTCGCAACTCAGTCGCTGTGCCGGCAAGATGCCCTCACGCGATGCGACGAGCGACGAAACGACGGAGGAATCGATGCTGACGGGCGACATCCGCAACCAGATCGACCGCATCTGGGACGCCTTCTGGTCGGGCGGGATCTCGAACCCGCTCGAGGTCATCGAGCAGATCACCTACCTGCTCTTCCTGCGGCGCCTCGACGAGCTGCAGCAGGTCGAGGAGGACAGGTCCACACGTCTGAAGCGCCCGCTCGAGCGCCGCATCTTCCCGGACGGCAAGGATCCGAAGAAGCGGCCCTACGCCGACCTGCGCTGGTCGCGCTTCAAGCACTTCGAGGCGCGCGAGATGTACACGCTCGTCGGCGAGCACGCCTTCCCGTTCCTGCGCACGCTCGGGGGCGACGGCTCGACCTACGCGCGCCACATGAAGGACGCGCGTTTCACGATCCCGAAGGAGGCGCTGCTCGCCAAGGTCGTCGACCTCATCGACCACGTGCCGATGGAGGACCGCGACACGAAGGGCGACCTCTACGAGTACATGCTCGGGAAGATCGCGAGCGCCGGGCAGAACGGCCAGTTCCGCACGCCGCGGCACATCATCGGTCTGATGGTCGAGCTGATGGAGCCGAAGCCGACCGACGTGATCTGCGATCCGGCCTGCGGTACGTGCGGGTTCCTCGTCAGCGCCGGCTAGCACCTGCGCGAGCACCATGCCGAGCTCTTCCACGACAAGAAGCAGCTCGCCCATTTCCACAACGGTCTCTTCACCGGCTTCGACTTCGACCACACGATGCTGCGCATCGGCAGCATGAACATGCTGCTGCACGGCGTCGAGAACCCGGCGATCACGTACCGCGACTCGCTCGCCCAGGACCACGCCGGCGAGGAGGAGAAGTACACGCTCGTGCTCGCGAACCCGCCCTTCGCCGGCTCGCTCGACTACGAGAACACCGCCAAGGACCTGCAGGCCGTCGTCAAGACCAAGAAGACCGAGCTCCTGTTCCTCGCGCTCTTCCTGCGTCTGCTGAAGCCCGGCGGCCGCGCCGCCGTGATCGTCCCCGACGGCGTGCTCTTCGGCTCGAGCAAGGCGCACAAGGCGCTGCGCACCATGCTGGTCGAGGAGCAGAAGCTCGACGCCGTGCTCTCGCTCCCCGGCGGAGCGTTCCGCCCTTACGCCGGCGTCTCGACCGCGATCCTGTGCTTCACCAAGACGAACTCCGGCGGCACGGACCACGTCTGGTTCTACGACGTCGACGCCGACGGCTGGAGCCTCGACGACAAGCGCCAGCCGCTCCTCCCCGAGGAGAAGCTCGGCCCCGTGCCCGCGCAGCCCCTCACCCTCGACGAGCACGCCAAGAACAACCTCCCCGACGTCCTCACCCGCTGGCACGAGCGCGCCAAGTCCGAGCGCGAGCGACCGCGCACCGCCCAGAGCTTCTGCGTCCCCAAAGCAGACATCGTCGCCCAGGGCTACGACCTCAGCCTCAACCGCTACAAGGAAGTCGTGCACGAAGAAGTCGAGCACGCGCCGCCGAAGCAGATCCTCGCCGAGCTGGCGAAACTCGAGGAGGAGATCCAACGCGGAATGAATGACTTGGAGGCGATGCTGGGGTGACGCTGACAACGACGAAGCTTCAGGAGTTCTGCCGCATTGTCCAGGGTGGGCGACATGGCCTGTCCGGCAACGACTTCGTCGCCGACGGCTTTCCCGCGTACGGAGCAGGAGGAATCAACGGTCACCTGGCGTCCTATGAATTCGACGAGCCGGCGGTTGTGCTGTCGGCGATCGGCGCGCGTTGCGGCAAGTGCTTCTACGCAACAGGCAAGTGGTCCAGCCTGGCCAACACTCAGGTGATCCTCCCCGATCCGAGCCGTGCAGACGCTCGGTTCATGTGGTACCAGCTGAACGACGAGAGGCGATGGCATCGCTCGGGCACGGGGCAACCTTTCATCAAGCCGCTCGACGTCAAGGTCCATCGCGTTCATCTTCCGCCGCTGGCCGAACAGCGGCGGACCGCGGCGCTCCTGGATCAAGCCGACACCCTGCGCGCCAAGCGCCGCGCCGCCCTCGCCCAACTCGACACGCTCACCCAGTCCATCTTCCTCGACCTCTTCGGGGATCCAGTTCCCAACCCTCGAGGCTGGAGAGTGGCAAGGCTGGGTGATTGCACGACCACAGCGAGTGGCGGCACGCCAGATAGAAAAAACAACGAATACTTCGGCGGTTCGATCCCCTGGGTCAAGTCCGGCGAACTCGACAACGACCCAGTAGTCGCAACAGAAGAGACTCTCACCCATCAAGGCCTGGCAAACTCGTCCGCCAAACTGATGCCGGCCGGAACGGTGCTCATGGCCATGTATGGAGCAACTGTGGGTGCGATCTCGCGCCTCGGAATCTCGGCCGCTACCAACCAGGCGATCTGCTGCATAACGCCGGGCCCGACCGTCGAATCGGAGTACCTGATCGCATGTCTTCGGTGGTTCACACCGACGCTTCTCGAGCGCCGAGTCGGCGGTGCTCAGCCCAATCTAAGCCAAGATCTACTTCGCAACCTTCCGCTCCCTTGCCCTCCGGTTTTGCTGCAAGAACAGTTTTCAATGCACGTGACGGCATTGAAAGTAATCCGACGCACTCACTTAGCATCCCTTACTCTGCTCGATACGCTCTTCGCTTCCCTTCAGCACCTCGCCTTCCGCGGAGGCATTTAGGCAGGATTTCATGCAAAGACTCAAAGTCGCCGACGTCGCAGCTGCATACGGACTGTTGACGGCGTTGTGGTACCGAATCGAAAAGGACGATGAGCAGATCACAGATGGGCTAAGAAAGTCCTTAACTGGCCCATGCGGGTGTTCTTCCTGACCGACGGCCTGGTCCGCAGCATCAAGCTCGGGAAGCTGGTCATCACCTTCCGCCGCACGACACCGAGAAACATGGCAACCGCCGGCCGCGTGAGCGGTCTGGTGATCCAGGCGTTCCGGTGGCTCGGTCGCGACCACCTCGAGGACGCCCACGTGCGGATCCTGAGGAACCGGCTCAGCGCGGCGGACAAGCGCGTGCTGCTGGCCGATCGACGCCACGCTCCCCCCTGGATCGCCGAAGTCATGCGGCGCGTGGCGGTGGAGCAAGACTGATGGAGGCGTTCCTTCGACTGGATCGTGCGAGGCGCGGCGAACTTTGCGACAACGCCATGCGGCAGCTCGAGCTGCCGGCGGTGAGCATCGAGAAGGACCTGTGGGTCTGCTGGACCCTGCGGGAGCTCTTCGCGCTCCCGGGCTGGGGTGCGCAGCTCAGTTTCAAGGGCGGGACCTCGCTCTCGAAGGCATGGAAGCTGATCGAGCGGTTCTCCGAGGACGTCGATGTCGTCATCGAGCGCGAGCATCTCGGATTCGGGGGCGAGAGGCTGAGCCAGAAGCAGCTCGTCAGGCTGAGGGAGACGTGCCAGCGGCGCATCCGAGACGAGCTCCTCCGGCGCTACGGGCCCGGATCGCGCCGGAGCTCTCCGGCGAGGATTGGACGATCGAGCTGGCCGGCCCGGACGTCGATCCGGACCAGCAGACGATCCTCTTCCGCTATCCGACGGCCGTCGCGGGATCGTCCGGGTACGTGGTTCCCGTCGTGAAGATCGAGCTCGGCGCGCGCTCGGAGACGGAACCCGCCGAGCGGCCGAGCGTGCGGCCGTACCTGGCCGAGGCCTTCCCTGATTTCATGGGGGCCAGCACCTTCGAGCTCCGGACCGTGGCCCCGCGGCGCACCTTCTGGGAGAAGACCATGCTGCTGCACGAGGAGACCTACCGGCCGAAAGAGAAGGCGCGCAAGCCCCGACTCTCGCGGGCGGTGTCCTAATCTCGATTTCGGACTGCGGGCGACCCCGCGGAGGCCGGTCGTGAGGCGGCAGGTTGGGAGCGCTGCCGGGGGGCGGGTAGGGTGGCCGGGATGGGGGAACCATCGTCGCGCTTGCGATCGCCGTGGAGAGAGTCGTGGGACGCCGCGATGGCGTGGATTCAGACTCCGTCGGGCGTCCTTGTCGGAGCCGTCCTCACGGTGATAGGTGGACTCTTTGGAGCCGTCGTCGCGCAGCTCCTATGCTCTACACTCGGCATTGAGGAGGGCCGCGGCAAAGCGATCGTCACAAACGCCTCCGTCGTCGTCGGGGCAATCGCTCCCGCCGTTATTGCCTTCGCGGCGCTTTGGATCTTTTCATGGAAAAGACAAGCCAAGGAGCTTGCGCGCGATGTGGATGAGCTTTCTCAATCGCATGAGCTGGTAGTCGCCAGTGAGCTGGTCGGAATATCGCGCTTGGTCTGCGACGGCAAGAAACTGAGCGCCGCGACTCTGATGCTGGCTCTTCTTGAGAGGTATCCGACGGGATTCCCAACCGGCATCCCGACGCAAGTCGTTTCTCAACTGGCCGGCGTTGAGCGCGACGCGCTAAAAAGCAAGGCAGTCATCCGGCTTGTGAAGGCCCTGTGCTCTCGGCAGGTCTTGACAGAAGAAATGCGAGACACCGTTGAGTCCCACTTGTTGGCCAAGTTTGGCCATACCGGCCACGTCGGAAAGAGTTCTTATTTCATATGGGATCCGAAGGCGAGCGCAGTAGCTTCAGCGATTCGCCAACTGCGCTCCCAAGAAACTACGCCGCCGCCATCTCCAGCAAGTCCCCCAACGTCATCGGATCCCGCGTCACGCCAAGAGCCTGAGCAGGAGTGACCTTGTGCGCGCCATGACGAACGCAGAAGTTGTAGCTGTAGTAGTAAAGGCCGATGGCGGCTTCGAGGTTCTCCAGCTTCTTCGAGAAAGAATCGACCAAGCGCGTGAGGCGCCGGCAACGCATCCGGTTGAGAAGGTGCAAGCGCTCGATGTGCGACGTGCATATCTTCTCTTCCTTCGGCTTGCCGACGATGACCGTCTTCTCGACTTCCGTAACGCGCGGAGGCGCGTACCTACTGGGGCCGATCTCTTGTCCTTCGTGGGTTTTTACGATCGTTCCGAAGTCGACCGCGCCACCGAAAGCCTGTTCGACAGCTTCGACATAGAGACCAAGACCATCGGCCGAGAGCTGCACGCGGTTGTGCAGACGCGAGGAAAGATCCTTCACGAAGGCTTGAACGCTCTCGGCGTCGCGCTTGCTGACGCGGAAGGTCGGAACAGCCTTGCTCTCACGATCGATCGCGGACCAAATCCAAAAGTCTCCCATCGCGTCGGCGTTGTCTTCCGGGCCGAGACGGCGTTGCTTCTTGCCGACGAACGTCCATTGTTCGTCGACTTGGATATCGGTGCGGCGGAGATCGCGCATCGTCTCGGACATGAACGCGGCGGCAGCCTTCCCCGCCTTGACGCCGAGACGCATGATCGTGTCACGGTGGATCTTGGTCATCCGCTCGATGCTCCGAATGCTCACGCCTTCGGTAAGGGCACCCAGGACGGTCACTTGCTCGTCGCGGCTTAGCTTGTTCATGGGTATCGTGTACTACAGAAATAGCCCGGGCCTGCAGGCTTTCTCTCGATTTTTTGTAGTACAGACCAGAGTTTTTGTACTACACTCCCGGCATGGCCAAGAAGCCCAAGCCCCGCCCCCGAGGCCGCCCCCCGCTGGAGGATGGCCAGGACCGATCGAAGATCCTCCAGGTACGGCTACGGCCAGACGAACTGGCTAGCCTCCAAGAGGCCGCCGAGAAGGCTGGCAAGCCCCTGTCGGCATGGGTACGAGAGACCCTCCTCGAACGACTAGAGCGGAGGTAGGGTGGTGGAGCGCCGGAGATCGAACCCCGCGGGCATGGCTGTAAGGACCTGCGCCGGCGAACCTGCGCGCCCCGCAGGTAGGGGCCCTGCCGGAATGCTCCGGCAGGGCTTGCCTTGTACGAGGGCGCGTGCCAAAATGACACGCCACCCTCGAAGCCAGTCCCGTATAAGATAAATACTGCGGGCAGCTTGCGCGGAATTATCACGCGCGCGCTTTCTATAAAACATAATTCCGCGCGAGCTATTTATTTGCTGCGCGGCATCGAAAAGATCGCGCGCAAGAGCGCGCGATTGTTCGTGCTGGCTTGCGCAATTCCAGTGATGGCCGCGCACGCTACCGGCCGTGTGGCCATCGCTAGCTCGAAGCTCACTGGGCGCGAGACGCTCCCGCGTTGCACAGACAGACCATCCCCGCATCGGAAATGCCCTGATTATCTGATGAAAAGTGGTCATTGCGCGGAACGCCACGGGGCGCTAACGCGCAGTCTTAGTGCCGCGCGCTGGGCTGGATGTTACCAGACGACATGAGAAGCAAACAAGATTCCCGAGAAAGTGAAGCCGACGCGCTGCGGCGCGCCGTTGAGCGCTTGCACGCATGCAAGGCCGAGTTAGTCGAGCGCGTCCCTGTGGACGAGCGCTTCCAGGGCCAGCCGGTCTGGCAAGGCCACGTCCACGTCTTCGATATCCAAGGGAACCGCCTCGCCAAACGCTGCTACGCCTGGGCAGCCGAGACGGATGCCGGCAAGCGCAAGACCTACGCCGTCCTAGCCGTGCCCCCGGTCAAAACGGCAGCCGATGCCGTGCGGGCTAGCATCGTGGCCGACCATCGGAAGGCTGGAGGCTAGCGTCCGATGTCTGGATCCGAATTAGGACAGCGCCCTCTCGCGGCACTACTACGATCTCTGGTGCTTGATCGAGAGGGGCATCGCTCGGGAGGCGATCGCGGACGCGGGGCTGTTCGAGCGCGTGGCGGTGCATCGGCAGATCTTCTTCCGCCATGGCTGGATGGACTACGGGACGCTCGCCCGCGGGCGGATGCGCATCGTCCCGCTCGAAGACCAGCTCGAGTCCTGGCGCCGCGACTATGCCGCCATGAGCCGCGAGATGTTCTTTGGCTCACAGCCGAGCTGGAGGGACGTGCTCGCGTCGGTCGCGCGCTTCGAGAGCGAGTTCAACGGCACGTGAGCGGTCTGGTGATGGTGCGAGCCGCCGAACCCGCGCGAAGGGCGGCCTGGGCCACGCGCGTCACGGCGCCTGCGAGCTCGCCCCCGTCGTTGACGCGGTCCTGGAGCCCGGCTCCATCTCGGCCCCTTGCTCTTGTCAGAAATAGTAGCTAGTTTTTGTGACATGCCCCATCGTCGCCGAAGCTCGCAAGCTGTTGAAAAACAGGTACTTAAGCGCATCGGAGGTATGGGACGCGGTGTCGTGGTGGTGCCGAGGGACTTCATCGACCTCGGCAAGCGCGCCGCGGTCGACAAGGCGCTGTCGCGGCTGGTCGCCGCGGGTTCGCTGAGGCGGATCGCCCGTGGGCTGTACGACTACCCGCGGAAGCACCCGAAGCTGGGCGTGCTCTGGCCCAGCGTCGAGGCCGTCACCGCCGCTATCTCGGACGGGCAAAGCATCCGCCTCCAACCCGCCGGCGCCCATGCTGCGAATCTCCTGGGGATATCCGAGCAGGTGCCGGCCAAAGTCGTGTTTCTCACGGACGGCCCGAGCCGGAACGTCACCTATGGTCCGATGACGATCCGCCTGGTCCGCACGACGCCACGGAACCTGGCCGCCGCGGGGCGCATCAGCGGGCTCTTGATCCAGGCGCTGCGCTACCTCGGCAAGCAGAACGTGACGCCCGCACGCCTCGCGCACCTGCGAAGCGTGCTGCCCGAGCACGAGCGGCGACGGCTGGCCAAGGACATCCCGCTGGCGCCGGCCTGGATGCACCCGCTGCTCCGAGACCTGGCCGGAGAGAAGTGACCTTGCAGCTCGACTTCCTGCGCCAGCCGCTCGCGGAACGCCAGCTCTACATCGAGCAGGCCGCCGTGGAGCGCCGCATGCACGCCGCCGTGCTCGAGAAGGACTTCTGGGTTTGCTGGCTGCTCGCGATCCTGTTCGGTGACCCCGCGCTGGGGGATGCCTTGCTGTTCAAGGGCGGCACCGCGCTATCGAAGGTGTTTCGCGTCGTCGAACGCTTCTCCGAGGACCTCGATCTCGGGATCGAGCCCGCGCTCCTCGGCATCACCGAGGATGAAGTGGAGCGCGCCACCAGCAGGACCCAGCGTGAGCGCTGGATGAAGCGTCTCCAGGAAGGCTGTGCCGAATTGGTCCGGGAGCGCTTTCAGCCGGCCGTCGAGCGGATCGTCGTCGGGGTGCTCGGGCCACGTGCCGGCGCGAAGAACTGGCTCGAGTTCGTGACCGATGAAGCAACCCACTCGCCGGTTCTCCTGTTCCACGTCCCTCCGTGCTTCGCGGCGGCCCATTCGCCTTCTCCGACGATGGAGAGTCCCGGACCGTCCCCCGGTTCAGTGGACACGGGGTTAGGTAACAGCCGCAGTAGA
>JANOGB010000089.1:0-1836 GCA_031413955.1 Planctomycetota bacterium | reverse complement strand
TTGTCCGCTCCCTCCGCTCTCCACGGTCTCGGAGGAAGGAAGAAGAAGACGAGCCGAGCCGGGCTGGAGCCCGGCGCTCCCGGATGAGAGCTCAGACGAGGGCCGCGCCGCCGCTCCGGCCGAGGTAGTGCGCCCGCAGCGCTCCATCCCCGCGCACGAGCTCGCGCGCGGCGCGCACCAGCTCGAGATCGGCGTCCGCGAGTCCTTCGAGGTTCTCGCCCGCCTGGCGCAGCCCCGAGAGATCTCCCATGCCGCGCCGGCGCAGGTCCTCCTCGGCCAGCACGAAGCCGTCGTTGCACTGCTCCAGGAAGGAGAGCCGAGCGCCGTCCTCGCCGGCGGCGAAGAGGAAGCACCAGGAGGGTCGGCTCGAGCGTCCGACGCGTCCGCGCAACTGGTGCAGCTGACTCAGTCCGAAGCGCTCGGCTCCTTCGATCACCATCACCACGGCTTCGGGCACGTCGACCCCGACCTCGACCATGGACGTCGCCACCAGGATGCGCGCCGCGCCCGTGCGGAAGCGTTCGATGGCCCGCAGCCTCTGCGCGGAGGCGAGCCGACCGTGCAGGAGCTCGAGGCCGAAGGGCGAGAGCGCGCTCTTCTGCAGCTGCGCGAAGGTCCGTTCGGCCGAGGCGCTCTCGGCCCGGCTCTGGCCTTCCTGCTGGCCCTCCCGCTCGAAATCGGGCTCGAGGTCGCCGGACTCCTGCGCCACGATGCGCGGGCAGACCCAGAAAGTGCGCTCGCCGGCCCGCGCGCGCTCGGCCACGAAGCGCACGATCTCCGCGCGCTCGGGTTCCCCCACCACGCGCGTCGCGACCGTGCCACGGCCGCTGGGCCGCTCGCTGAGCAGGCTCGTCTCGAGGTCGCCGTAGTAGCACAGCGCCAGCGTGCGCGGGATCGGCGTGGCCGTCATCAAGAGTGCGTGCACGTCGGGCCCCTTCTCGAGCAGGGCGCGCTTCTGGGCCACGCCGAAGCGCTGCTGCTCGTCGATCACGCACAGGTCGAGGCGCGCGAACGTCACCCCGGGCGAGAACAGCGCGTGCGTGCCGATGACGAGCTGCGCGCGCCCCGCGGCGATCTCGCCCAGCGCAGCCCGGCGCGCGGCCGCGCTCAGCGACCCGGTGAGCAGCGCGGCGCGGAGCTCGAAGCGCGCGAGCGCCGGCGCGAGGCCGAGGAAGTGTTGCTCGCACAGGAGCTCGGTCGGGGCCAGGAGCGCCGCCTGGCCGCCGGCGCGCGCCACGGCCGCGCAGGCCGCGAGCGCCACCAGGGTCTTGCCCGAGCCGACCTCGCCCTGCAGCAGGCGCCGCATGGGCCGCGTGCGGGCGAGGTCGTCCAGGATCTCCGCCAGCACGCGCTGCTGGCCTGCCGTCGGCGTGAAGGGCAGGCGCGCGACGAGCGCACGGCGCCCGTCCGCGTCGAGCCGCAGCGCGCGCGCACGGGTGCGGTCGACGCGCTCGTGCGCACACGCGAGGCGCGCCTGCAGGCCGAGCAGCCGCTCGAGCGCCAGGCGCCGCCGCGCCGCGCGGAACTCCGCGCGCGAGCCGGGCTGGTGCAGGCCGCGCACGGCGGCGGCGAGCGCCGGCAGCTGCAGGGACGCGAGCAGCGCGGCCGGCAGCGGCTCGTGAATCCGCGCCCCGTGCTGCGCCAAGGCCCCCGCGATCAGGCGCCGCAGGAACTCCTGGCCCAGGCCTTCGCTCAGGGGATAGACCGGCACGAGCTCCGGCACGCTCGCCGGAGAAGGATCCTCGCACAGGCGCGGTGCGACGAGCGCTGGCCCCTGCTTGGTGCGCGCGACACGGCCCGCGAGTTCGACGCGCTTGCCGGCCGCGGCCAGGGCGC
>JANOGB010000088.1:0-11192 GCA_031413955.1 Planctomycetota bacterium | reverse complement strand
CGAGCCCGCCAGACCGCCCACCACGCCCACTGGCTTGCTGAACCGCCACGCCCGAAACCTAGCAAGCGCGGGCCGACGAACGCCAGTTCCAGCTCGGGCTGCCGCCCAGGTCAGGGGTTACGGCAACATGCCGGAGCCCTGGCGCAGGTGCGCGCGCATCCTGCGGGCGAGCTTCTCGTGCGCCCTGCGGTAGAGTTCCTGCGCCGCTTCCACCGACAGCAACCCGAAGCGCTCGCGCACGAGCTCCCACTCCGCGCCGCAGTAGTCGCGCAGGATCAGCACCTCGCGGAACTCCTCGGGCTCGAGCTCGGCCACGCGCGCGTCCACCAGGCGCTCGGAGTCCTCGCGCTGCGTCCGGCGAGCATCGGCGACGTCCCCGTCGCCATCGAAGCGCAGGGTGCGCGGACGCTCGCGCGTCTCGCCCAGCCCGCCGTCTCCGCGCCGGCGCACCTCGCGCTCGAGCAGCTTCGCCAGCCAGCGCACGAGCCCCGCCTCGGAAGCGAGCTCGCCCTCGCGCGCCGCCAGCAGCCCGGTGCGCAGCGCGTCCTCCGGGAGCTCCTCCTCGTCGAGGATCTTCGCCAGGCGCGCCGCGAGCCGGATCGCGACGATCCGCCGCAGGTGTTCCTTGTGCCGCCGGAGGAGGACTCCCAGGGCATCGCCGTCACCTTGCTGGAGACGCTGGGTGAGCTCGTCGGACCTGGTGGCCCCGCTGCGCGGGTCTCCACCCTTGCAGGGGGTGTTCGAGGGTTCTTGGGCAGCCAAGGGTAAAGGGGCGACCCGCCGGGCGGGCCTCCAGCACCAGATCCGGACTCCGGGAGCCAACCCACGCGAAAGCTGGACTTTTTTTTCATCCGGGAGCGCCGGGCTCCAGCCCGGCTCCGCCTTCTCCCTCCCTGGCCCCCCTCCTCTTGTCGCCGCCAGGCTGGAGCGTGGGCCGGCTATCCCCGCTCGAGGTGCTTCTTCATCTTCTCCCGGAGCCGGTGGTACGCGCGGCGATACAGCTCCTGAGCCGCCGCGATCGTCGGCCGCGCGAGCGCCCGGCGGACCTCCTCCCAGTCCTCGTGGTAGTAGTCGCGCAGCAGGATCACCTCGCGGTACTCGGGCGGGTCGAGTTCCTGGACGTAGGAGTCGAGCAGCTCCTCGAACTCCGCGCGCATCGCCTTCTGCGAGGGCGACAGCGCGCTGGCAGCGACCGCGATGCCTGCGCCGGCCTCGGAGCCGGGGCGCAGCCGGACCTCGCGATCCGCAGCGCGCTTGTCCGCCTCGAAGTGCTCGCGCTTCTTGCCGATCTGGTTCTCGGCGATGCGCGCGAGCCACTGCAGGATGCCGGCGTGGCTGCGCAGCTCGAACTCCGCGATCTTCCGCGTGGCGACCAGGAGGACCTCCTGCACTACGTCCTCCTCGTCGAGGTGACGCCGGAGCTGCTCGCCGAGGCGCACGCGCACGATGCGCAGGAGCCGCGGGCGGTAGCGCTCGAAGAGCTCATCGCAGGCGCCGCGATCACCGCCCTGGATCAGGTGCACGAGCTCGATCGAGCGCGAGAGGTCCGGCAGCGGACCCGCGCCGGAATCGTCACCGATCGGAACTTCGCTCTCGGGTGAAGGCACGGCGAACTCCCTGCAGACCGTAACAGATGACGCCCTCCTGGTCCGCAGGGTGTCCGCGTGGTGGGGAAAGTCAGCAGCCCTCCGACGGCCGCGAGGGTCTCGGCCATCGGAGGGCTGCTCCATGCGGTGCCCCGGAGGATCACCGCCGACAAGGACTAGGGGGCTAGTCGTTGTCCTGGATGTTCACCGTCGCCTGGTTGGGCGCAACGATGAGGTAGGCCGCGTTGGCCGCCAGCGTCGCGATCACGGTCTCGACCGGCTCCTTCACGAAGTCGTTCTTGGGCGTGACCCAGATGTCCGCACCGCTCTGGCCGATCGGGATGGTCACCGACCCGGACAGGGCGATGTAGTCCGAGCCGGTCGCCGATCCGCCGACCGTGTAGTACACGGTCAACGGCGCAGCGGTCGAGCCGCTGCGGAGCACGCGGAACTTCCCTTTGTTGCTACCTGGCTCGGAAGCCCAGGCGTCGGGCGCGAGGATCTTCACCTTGGGCTTGGCGCCGTTCACCGTGATGGTGGCCTGGCACGAGCTGGAAGCTCCCTTGTTGTCGGTGACCGTCAGCGTGACCACCGTCTGGCCCACCGGGTAGGGTCCCGCCGGGCTCAGGCTCAGGCTGATCGGATCCCCATCCGGATCGAAGGACCCGTTGTTGACCTCCGCAGCACTGACCGCGGCCCAGCCGTTGTAGGCTGCCTTGGTGACGTTCTTGCAGTAGGCCACCGGCGCATCGTTGCCACCGGCGCAGGTGAACGTGACTTGCACGCCCTGCTCGTTGCCCGGCACACAGCCGAGGGGCGTCTGACCCTGCGTCAGGTTCCGGCTCGTTCCACCGGGACCGGTCACGAAGATCATGAACGGACCGGGGCTGCCGCCGAAGTCGAACAAGGCGTCGATCAGGTTCGCGTTGAGCACGACGAAGTTCGTGGCCTCGATCGTGTTCGCGTGGTTCAGCGTCTGCGTGTCCGGGTCGAACTCGACCGCGTACACGCGCGAGATGCTGCCCTGCGGCACGAGGAAGCACGAACCCGAGATCAGCACGTCCTGCGGGATCGAACAGTCGCCGCCCGAAGGCGTGACCGAAAGGACCACGGGCGCGCGCACGCCGAGGTCCACCGAGCACACGGTCGTGCGTGTGAACGGACCGAACACGTTGTTGTCTCCGGAGGTGAAGCTCGTCGTCACGGTCACGATGCCGGGACCGCCACAGCAGGCGAGCCCGAACGCCGTTCCCGGGAGGGTCGGTAGCGTGGGCAGCGTCGCCCGGATCAGGTTGTCGCTGATCGGGAAAACGTTGGCGAGCGGCATGGAAGAATCCACGATCCCGTCGCCGTTGGTGTCGCAGCTCAGCGTGACCGCGGTCGAGACGATCTTGCCGGGCCGTTCGCTGTGGCCGTCGACGCAGATGGTCGTGACCTCGTTCGGGAAGAAGCCGCAACCGAGGATCTCGATCTCCTGCTCGCACAGGGCGTTGACGATGCCCTTGATTCCCGGGCCGATCGGCGGCTGATTCGGAGCCACTTCCACCGGCAGCACGGGCAGGATCTGCACGCAATTCGGGTTCGCCGGAGGCGCGCACCCGACGCCCAGGAAGCAAGCTCGCCCGCGGTTCGCGTCGAGCTGGCTCGCCGGCTTGCACAACAGGGCATCGTTGCCCTCCGCGCGCAGGTCGAAGTCGACGATGGCGGGGATGAACTCGCCCCACCTGCCGAGCCCGGGCCCCTGCCCCTCGTTGAAGAATTCGTAGAGGGTCGGCTCCGTGCCCTCGCCGATCAGGCAGGCGAGGATGCTGGCCGTCGTGCTCTGGAGCACGCCGAACGGATTGCCGTCGGCCGCGCGCGCGGCCTCGCTGACATTGATCTCGCACAGCCCCGGCGGAGTCGTCTGTGCGAGACCGCCGATCGAGTAGCCGGTGAGGACCGGGTTGTTGACCGTGCCCAGGAGGTCCATGCGGCAGTAGTCGAAGCAGAACTGGCCCGAGCCCTCGCGCCGCGAGGTGCAGCCGAGCAGCACGCCCGTGTAGGGATCACGCTCCCATTGGAGGTCCGTCGGTCCTTCCTGCAGGTCGAAGGGCACCGCGTTGTTGCCGATCGGGTTGGCCGGGTTGAGGGGCTGCGAGGAGTTCTCGTCCAGCGACGAGCCGTCGTCGAGGAGCGTCACCGCGCAGGTGTTGAGCGAGCCGCAAGCCTCCTTCGAGAACTCGGGCACGTTGATCCAGCGCACCTTGAAGGCGTTGACGTCGGCAAAGCCGAGCGCCTGCACCGGGAAGCTGTTGAGATAGCCGCCGGCGCGCGCGCCCGGGTTCAGATCACTCCAGGCCGGTGCGATCTTCGGAGAGCCCGCGCGGAGCTCGAGGATCGTGGGCGAGTTGTCTGTGTCGCCCGCCCCGAAGCTCACGCTGCCGTTGGAGTTCAAGTAGAACTCGTTCCACGCGCAGTTCGCGACGCCGACCGGACCGCCGAACGCGAACTCGAAGCCGCCCAGCAGCGGACCAGCCAGCGGCGAACCGCCGGCACCGTCGCTGTCGTCTCCACGGAACGGCGGATTCTGGTCGTCGCCGCCCGCGGCCTGGTGACCGAGGTCCAGGGCCTCGAAGGCGATCGGCCCGTTCGTTGCGTCGTCGCCCTGGGTCAAGCCGTTCGGCAGGTTGGCCAGACCGACGTTCGCGTAGTCGTTGCGATGGCGGTTCAGGTACAGCAGGAACCCGCGCGCCAGACCGGAGAGCCCGGTCGGAGTGAAGGTCACGCCGTCCACGGGCGCCTGCAGCAGGATGTGGTCGAAGCGATCCGAGTCGCCGTCGCCCACGTTGCCGCCGCTCGCAGGCGGGAGCGGGAGGGCGTCCCCGCGGAAGTCGACGAAGTCGCCGCGACGGTCCGCGGGGCAGCGGTCCTCGAACCACAGGATCTCGGTCACGAGCGGCGAAGGGTTGACCCCGATCCCCGCCGGAGTGCCGCCGGCGATCACGAACAGCTTGTCGGCCTCGTTCAGGGCCAGACCGGCGTGGATCGTGAAGTCGATCTGCAGGTCGAGCTTGAGCGTCTCGTCCGTGTTGCCGAACACTGCATTGGCCGCGGGTGCCACGGCACGCAGGTCCGGGCCGTTGCCGAGCACGTAGGCGCGGAAGTTGTTCACGCCCGGTAGCGCGGCCCCGGCCGCAATCGTATCCGCGCGACCGTCACCGATCGGCAGCTGGCCGGCGATCCCGACCTCGGCGATCCCGGAGCACGCGTCGAAAGCGCCGAGGCAATCGGCGAAGCTGATGACCATCGAGGGCGTCCCGGCCAGGCCGAGAGCCGCGGGCGCGGAGAACAGGCCCTCGGTGACGTCACCCGAGCCGGTGTTCGACTTCGCCAGAGCCGCATACAGCGTGTTGCACGGTCCGGCGGAGAGCGACACGACGTTGCCGAACAGGACCGAGGTGCCCGAGTAGTTGGTGAAACGGTTCACCTGGTCGGTCGGACCCGAGGTCGTGCCGTACACGCCTCCGGCCGGATTCAGGTTCGTGATCGTCAGGATGCCGTTCACGGCCAGCGAGCGATCCTGGCTCATGGCGTCGTCCAGGGACGCGACCTTGACGATGTTCGCTCCGCTGCGCTGGATCAGGTCGGCCTGGGCGAAGTAGGCGCTCCCGTCGTCGTCCACGGCCAGGCCGCCGAAGGGCGAGAACACGGTGAAGGCCACGCCGAAGGCCCCGCCGACCGTGACCGGGAAGCCGAGCGGGCTATCCACGCCCGGAGGCGCCGGAGCCGGCGAGACGACGTCGGCGATCGGGATCGCGAGCAGGCCTCCGCGCACGATCGTGTTGTTGACTGCCAGCCGCAGGCCGCGGGTGTCCAGGTACGTGACGTACAGGATCTCACCCGTTTGACCGGCGAAACCGAGGTAGCTCCCGTTCACGTCCGCGAACGACGTCAGATCAGCGACCGGGTTCACGGCCAAGCCCGTGACAATGACCTGGTCGTCGCTGAGCAGCGTGCCGAAGGCGTTGAGGACCGTGGGCAGGTGGATCGTGTGCACGAGCTCGACCAGGCCGTCTCCGCTCGTGTCGACGCCCACGTAGACGTTGCCGACCGAGTCACCGTAGTAGAAGACGTTCTCGGTGAAGCCGTTGGCGATCGTGTGCTCCGAGATCGCCACGCGCGTCAGCGTGAAGTCGACGTCGGGCTCCAGGCCGGAGAGGTCGTCGACTTTGGCCGCGCGATCGGCGCTGCAGTCCTCGCGCCCGTCCCAGTCGGCGACCAGCGTGACCTCGGAGAATTGTGTGTCGCGTCCGCCCACGCTCGTCATCAGCGCGGCCGACAGCGGCCCGGACGCATTGAGCACTTCGGCGATGCCGATGGCCTCGCGCCCAGGAGTGCCGCCGAGCTTGCGCAGGAACTGGCCTGGCTTCCGCTCGAGGTTCCCCTCTCCACCAGGGTCTCCACCTGGGCTCTGGATACCGAGTCGCTGGAGCAACTCGGCATCCAGGGCGCGCGCTTCAGCGAGCGCGTCGTCGCTTTGCTGAGCCAAGGCCTGCGGGCGCAGAGCGGTGGCGGTAAGAACGAAGGAAGTGACCCACACTACCGGCGGAATCCGGTGTGACTTCATGTTGTGACCCCTAGACGGAAACTCGTGACCCTTGATTGACCCCACCAGAAGCCTCGGGGGCGGCCCTGGACGGGCTAGGAGATAGCAAATAGGGGTAGAAACGCGCAATTAGAAAAACAGGAAAAACCTTCCTGGACCCGGCGGCGGGAGGCGTGAATCAGGCTCCTACAGCGATCGGATTGGGCTCGACAGGACCGGCCCGCGTCCCCCGGCGGCGCGGCTGGCGGCTACGCCAGAACCTTGCGCGCGATCACGATGCGCTGGATGTCGGTCGCGCCCTCGTAGATCTCGGTGATGCGCGCGTCGCGGAAGAGGCGCTCGACCGGGAACTCGTCGGTGTAGCCCGCGCCGCCGTGGATCTGCACGGCCTCGTCGGCGCAGAAGTTGGCGGTCTTGGAGGCGAACAGCTTGGCCTGGGCGGCTTGCTGGCCGCAGGGCTCGCCCTGGTCGCGCAGCCAGGCGGCACGCAGGGTGAGCAGCCGCGAGGCCTCGAGCTGGGTCGACATGTCGGCGAGCTTCCACTGGATGGCCTGGAAGTCGCCGATCGGGCGGCCGAACTGCTGGCGTTCCTTGGCGTACTTGGTCGAGGCCTCGAGACAGGCCTGGCTGATGCCGACGGCCTGCGCGGCGATGCCGATGCGGCCGCCGTCGAGCGTGTCCATCGCGATCTGGAAGCCGCGGTTCTTCTCGCCCAGCAGGTTCG
Organism: Planctomycetota bacterium; assembly: GCA_031413955.1. GTDB lineage: Bacteria > Planctomycetota > UBA1135 > UBA1135 > JABFRZ01. Next base: position 4,297 of record JANOGB010000088.1, on the reverse strand, counting down.
TGGCCGGCACGCGCGCGCCCTCGAACAGGACCTCGGTGGTTGACGAGCCGCGGATGCCCGTCTTCTTCTCTTTCTTGCCCACGCGCAGCCCCTTCGTCTCGCGCGGCACGAGGAAAGCCGAGATGCCGTTCGCCTTGGACACGCTCGGATCGGTGCGCGCGTAGACGATGAACAGCCCGGCCTCGTTGCCGTTGGTGACGAAGAGCTTCGTGCCGTCGAGCACGTAGTCGCCGCCCTGCTGGACGGCCGTCGTGCGCAGGGCGGCCGCATCCGAGCCCGCATTCGGCTCGGTCAGGCAATAGGCCCCGAGCACCTCGCCCGTGGCCAGACGCGGGAACCACGTCTGCTGCTGCGCCTTGGTGCCGAAGCGCTTGAGCGGCGCGCCGACCAGGCTGTTGTGCACCGAGACCGTCACGCCGGTCGAGGCACAGCCGCGGTTGAGCTCGATCAGCACCGTGGCCAGCGCCAGGTTGCCGAGGCCCGAGCCGCCATACTCCTCGGGCGCGGTCAGGCCCCATAGGCCGAGCTCGGTCAGCTTCGCGAAGACCTCGCGGTCGATGTGCTCCTGGCGGTCGTGCTTGGCGGCGCGCGGGAAGAGCTCCTTCTCGGCGAAGTCGCGGGCCATGTCGCGCACGAGGGTCAGTTCTTGGTCGAGGGCGAAGTCCATGGATGGGTCAGGTCATCTCTGTGCGTCTCTGTGTTCTCTGTGCCTCTGTGGTTGGTTCGGAGAAACCACAGAGGCACAGAGGACACGGAGGAGCACAAAGGAATCAAAGGAAGGAAATCAGGAGTAGTCGTGGAAGCCCTTGCCGGTCTTCTTGCCGAGGCGCCCGGCCGCGACCATGCGGACGAGGAGCGGGCAGGGACGGTACTTGTCGTCGCCGAGGCCGGAATGGAGCACGCGCAGGATGTCCAGGCACACGTCGAGGCCGATCAGGTCGGCCAGCGCCAGCGGCCCCAGCGGGTGGTTCATGCCGAGCTTCATGACCGTGTCGATCGCTTCCTTGGTGGCCACGCCCTCCATCAAGCAGAAGACCGCCTCGTTGATCATCGGCATCAGCACGCGGTTCGAGACGAAGCCCGGAAAGTCGTTCGCCTCCACCGGCGTCTTGCCGATCGCCTTGGCGGCCTCGGTCACGCGTTGCGTGGTGGCGTCGGAGGTCTCCTGGCCGCGGATGATCTCGACCAGCGCCATCAGCGGCACCGGGTTCATGAAATGCATGCCGATGACGCGGTCGGCGCGCTGCGTGGCCGCGCCGAGCGCGGTGATCGAGATCGAGGAAGTGTTGGTGGCCAGGATCGTGCTCGGCGGCGCGAGCTGGTCGAGCTCGCCGAAGACCCTGCGCTTGATCTCGACCTTCTCGACCACGGCCTCGACCACCAGCTCGGCCGCGCGCGCGTCCTGCAGCGAGGTCGAGGGCTTGACGCGCGCGAAGGTCGCCTTGGCTTCGGCGGCGGTGAGCTTGCCCTTCTCGGCGAACTTCCCGAGGCTCTTCTCGATCGTCGCGAGCCCCTTCTTCAGCGCCGGCTCGAGCACGTCGATCAGCACCACCTCGGCGCCGTGCGTGGCGAACGTCTGGGCAATGCCGTTGCCCATCGTCCCGGCGCCGACGACGGCCACGCGCTGGAAGCCCGCGCTGCTCAATTCACGGCCTCGACCGTCATGGACACGGCGTTGCCGCCGCCCAGACACAGGGAGGCCATGCCCGTCCGCGCGCCGCGCTGCTGCATCGCGTAGAGCAGCGTGGTGAGCACACGCGCGCCCGAGGCGCCGATCGGATGCCCGAGCGCGACCGCGCCGCCGTTGACGTTGACGCGCTTCGGATCGAGCGCGAGCACGCGCATCAGCGCGCAGGCCGCGACCGAGAAAGCCTCGTTGATCTCGTGCAGGTCGAACTCGGGCGGCTTCTTCTTGAGCTTGGCCGCGGCCTTGTTGATGGAGACCTCGGGTGCCATCATCACCCACTCGGGCGCCATGCCGCCGGTCGCGTAACCGGTGATGCGCGCGAGCGGCTGCACGCCCAGCTTGGCGGCGCGCTCGCTGCTCATCACCACTACGGCCGCGGCGCCGTCGTTGATCGACGAGGCGTTCGCGGCCGTGACCGTGCCGCCGTCCTTGAAGGCCGGCTTGAGCTTGGCGATGCCCTCGAAGGTCGCGTCGCCGCGGATGGTCTCGTCGGTCGTGAACTTCGTGACCTCGCCCTTCTTGCCCTTCTGGGAGACAGGGATCTCGACAGCGAACTTCTCCGCTTCGAACAAGCCCTTGGCCGTGGCCTCGGCGGCCTTGCGGTGGCTCTCGACCGCGAACTGGTCCTGCGCCGCGCGCGAGATGTCGTACTTCTCGGCCACCTTCTCGCCCGTCAGGCCCATGTGGAAGTCGTTGTAGATGTCCCACAGGCCGTCCCAGACCATCGAGTCGATCAGCTTCGAGTGCCCGAGGCGCGCGCCGGCGCGTGCTTCCGGCAGGAGGTAGGGCGCATTCGTCATGCTCTCCATGCCGCCTGCGACGACGAGCTCCGCATCGCCCGCGCGGATGGCCTGGGCGGCCAGCATCACGGCCTTCAGCCCCGAGCCGCAGACCATGTTGACGGTGAAGGATCCGACCGCGTCCGGGATGCCCGCGCCGCGCGCAGCCTGCCGCGCCGGGTTCTGGCCGAGCCCGGCCTGGAGCACGTTGCCGAAGATGACTTCCTCGACCTGATCGGGCGCGACGCGCGCGCGGCGCAGGGCCTCGCGGATGGCGAGCGCTCCGAGCTCGGGCGCGCGGAAGCCCTGCAGCCCGCCCTGGAACCTGGCGATGGGCGTACGGCAGGCGCTGGCGATGACGACTTCCTTCAAGGTGGCGATCTCCGGAATCGGCCGCCCCGCGAGGGTGGAGGACGTCGGTCCATCCGCCCGAGCACGGGGACGCGGGTCGGGCACGACAGAACAGAATAGCGCGGGGGTCGCGGCCGGCCCTCAAGCGCTCGTGCCCTTCTCGTCGATCCAGTGCTCGAAGCGCATGCACTCCGGGTCGCCACGAGCGTGGCGGCCAGCGCTTCGGATGCACTCGAAACGGAGAGCGTGAGAGAGTCGGCCGGCGGCCACACGGGTGGTCGCCGGTTGCTTTTTTTCACCTGGGAGCGCCGGGCTCCAGCCCGGCTCCGGGTTTTCGGATTCCGGGGCCGTGCGGCTAGCAGAGGGGGAAGGAAGAAGAGCCAGGCTGGAGCCTGGCGCTCCCAGGGTGAGGGGAGGGAACCGGTCACAACGGCAGCCTCGTCTGCCCTTTTGGCTCTCATCGGCCGAAAGTCGGCCCGCAAGGCCTCAGGAAGCTGGCTCCATGGCTTGGCATCGACCTTGCATTTCCGGTCCCAGCCGGGCCGATCCGCCCACAACCCAAGGACCCCATGCTCTACGAACCCAGAGCCGAGAACCGCTTCCTCTCGCCGCTGCTCGCGCTGCAGAGCATCCAGGCCGAGTTCCAGCGCTTGCTCGGCGAACCCAGCTCGGGACGCTCGCACGCGATGGCCTTCGCGCTCTTCACGCGCGACGACGCAGTGCTGCTGCGCACGCCGCTGCCGGGGATCGACCCGGCGAACATCACGCTCGAGGTCGACGGCAACGCGCTGACGCTCGCCGGTCGCTTCGAGGACGAGCCCGAGAGCGACAAGGCCGTCGCGCAACACATCGAACGCCCGCGCGGCTCGTTCACCCGCACGCTGCGCCTCTCCTTCGAGGTCGACGCCGCGCGCGTGGAGGCCAAGCTCGAGGGCGGCGTGCTCGAGGTCACGCTCCCGCGCCTCGTGAAGAACCCACCCGTGAAGATCCAGGTGCTCTCGGAAGGAAAGAGGAACTGACCATGACCAGATCTACCACCGACAAGCCCCAGAGCGCCGAGCGTGCGCGGGTCCGCCCGCGCACCGATGTGTTCGAGACGAGCGAGGCGCTGATCCTCGTGGCCGACGTGCCGGGCGCAGAGCAGGACTCGATCGAGCTCGCCTTGACCGAGGGCATGCTCACCCTGCGTGCCCGTTCCGTGGTGAGCGCACCCGCGGGCTGGAGCCCGGCCGGCTCCGAGTTCGAGCTGCCCGACTACGAGCGCAGCTTCCGACTCGTCGCCGACATCGATCCGGACGGGCTGTCCGCCACGCTGCAGAACGGGTGCCTGCGGGTCGTGCTGAAGAAGCGCCAGGCACGCTCGAAGCGCATCGAAGTTCGCGCCGGCTGACGGCCCGCTCATCCGGGAGCGCCGGGCTCCAGCCCGGCTCCGTTTCTTCCGCTCTTCCAGACTCCGAGGTCCTTGCGGAGCGGAAGAAGG
>JANOGB010000087.1:0-12140 GCA_031413955.1 Planctomycetota bacterium | reverse complement strand
CCGTGTTCCAGCTCGCCGAGAACCTGGAGGTGGCACTGGTCGGGATCGGTCCGGGCGAGAAGAAGTGGCGTAGCTACGAGAAGGCCTTCGAGACCCTGGCCAGGACCTTCGAGCCGATCCCGATCGAGGGCGCCGGCAAGACGAGCGCACCCGCCGGCACCGACCCCCGCAGCCTGAAGCGCGCCAAGCTCGAGGCCGAGATGGCGCGCACGCCGGGCTGGCGCATGATCGAGACCGAGAACTACTTCTTGGTCTCGAACTCGACCGACGAGGAGTTCCTGACAGAGCTGCAGGAACGCCTCGAAGGTATCCGCAAGATCTTCCTCGTGGACTATCCGCCGGACAAGGCACGCCGCGTGTTGCCTGACAAGAAGAAGGACCCCGAGTCCACGGAGAAGGGTGCCAAGGAGACGCACGACGCGGAACGCACCGTGGCGCTCGTCAATCCGCTCGCGGCCTCACGCACCAGCGTGGTACGCGTGTGCTCGAACGTGGAACAATACGTCCAGTACGGCGGCAGCCCCAAGTCACCGGGTTACTGGTACGCGGCCGCAGAGGAGCTCGTGCTGTTCGACGACCAGGCCGGCGGCGGCCGCGCGGACACGTGGGTCGTGCTCAACCACGAGGCCTTCCACCAGTACATCTTCTACTTCTACGGGAACCTCTCGCCCCACAGCTGGTACAACGAGGGCACGGGCGATTTCTACAGCGGTTACGAGTACGAGCACAGGCGCTTCGAGCTGACCGAAAACCCGTGGCGCATCCGCAACATCCAGGAGATGCTGCGCCAGGGTGTCGCGAGCAGGGACAAGAAGAACTTCGGCTACGGGCCGCTGAAAGAGCTCGTGCGCTGGACCCAGCCGCAGTACTACGACGAGCCGGAGGGCGCCAACCCGTACGGCATCCCCGGTCACAGGGTCTACGCCCAGGGCTGGTCTCTGATCTACTTCCTGCGCACGGGCGCGAAGAACAAGGCCAAGGACTGGAACCCGGCCTGGGGCTCCATCCTCGAGCGCTACCTCGAGACGCTGGCCACGACGGGCGATCTCGACAAGTCCGTCGACGAGGCATTCGAAGGCGTCGACTGGGCCGAGCTCGAGCAGAGCTGGAAGGACTACATCCTCTGAATCCTCCGGGGAGGAGAGCAGGCTGGGCTACTAGTCCCAAAACAAGCGCTTCGCGCCGCCCCAACGGCGAGAGTGCGGTGCCAGGCTCGGCTTTGCCGGATTCCGCCCTGCGCTCCTCATCACTCCTGCGCGCACCCGGAATCCGGCGAAGCCGTGCCTGGCTCCGTACTCTCGCCTGGCTCCGTACTCTCGCCTGGCTCCGTACTCTCGCCTGGCTCCGTACTCTCGCCCGGAGAGCGCGGAGGATCGCGGAGAGAGAAATCAGAGAGGATGGGGCCTCCGGGGCTTCGGCTCTCCGGGAGCGTACGATCCGGAGGCCCCTTCTTCTTTCCTCCTCGAGGCTCCGCGACCTGCGCGTCTGCGCGGTGCGTTTGGGTTGCGGGCGTCAGCTCGCGCTGAGACTCGCCACCGCGCTCCGAGCCTGCGCACTCGGGCTCTTGATCGCGTCGCCCGCCACGGCGGACCGCCTGGTCACGCACGATGGGCGCATCCTGGAGATCAAGAAGGCGCGTGAGCTCCCCGACGGCAGCTACCAGCTGGTCTTCGAGAGCGGCGAGATCACCTGCCCGAAGCGCTTCGTCGCCTCGGTCGAGATCGAGGGCGACATGTCCGACTACGTGCCCCAGAACGAGGACGAGAAGAAGAAGCTCGCCCAGGGGTACGTGCGCTACCGCGGCAAATGGCTGAGCAAGTCCGCCTACGAGGCCGAGCTCGCGCGCGCCGCCGGGCTCAGCAAGGCGCGCACGGCGGAGCTCGCCGCGCACGCGCAGTTCCACGACGGCTGGACCAAGGAGACCAAGCACTTCCGGATCCAGTCCAACACCTCACCCGAGGTGCTCGACTACTACGCCGAGCTGCTCGAGACCTACTACGAGCTGATGGACCAGCGCGTGGGCATCGATCCTTCGCCCATGCTCAAGAAGACCAAGATGCGCGTCTGCATCTACAAGAGCTGGCCGGAGTTCCAGCAGCTCACCAAGCCGGAGCCCGGCGTGGCAGGCTTCTTCAACTTCATCGACGGCGAGCTGCACTTCTTCCACGACTACCAGGACCCCTCGTTCTCCGACCTGGTGGCGCTGCACGAAGGCACGCACCTCTTGACCTTCCTGATCGAGCCCCAGGGCCTGCCCTGCATCTGGATCAACGAGGGCGTGGCCGACTACTTCGGCTCGGCCAGGATCGAGAGAAACAAGAAGGGCAAGCTCGAGATCCAGCCCGGCCAGCTCGCGCTCGAGAACGTGCTCACCGTGCAGGAAGCGATCGCGGACGGGAGCTACGTCGCGCTCGAAAAACTGTTCCTGCTCCCGCGCGAAGAGTTCGGGGCTTTCGAGTACGCCCACGCCTGGTCGTTCGTGTACTTCCTCAACAACGCCAAGCCCGAGTACGAGAAGGCGTTCAGGAAGTTCTTCAAGGACCTCTACACCATCGCCAAGGGCGTGGCCTTCGAAGTCGACGACTCCGGCGGCAACAAGTACGGGAGCTGGAAGGAAGTCCCGCCCGGTGAGGTGCGGCGCCTGCTCCTCGAGAAGCTCGGCGTGAAGGACGTCGGCCAGCTGGAAGAGGACTGGAAGGCCTACGTCGCAGGGCTCGCCATCGACGGTCCGCGCGCGCGCTTCCTGCGCGGCTTGAAGATCCTGCAACGAGCCTCCACGCCCGGGCCCGAGGAGATCCAGGACGCCTTCGACGACCTGGACGCGGCCCTGACGGGCGGCGTCCAGGATCCGCGCGCCTACTGGGCCCGCGGCACGCTGCGGTTATTCGCCACGGGAAGCCCCGCGAAGGCCGTCGAGGACTACCGAGCCGCCGTCGACCTTGCACCGCTCGATGGCGTCTACCGCGCGACCCTGGCGGGGATGCTGAGTGGCGTGATCCAGATCATGCCGGGCTTCACCCTCGAGCATGACGAGATCGACGTGAAGAGCCTCACCGGCTCGGACGACGCCCTCGGCGAAGCGGAGGCACACTACAACCTCGCCTGCGAGCTCGAGCCCGAGAACGAGGAACTGCGCGCGGCCCGCGACACGTTCCTCGCCCTGCTCCAGAAGAAGAGCGGCACCAAGTGAAGGACTCTTGCGCTCGATGAAGGCGCGCGCCAGCCTGGTCGCCATGCGCTCCTCGTTCTGGACCGTGGCACTCGCAGCCGCCGCGCTGCCGGCCTGTCGCGGCATCTCGCTCGAGAGCAGCGCGCGCTATACGTTCGATCCGGTGGTCGTGGTGCACGGTGCCGGCGGGGACGAGCTGGCCGTCTCGACCGACTACGGCGTGGTGTTCCTGGGTCGCACGGCGCAGAGCGGACGGATCGAGTTCACGGCCTGGTTCGGGGACGGCCCGACGCGCGAGGAAGGCCTGGTCGAGGCCATGGGCGGAGGCGTCTTCGCCACCGAGGCCGAGATCCAGCTGCCCTGCGCGCGCCTGTGCCTCAGCACGCCCCCGGCCGGGACCAAGGTGGTCGTGCGCGGCCGGCGCGCGGGCCAACCCTTCGAGATCGAGGCCGAGCTCGGCTCCGACCCGCGCGTCACGGGCGTGCTCTTGCGGCCGAATCCCGAGCTCGAACAGCTGGCCGACAGCGAGCTCGGCGCGGGCGTGTTCTTCTTCGAACCCAAGAAGCCCCTGCAGCTCCTGGGGCTGCTGAGCGGACGGGTCGAGCTCGACGGGCGGAGCTTCTACACCGCCCTCGGGCCCCAAGACCTGTGGCGCGTGATCGTGAACCGGCGCAACTCCGATCGTCCGCGGCGCTGGGTCTACCGTGAAGACATCCTGTAGCTCCGGTTAGCCCCGCGCAGCGTGGCCTTCACGCAAGCGCACGTTCCGTGATCCTGCTGCTCGACCACCGCGACTCCTTCACCTTCAACCTGGTGCAGGCGCTGGAGACCCTGGGCGCGCGCGTGGAAGTGCGCGCGGCCCGACGCACGAGCCTCGCGACCCTGCGACGTCTCCGGCCGGCGAAGCTCGTGCTGGGCCCGGGTCCGGGCCGGCCGGAAGCGGCCGAGCTCGCGCTCCACGTGCTGCGCGAGCTCTCCCCCACCGTGCCGACCCTGGGCGTGTGCCTCGGATTCCAGGCCATCGGTGTCGGCTTCGGCGCGCGCGTGGCGCGTGCACGCGAACCCGTGCACGGTCGCACCGTGCGCGTGACGCACGACGGCCGCGGCCTCTTCGCGGGTCTCGCCAGCCCGCTCGCCTTCACGCGCTACAACTCCCTGGCCGTGCTCGAGGCCGACCTGCCCATGTGCCTCGAGGTCAGCGCGCGCGCCGAGGACGGCGACGTGATGGGGCTGCGCCACCGCACGTGGCCGCTCGAGGGCGTGCAGTTCCATCCCGAGTCGGTGCTCAGCGAGGGCGGGATGGAGCTGCTGGAGAACTTCGTGCGGGGGTAGCGCGCGGCCCGACGGGCGCGCTCCAGCTCGGCCAGGGCCCGTCCTGCGCTCGGCGCGCTTCGCCGGACGCGAACTCCCGTCGCAGCCAGGCGCTGCGCTTGATGCGGCCATAGAGCGGCTTCCCGAAGCGGCGCCAGCTCTCCGCCAGGAAGGAACGCTGCGGCGCTTCACTCAGCGGGTCGGGCACGCCCAGCGCGCGGAAGTAGTGCGAGCGGTGCTTCCACACGTGGCGCAGGTCCTCGCGCGCGCGCACCGCGAAGCTGCGACCGCGGCGCGGGTGCCAGCTCGCGAGCTGGAAGTCGACCAGGTTCGGGTAGCCGTCTTCACCGACCAGCACGTTGCCCTCCTTGTGCAGGTCGTTGTGGCACACGCCGCGCTCGTGCAGCGCGCACACGAGCTCCTCCAGGCGCTCGAAGAAATCGCGCGGCAGCGCGGACGCGAGACACAGCGGCGTGCCTGGGAGAAAACTGCGCAGCAGGGCGCCGCCGTCCGCCGACTGCGCCAGCACGCGCGCCACGCCGGGCACGCCCTCGAGCGCACGCAGCGCCCGGCCCTCGCGCCGCAGCAGCGCCCGCGCCAGGCTGCGCGAGAACGGTATGCGTCCGCCCGCAGCCACGCGCCGCACGGCGCGCAGGCCGTCGCTCTGCACGAGCTCGACGCGCCCGAGCGCATCGCGCTTCCATACCTCTACGACCTCGGGCTCCAAGCGCTGCGACTCTCTCCTGTGGGTTGCTGTGGGTTGCGACGCCTGCGCGGGACCCCTATTCTCCCGCCGCATGGCCCTGGGTCCAGGCTCCGAGGAACGCGCCGACGAACCTGGTGGCCACGAACACGGGCCGGGCGACGAGCACGACCACCACGGCTTTGCCGCCGTGGCCGAGGCTGTCGGACGCGGGGAACGAGGGCGCAAGCTGCGCCGGGGTCTTCTCGTCGCCGTGTTCACGCTGGCCCTGCTCACGCTGGCGGCCGAGCTCGGCCTGCGCCTCACGCACCAGCGCGAGCGCGCCCTCGAGCACAACGTCACGCACACCAACCGCCGCTGGGTGGCCCTGACCCGGGCGCACCTGTTCGAGGAGCTCGCGGATCCGGTCCGGCGCTACGCCATGCGCCCCGGCGCGGAGGCCGAGATCGACGGCTGGCGTTTTCGCGTCTCGCCGCAGCGCACGCGCGGGGCCGAGGTCCCGGCCGCGAAGCCCGCGCACGAGCGGCGGCTCCTGTGCCTGGGCGACTCCTACGCCTTCGGACTGTGGTGCGACGAGGAGGAGACGCTCGTTTCCCAGCTCGCCGCGCGCGCCAACTTGCGCGAGGCCGAGCTCGCGAGCGGCCGCACGTGGCGCGCCCTGGATCTCGGCGTGCCCGGCTACCACCTCGGCCAGACGCTGCGCGCCCTCGAGCAGGACGGCCTGGCCCTCGAGCCCGATCTCGTGCTGCTCTACTGCAACACGAACGACCTCGAGCAGTCGGGTTTCTACTTCGACGAGGAACTGGGCCTCCTGCGGCGCGACTTCCTGCCGCTGCCCGTGAGCTTCAAGCGCACGCTGTGGCGCTGGAGTCACAGCTATGGCTGGATCGCGGCGCAGCACGCGCGCGCGGCCGAGAACGGCCCGCGGCCACACCTCGAACCGCGCGTGCCCTGGGCCTTCGTGCGGCCCGACAACCAGGCCTACGCGCGCGCGGCTCTCGCGCGCATCGCCGCGCTGTGCCGTGAACGCGAGCTGCCGCTGTTCGTGATCCACCAGCCGCTGATGACGTTCCTCGGCAGCGCGCGCCAGGCCGACTGGCCGGGTCTGCCGCTCGACGCGTGGTTCCGCGAGGTGTGCGCCGAGCTCGACCTTCCCGCGCTGCACCTGCTCGGCTGGCTGCGCGGCTACGCCGACAACGTCGACCGTTTCGCGGCGGGCGCGCCGCCGGACTGCCTGACGGATCAGTACATCGCCGACGAGCGCCTGCAGGAAGCCCTGGCGTGGGCCCGCGACCGGGCGCGCGCAGCCGGCCGCGTCTGGGACGAGCTCCCCTATGCCGAGCAGCTGCCCTACTTCGCTGGCTTTCCGGTCGCGATTCCGGCCGAGCCCGACATGCACCTGACCGGCGCGGGCTACGCGCACATCGCACGGCTCGCGCACGAGAAGCTGCGCGCGGAGGGCCTGCTGCCGTGAGCACTGCCTCGGCCAACGGGGCGATCCGCATCGCCGGCCTCACGCGCCGTTTCGGCACCAACGTGGCGGTCAAGCCGCTCACGACCGAGATCGGCCCGGGCGGGATCACGGCGCTGCTCGGTCCGAACGGCAGCGGCAAGAGCACGCTGCTGCGCATGCTGCTCGGTCTGGTGCGGCCCGACGCGGGCACGGCCGAGGTCGACGGCGTGCAACTCACCGGCGACGGGCTCGGCATCCGCCGCCGCGCGACCTACCTGTGCGGCGAGCTGCACGTGTACGGCGAGCTCACGGCTCGGTCGCACCTCGCCTGGTGCCTGCGCGGCCGCGGTCGCGCGGCGCTCGCGCGCGCCGCCGAGCTCGCGACGGGCTTCGAGCTGCCGCTCGAGCGCAAGCTGCGCGGCTTCAGCCATGGCATGAAGCGCCAGCTCCTGCTCGCCGCGGCTCTTGCGCCCGAGGTGCGCGTGCGCGTGCTGGACGAGCCCACCGAGGGCCTCGATCCCACCCGCCGCGCGCAGGTGCTCGAGCTGCTGCGCGCGGACGCCGCGCGCGGGACGACACTGCTCGTCTCCTCGCACCACCTGGGCGAGGTCGAGCGCGGTTCCTCGCGCCAGCTATTTCTCAAGTTGGGCCAGCTCCTGGACGAGGCCAGTGCGCGCGACCTCTACCGGCGCGCGCGCGAATCGTTGCGCGTGACCTGGGTCACCGTTCCCGAGCGCGCGGTGCTCGAGCGCGTGCTCGCGAACGCGGGCGCGCCCGAGCTACGCCTGGAAGGGGAACGCGCGACGCTGTTCTTCCCGCGTGGCGACGGGGTCGCGACACTGCGCACGCTGCTCGGCGCCCCCGGTTTGCCGGCGGTGCGCTCGATCGTGTACGGCGAGCTCTCCCTGGCCGAGCTGTACCGCGAGCTCTACGGCGTGGAGGGCGTGTGATGGCGCGGCTCACCGGACTCGCGTTCTTCGCGCTCGCCTACGCGCTCCTGCTCGAGGCCATGCTGGCCGCGGCGATCCTCTTCTGGCCCGAGTTCCTGGAGAACATGAGCGCCATCCGCTCGATGGCCAAGAGCGTGCCCATCGTCGGCGACGAGATGGTCGGGAAGATCGAGGAATACGGTCTGCCCGCCTATGTCCTGGCCCAGCACTTCTTCAAGGGCTGCAACGCGCTCGGCACGGCGGCGGCCGTGCTGTTCGCCGCGCCGGCCGTGGCCGGCGAGGCCCATCGGGGAACGCTCGAGCTCCTGCTCGCCCGGCCCTTCTCCCGCACGCGGCTCCTGCTCGAGCGTTATGCGGCCGGCGCGCTCGCCCTGGTCGTGCCGGTCTTCCTGACCACGCTCACCATCCCGCTGCTGGCCGAGCGCGTGGAAGAGTACGAAGCCTACGCGCCTTACCTCCTGTGCGCCGCGCAGCAGTCGCTGTTCCTGCTGGCGATCTACGGCGTGACCTTCCTGTGCTCGTGCCTCGGCTCGAACCCGAACAAGATCGCGCTCACGATCCTGTTCGTGAGCGTCTTCCAGTTCGCGCTGTACATGATCAAGACCGTCACGCACGCGTCGCTCTTCCGGCTGTGCGACATGGACGTGCTGCTCGCCCTGTACGACGACGGTCGCTGGAACGCGCCGATCGTGCTCGGGCTCGCCGCCACGATCGGCGCGTGCCTCGCCGGTTCGTTGTTCGCCTTCCGCCGCCGCTGCCCGTGATTCGATTCAGCCGGGCACGCCAGGCTCCAGCCTGGCTCTTCTCTCTTGCTTGTTCCGCTCTTCCAGGAGAGGAAGGAAAAAGGAAGACCGCAGAGCCAGGCTGGAGCCTGGCGTGCCCGGCTGAGCACTACACCAGCTTGGCCAGGCCCGCCCGGAACGCCCACCAACCGGCCTCGCGTTTCTGGTAGCGCGAGGCCTTGCTCGCGAGCGCGGCTACCTCGGCAAAGGCCGCGCGTGCTGCGCGCTTCTTGCCGAGGCTACGCAGCGCTTGCCCGCGCCGGTAGAGGCCTTCCGGGCTGGGCCCGTGGTTGCGCTCGAAGAGCGCCAGCGCCTCGAGCGCCTCCTCGGCACGTCCAATTCGTTGCAGGCACTCCGCGCGCCGCATCTGAGCTGCGCCGTAGGCGTGCTCCTCCTCGCGCTCGACGCAACGCTCGAAGTCCGCCAGCGCGCCCGTGGCATCCCGCGTCGCGAGGCGCGCGAGGCCGAGGCGATAATGCCACTCGGCCAGCTCGGGCTCGCCGCGAGCCGCCTCCGCCAGGTGTTCCAGCGCCGCGCGCGGCCGGCCGCGCGCGAGGTACAAGGCGCCGATCTTGCCATGGCCGCGCGCATTGCCGACCTCGCCCAGAGCGCGCAGCTCGGAGCGCAGCTTGCGCGCCGTGACCAAGCGCTGGCTCACGCGGGTCACGATCGCCGAGAGCAGCGCCGCCGAGATCAGGATCCCGATCAGCCCCGTGTGGCGAAAGAGCGGCCCGATTACCGGCACGTAGCCGAGCACGGAGGCGAGCAGGACCGCGAGCACGAAGAATCCGACGAGGCGCAGCACACGTCGGATTGTAGCGCTCCATGACCGGCGGCTTGCTTCGCGCGCGCGGCAACGGGTCCAATACCCGCGATGACGGTAGCCCTGGATCCGGGCGCAGGAGCGAGTGCGCACGCCCTGCCGACCGCGACCACGAGTACGAGCGCGTTCCCGGCCCGCCGCGCCGTGGCGGCGGAACTCGCGCGCGCGGCCGGCAACGCGCTCGCCCTGCCGCTGCGGGCCGCGCGTCATCTCGCGCGGGCCAGCCGGTTGCGGCGCGAGCTCGCGCTCGACCTCGAGAGCGCCCGGCCCGTCGAGGACGCGCCCGCGCCGCGCGCCCTGCCCGGACGGCCCCTGCGACTCTTCGTGGCCAGCGCCGAGCCCTCGGGCGAGCGCCATGCGGTGCGCCTGATCCAGTGCCTGCGTGAAGAGCTCGCCCGCGCCGGCGCGCCCGCGCCCGAGATCCTGGCCCTGGGCGGCGCGGCCACGCGCGCGCTCGGCGTCGAGACCATCGGCGATCCCCTGGCGCGTGCCTCCATGGGGCTCGATCCGCTGCGCTCGCTGCCCTACTACGCGCGCCTCCTCACCGGCACGGGCGCAGCCCTGGCGCGTTTTCGCCCCGACCTCGTCGTGCCGGTCGACTCACCGGCCCTGTTCGTGCCGCTCGCGCGCATCGCGCGCCGGGCCGGCCTGCAGAGCGCGCACTTCGTTGCGCCCCAGTACTGGGGCTGGGCACCCTGGCGCGTGCACGCCTACCGCGAGGCCTTCGCACTCGCGCTCACGATCCTGCCCTTCGAGCCGAGCTGGTTCGCTCGTCACGGCGTGCGCACGGCCCACGTGGGGCATCCGGCGCTGGACGGGCTGGCGCCCGCGCCTGCGAGCGACGACCCGCGCCGAGCCGCCCTCGTGCTCCTGCCCGGCAGCCGCAGCTCCGTGATCGCGCGCAACCTGCCGTGGATGCTGGAGGTCGCGCGCGAGCTGCACGATTCCCATCCCGAGCTCGAGATCGTGCTGCCGCACGAGAGCGCGCAGCGCGCTGCGGAGCTCGAGGCGCACCTCTCTGCCGCCGGCGCCCGAACCTGGGTGCGCCTGGCCATCGGCGGCCTGCACGCCGAGCTCGGCCGAGCGCGCGCGGCCTTGTCGGTCTCGGGCACGGTACTGATCGACCTCCTGCACCAGCGCCTGCCGGCCGCGGTCGTCTACCGGGTGAACGGCGCCTGCGCGAGCCGCGTGGCGCCCCATCTCCTGACCGTGCCCTGGTTCTCCTCCGTCAACCTGCTGGCGCGCGCTCCGGTCTACTGGGAGGCCTGCTTCCACGGCGCCGGCCCGCGTGCAGCCTGCCTTGCCCATCTCGAGCGCGCCCTCTTCGAGCCGACCTTCCGGGCCCGCAACGTGGCCGAGCTCGAAACCGCCGCCGCGCGCCTGGGACCGAGCGGGGCCGTCGCGCGCGCCGCGCGCCACCTGCTACGCCTGGCCGGCGCCTGAGGAGCCTATTCTTGGCCGAAAACTTCGCAGATCTGCCTTTGAAGGGCCCCGCCGGCAAGGAGTACGAGGGCGCGATGGAAGCCCGCGCGAGCGCCTGGATGACGCGTGCCAAGCACGGCGACCCGGCGGCCTTCGACGAGCTGACCTCGGCCCTGCGCAACCGCGCATTTCAGCTCGCCCGCGCCTGGGTCGGCTCGCGTGAGGACGCGCTCGAGCTCTCCCAGGAGGCTTTTCTCAAGACTTTTCGCGCGCGCGATACCTACCGCGAGGGCGAGCCCTTCCTGCCCTGGTTCCACCGCATCCTGCGCAACACTTGCTTCAGCTTCCTGCGCAGCACGAAGCGCCTGCGTGCGCGTTCGCTCTCGGGCGGACGGGAAGAGGGCGAGCCCGACTGGGAGATCACCGACACCGAAAGCCCCGCGCCCACCGACGGTCTCGGCGCCGAGGAACGCCGCACGGTCTTCTGGCAGGGCTTTCGGCGCCTCGCGGCGCGCGACCGCGAGATCCTCGGCCTGCGCCATTTCCAGGAGCTCACCTACTCCGAGATCGCGCGCGAGCTGCAGATCCCGGAGGGCACGGTGATGTCGCGCCTGTTCCACGCGCGACGGCGGTTGCGCGAGGCGCTCGCGGGCTACTTCGAGGAGGGTGCGCCCGCGCGCGCCGATTCCCGTGCGGAGGAACGACGATGAGCGAGCGCGAACCGACCCGCGACGAGCTGCTGGCCATGGCCTACGTCGACGGCGAGCTCACGGCCGAGGGGCGCGCCGAGTTCGAGGGTCGCCTGGCCGCCAGCCCCGAACTGCGGCACGAGGTGAGCGCATTGCAGTCGCTCGAGCTCCTGGCGCGCGCCGCCGCGCCGAAGGAACCGATGGACCACGAGTGGGACGCGCTGGCGCGCGATCCGCTGCAGCGAACCGCGCTGGGTGTGGGGTGGATCCTGCTCGTCCTGGGATTCCTGGGCGTCTCGGCCTTCGGGCTGTGGCAGCTCTTCCTGTCGGATGCCCCGCTCGCGCTGAAGCTGCTCTTCTGCGCGCTGCTCCTCGGCGGTGCACTGCTCCTCGGCGCCACGCTGCGCGCACGCCTGCGCACCCTGCCGCTCGATCCCTATCGAAAGGTCCAGCGATGATCCTGTGCACGACCGACGACGTTCCTGGTCGCACCATCACCGAGGTCATCGGCCTCGTGCGCGGCAGCTCCGTGCGTTCCGCGCACATCGGCCGCGACGTCCTCGCCAAGCTCAAGAATCTCGTCGGCGGCGAGGTCACCGAGTACACCAAGCTCCTGGCCGAATCGCGCGAGCAAGCCCTCGATCGGATGGTCGAAGAAGCCCGCGCGCGCGGCGCGCAAGCGATCGTGGGCCTGCGCTTCATGTCCAGCGACATCGGCGACGACGCGGCCGAGATGCTGGCGTACGGCACGGCGGTGCGTTTGAGTTGATCGGGCCCCACTTCGAAGGACGAGAATGCGCCGGATCGGAATCTGGATGATCGCGTTCGGAGTGCTCAA
>JANOGB010000086.1:0-2692 GCA_031413955.1 Planctomycetota bacterium | reverse complement strand
CGCAGCTCCTCGCGTTCCTGCTCGCGCACCGGGCCTTCGACCTTCACCAGGTCGGTGAGCGTAACGGCTACGGAGAGCCTGGTCGTCGAATGCTATCGATGCGCGTGAGCGCGCTCATCGATGGAGTGGATGAACGCGGGCGCGCTCATCGATGGAGTGGATGGACGAGTTCCAGGAAGGCGCGCGCCGCCGCCGAGGGCGACACCGCGCGGTGGCGGACCACATAGAATGTCCGCCGCGCGGGGGTGCCGGGCAGCTCGACGATCTGGAACAGCCCCGCGGCGAGTTCGGTCGCCACTGCCTGACGCGACAAGAAGGCCAGCCCCAGTCCATGCTGCACGCAACGCTTCGCGGCTTCGCTGCTGCCCACGCGCAGCGCGGCGGACTGCTCGCCGAGATGCGGCAGGATGCGCGCGATCGCGTCACGCGTGCCCGAGCCCTGCTCGCGCAGGATGAGCGGAACCTCGCGCAGCTCCTTCAGGGTCAACTTGCCGGAGGGCGCGAAGGGATTCGGCGTGGGACCGACGAGCACGATCTCGTCGCTCGCGAAGACGGTCGCGGAGAGGCGACGGTCGCGCGGCTTGCTGCCGACGAGCGCCAGGTCCGCTTCCTTGGCGAGCACCGCGGAAGCGGCCTTTTCCGAGTCGGAAACGCTCATCTCGACCCGGATGCGGGGATGACGCCGGCGCAGCTCGGCCAGGAGCGCAGGCAGGAGGACCTCCCCGGGAATGGTCGAGGCCGCGAGGACGAGGCGCCCGACCTCGCCGGTCTCGCCGGCGTGCAGGCGCGCCGCGGCTTCGTCCACCAGACCCACGATGCGCTCGGCATAGGGCTGCAGGATGCGGCCGGCGGCAGTCGGCGCGACGGTTCCGCGCCCGCGCTCGAGCAGGGTCGCGCCCACGCGCTGCTCCAGCGCCTTGACGTGGAAGCTGACCGTCGACTGCCCGACGTGCAACGCCTGCCCGGCGCGCACGAAGCTCTTGTGCTCCAGGACGGCCAGGAATGTGCGCAGTTGATCGAATTCCATCCGCTATTCTCCGCGCCCGCGCATCCTACGCGGGACGACGGGCCGCCTGAAGGCCTCCTTTCCTCGCTCCCTCCAACGATCCCATGATCCTCACGACTTTCACGCTGGCCGCGCTGCTCTCGACCCAGGGCGCGCAGCTCGACACTTCCCGCCCGAATCGTTCCTTCCGCTTCACCTACACGGCCGCCGTACCCGAGGTGCCGAGCGGCGCCAAGCAAGTGCGGTTGTGGATCCCGGTTCCACTCGATACGCCCGACCAGAAGATCAGCAGGCTGGTCTTCAAGGCCACCGGTGCCGGAGTGGGAACGGTCATGGGAGCGAAGCCCGACGACATGAAGAGCGGCAGCAAGGGCGGGCTGAAGTGGACCTTCCACGACATCAGCGGCGGCTTCGGTCGCTCGGTGTGCGTCGAGAGCGCCGGCGTGCCGATCGAGGTCGACCTGGCCTTCGACGTGACGCGCTACGAGACCAGGGGAGGCGGTCAGGCCAGCCCCGAGGAGCTGGCCGAGCTCAAGCAGCCCGACAAGATGATCCCGCTCGACGGCAAGGTTGCGGCCGTGGCCGCGGCCCTGAAGCTCCCCGAAGATCCGAAGGCGGCCGTCCGCTCGCTCTACGATCACACGCTCGAGCGCATGAAGTACGACAAGCCCGAGAACGACAAGAGCTGGGGCCGCGGCGACGCCGAGTGGGCCTGCGACGCCAAGTTCGGGAACTGCACCGACTTCCACAGCTACTTCATGGGCTTGGCGCGCGTGAAGGGCATGCCGGTACGTTTCGAGATGGGCTTCTCCATCCCGGACGGCGAAGAGAAGGAGGCCAAGGTCGGCGGCTACCACTGCTGGGCCTACGTGTGGCTCGATGGCCAGGGCTGGATGCCGATCGACATCTCGGAGGCCGACAAGCATCCGGAGAAGACCGACTTCTTCTTCGGCACGCTCGACGCCGACCGCGTGACCATGACCGGCGGCCGCGACCTCACCCTGACGCCCGCGCCGGCCGCGGGCACGCTGAATTTTTTCGTCTACCCCTACGCGGAGGTCGACGGCCAGAAGGCCGAGACCACGAGGAGCTTCAAGCGCGTCAAGCCCTGATCCGGAGAGAAACGAGACGGGGCATGGGTCCGTGAGGATCCATGCCCCGTCTTTCCTTCCAGGGGTTGTTCGAGAGTGGCGGAGCGCTGCTCAGGGGCCGATGAGCAGCTTCAGCGCGTCGGTCACGCCGGTGCGCACGCCGTAGGTGATTCGGGAGTCGGTCAGGAAGCCCTGCACGTAGAGCGGCGTGCCGAGCCAGGAGAGCGCGCTCGGCATCAGCAGCGGAACCGGGGCGGGTGTGCCCGGCGTGCTCCACAGGCCGCCGGTCGCGGTCTTGATCAGGTTGCCGGTCGAGCGATTCACCAGGATCTCGCCCATGGCGCCGGGCCCGGCCATGCCGAAGTTCACGAGCGGCGTCCCGCAGGGATAGGCCGCATCGGCTTTCAGCGACATCCACGCGAAGGCGCGCGAGTTCGGGCCCTGCGTGCCGAGTGGATTGTCGACGCCGAGCGTGAGCGTCGCGCCGAGGCGCGGCGCCCCGGAGAGCACGGTCAAGCTGCTGCGCACGCTCGCATCACAACCGTAGCGCAGCGACGTCCCGGGCGCCTGCTCGAGGCGCAAGTCGTCGATCAGC
>JANOGB010000085.1:0-2272 GCA_031413955.1 Planctomycetota bacterium | reverse complement strand
CCCTCAATCATCCTGCCTTCGCGGCGGACTACGCTTTCCAGTGCCAGGAAGCCGCGCATTTTGTCTGGCGCTACCCAGGCGGTGCGCTCCAGCGTTGTGCCGTCGGCCAGGGGCCAGGGGTGCTTGTAGCTGGTGTAGGCCACCAGTTGCACATTGACCGTGCCACGCCGCGCGCAGCCGGCCGGCGGTGGTCGTGCCTGCTCAGCGCTTGCGCTTCGGGCGGCGCTCCGGCGTGGCGTTCCACGGGTCGGCCGGCCAGGCGTGGCGCGGGTAGCGGCGGGCGAGCTCGCCGCGGATCTTGTGGTAGGCGTCGTTCCAGAAGCTCGCGAGGTCGTCGGTGACCTGTTGCGGGCGGTGGTTGGGAGCGAGCAGGTGCAGGAGCACGCTCACGCGGCCGCGGGCGATGCGTGGGGTCTCGGCCAGGCCGAAGAGCTCCTGGATGCGCGCGGCGAGGACCGGCGCGCGGCCCGGCTCGTAGGTGAGGCGGATGCGGGAGCCGCTCGGGACCGGAAGCGATTCGGGGGCCTCCTTGTCGAGCGCGCGCTGCTGCTCGAAGGTGAGCTTGGAGTGCAGGAAGGCGGCGAGGTCGCGCTTCTTGAGTTCCGCGAGCGAGCGCGCGCCGAACGCGTGCTCGGGGAGCAGCGCGACGAGCTCGGTGTCATCGAAAGCGGGTAGCTCGAGCTCCGGCAACCAGGCGCGCAGCGAGCGCAGGCGCGCGAGAAACTGCGCGGTTTCCGGCTCGGCGAGCGGCAGCCAGCGCGCGAGATCGCGCGCCGCGGCCTCGGCCAGCGCGCGCGCGGCGAGCTCGTCGTCGACCTCGCCGGTCTCGACCTCGTCGAGCGCGAGGTCCTCGAACAACGTCCGGCGCAGCGCAACGACGCGGCCGCTGCGCTCGTCGAGGCTGCAAGTCGACTCCGTGCGCAGGCGCGCGGGCTCGAGCCAGGCGCGCTCGACGGCCGAGGCCTGGCGCACGAGCGCTTCGCTCTTGCCGGCATCGAGCTCGACGCAGCAGAAGAGCTCGGCGTCGGTCACGGCGCTCTCGCGCGCGAGCTGCACGCCGCGCCCGCCGACCATCACGCCCTTGGGCGAGCCTGGCTCGCGCCGGCGCGCGAGGCGGTCGGAGTAGGCCGCCAGCACGGCGCGCTCGAAGACCTCGGCTTCGGGCAGATCGAGCTCCCGTTCCTGCCCGAGCGCGCGCTCGACCTCGTCGCGCAGCGCTTCCGCGACGCGAACGACGAAGCGCGCCGCGCCGGTGTTCAAATCGCCACCGGACGAGCGTCCGCCCTCGGCGAACTCGCGCAGGAGGAGCGCGCGCTCGAGCACGTCCGAGCCGAGTTCGCTCCTCCCGCGCCGTGCGCCGCGCACGAAGGGATCGCGCTCCTGCAACAGCGCCGCGGCGAGGGCGCCGAGCGCGAGCACGCCCTGCGCGTGGGCCGCGAGCAAGAGGCAGCCGAGGCGCGGGTGCACGGGCAGCTTGGCGAGGTGCCGGCCACGCGCCGTCACGCCGCGCGCATCGAGCGCCCCCAGGCGTCGCAGGAGCTCGAGCGCGCGCTCGACGGCGGCATCCGACGGCTCCTCGAACCACGGGAAAGCGCGCACGTCGGTCTCGCCGAAGACGAACAGCGACAGGAGCGGCCCGGCGAGGTCGACGCGGCGGATCTCGGGCTCGCCGCGCTCGCTCATCGAGCGCTGCTCGCGCTCGGTCCAGAGGCGCAAGGCGATGCCAGGTGCCGTGCGGCCCGCGCGGCCGGCGCGCTGCTCGGCCGAGGCTCGTGAGATGCGCTCCAGCGCGAGCCGGTCGAGCCCGACGCCCGGGTCGTAGCGCGCGACGCGCGCCATCCCGGAGTCGACCACGGCCGTGACGCCCTCGACCGTGACCGAGGTCTCGGCCACGTTGGTGGCGAGCACGACGCGCCGCTTCGGGCCGGGGCGCAAGGCGCGGTCCTGCTCCTCGAGTGGAAGGTCGCCGTAGAGTTCGGCGAGCAAGAGGCCGCGGCGCTCGGCGACCGGCTCGAGGGCCTCGCGCGTGCGGCGGATCTCGCCCACGCCGGGCAGGAAGGCGAGCACGTCTCCGCTGGTGCGCTCGAGCGCGCGGCCGACCCCGTTCGCGACCTGCAGGTGCAGCGGCCGATCATCGTCGCGCTCGAGGTGCTCGACGGTCACCGGGTGCAGCCGACCCTCGCTCGAGAGTACCGGCGCGTCGCCCAGCCAGCGCGCGATCTCGTGCGCGTCGATCGTGGCCGACATGACCACCAGACGCAGCTCGGGCCGT
>JANOGB010000084.1:0-1597 GCA_031413955.1 Planctomycetota bacterium | reverse complement strand
AGGTGGTCCCGATGGCCGAGACGAGCGGCGAGAGAAGCAGCACCGCGCCGGCCGGGATCGCCTCGGGCCCGAGCCCGCGCAGATCGGTGGCGAACAGCGCGGCCACGCCCAGGAAGCCGAGCCCGAAGCCCAGCCCCTGCGCCGGCGCGAGCCGTTCGCCGGGCAGGAACAGGTGCCCGACCAGCGCCTGCAGGAACCTGGTCGGCGGCGAGGTCACCGAGTACACCAAGCTCCTGGCTGAATCGCGCGAGCAGGCGCTCGACCGCATGGTCGAGGAAGCCCGCGCGCGCGGCGCCGACGCGATCGTCGGCCTGCGCTTCATGTCCAGCGACATCGGCGACGACGCGGCCGAGATGCTGGCCTACGGCACGGCAGTGCGGCTAGGGTGAGCGACGCCTGGCCCCGGACAGGTTGCCGCCCACTGCTCACCTGGTTAGCCTGATCCCATGGCAGAAAGCGCCAAGGGGAACGGAACACCGAGCGACAAGCTTTTCGAGGCGGCAATGAGCCTGCCTCCCGAAGCCAGGGCCGCCCTCGCCAGCGCGTTGATCGAGAGTCTCGACGAGGAAGTCGACGAGGATGCCGAAGCTGCCTGGGCCCAGGAGATCGAGAAGCGCATCCGCGACATGGATGAGGGACGGGTCCGAAGCATCCCCTGGAGCCAAGCCCGCCGCATCATCCTGGGTAGCTGATGGCCAGCCACGCGCGGGTCGTCTTCCACGCCGAAGCCGTCGCCGAAGCCCGCGAAGCCTTCTCCTGGTACGAGCAGCGAAACCCGCGTGCCGCCGTGGCCTTCTCGGGCGAGCTCGACCGTGCTGTTGCCCGTGTGATCGAATCGCCCGGGACCTGGCCGTCCTCCACTCTTGGTACGCGCCGCTGTCTCTTCGAACGCTTCCCGTTCTACCTCGTGTACCGCGAGCTCGAAGATCGGATCGAGATCCTCGCCGTGGCACACGCGAAGCGGCGTCCGGGCTACTGGAAGGATCGCTGAGACGCGGAGAAGCCAGAGCTTATCCCCGTTTGCCCTGGGGCTGGTCCAGCCAGTAGACGGCTCCAAAGGTCGAGACCTTGCATGTGGCCTGGTGCTCCGCGCCCTTGGCGTCGCGATACACCACATCGAGGTCTGCAGGTGGCGCAGGAGGATCTGGTGGAGCACTCCGCGCTCGGGCTCTCGGCGGCGCCGGGCGCGGGGGGATCGGTCTCGACGGCAGTCCATGCCGGGCGAGGGCCGGACAGACTGCTGGCGGTGTCAGATTGCGTCGCAGGAGGACGCCAGGCATCCCCTGACCCCTGGGTTGAGCTCGGCTCCAAGTGCATCGCGAGCGCTGCCTCGCGGGCTTCTTACTGGCTCGACTCAGCGCCTCACGAGCCAGCCGTCGCGCCGGCGACCCGGGCCCTCGGCTTCGCTCCGCCGCGGTGGACGAGGAACACGCCCGCGAGGATGGATCCCAGGCCGGCCAGCGTCCACGCTCCGATCGGCTCGTCCCGCACGACGAACCCGAGGCCCAGTGCGACCGCCGGGGTGACGTAGGCGATCACGCTCAGACGGTTGGCGGGCGTGTGGCGCAGGAGCCAGAAGTAGAGCCCGAAGGCGGTC
>JANOGB010000083.1:0-5905 GCA_031413955.1 Planctomycetota bacterium | reverse complement strand
AGGTGGTCCCGATGGCCGAGACGAGCGGCGAGAGAAGCAGCACCGCGCCGGCCGGGATCGCCTCGGGCCCGAGCCCGCGCAGATCGGTGGCGAACAGCGCGGCCACGCCCAGGAAGCCGAGCCCGAAGCCCAGCCCCTGCGTCGGAGCGAGCCGTTCGCCGGGCAGGAACACGTGCCCGACCAGCGCCTGCAGCAGCGGGTAGACCGCCCACAGGACGCTGACGAGCGCCGACGGCAAGCGCGCCTCGGTCCAGTACACGATGCCGTAGGAGAGGGCGAAGTTCAGACTGCCGAGAACCAAGGTCAGCGCGAGCGTCGGCCGTGCTCCACCCTCGCGCGCGGCGAACAGCATGCACAGGTAGCTCATCACCGCCGCCGCCAGCGTGAAGCGCGCCGCGGCCGACCCGAGCGGCGGCAGATCTTCGAGCCCGTTCTTGATGACGACCCAGGTGCTGCCCCAGATCAGGCACAGGAGCGCCGTGAGCAGCAGGACCCGGATCGGGCTAGGACGAGGCTGGGACACGAGCGCTCCAAGATAGGCCTCTTCCCGAAGTGCGGCACTCGACCCCAGCAGTACGGTTACACAGTCGCGCTCAACCCTGGCGCGCTCAACCCTCGCCCTCCTCGAGCGCGTGCTTCTGCATCAGCGGCGCCTGCAGCAGCATGAACAGGAAGGTCGCGCCGAGGACGCCGAAGACCTTGATGGTCACCCAGTCGGGGGTGGACAGCGTGCGCCGCAGGACCTCGTTCAGGCCGGCGAGGAAGAAGAAGAACAGGGCGAAGCGCAGGGTCAGGAGGCGCCAGCCCGCGTCGGTCAGGCGCAGGCTCGAGCCGAGGAGCGCCTTCAGGAGCGACTTGCCGCGCAACAGGCCCACGCCGAGCACGAGGCCGAGGAGCGCGTTGAGCACCGTCACCTTGATCTTGATGAAGGTCTCGTCCCGCATGGCGAGTGTCAGGCCGCCGAAGACGATCACGGCGAGCGTGCCGAACAGGGCGACGCGCGAGACCCGGCCCTCGAGCTTCCAGGAGACGGCCAGCGCGATCACCGACAGGGGGATCAGGGCCCCGGTGGCGGCCAGCAGTCCCCACTTGGCGTTGACGGCGAAGAAGACCAGCAGCGGCCCGAAATCGAGCAGCGGCTTGAGCTTCGAGGGTTGCGGGGCGGGAGAGCTGGAGTCCATGTCACCAAACGGCGAGGGCGCGCTACTCTATCTGTATCCAACGGAAGAGCGACTCACCCCGTTTTCGCACCATGGTTCTCTCCTGGAAGATCGGCCACCGCGCGCCCGATCACGAGTACACCCGCCCGAGCGGATCGACCGCCCGCTTCTCGGACGTCTGGTCGGAGGGCCCGGCCCTGTTCATCTGGCTGCGCCACTGCGGCTGACTGTTCTTCCAGGAAACGCTCGCGCAGTTGCGCGAGACCCAGCCCAAGCTCGAGGAGCGCGGCGTGGCCCTGGCCTGCGTTGTCCAGGCACGGCCGGGGGAGCTGCGCGGCCTGTGCGGGGCCGAGCTGCACTGCATCGCCGACCCGCTGCACGAGAGCTACGGCGCCATGGGCCTGGGGCGCATGAGCTTCTGGAAGCTCTTCACCTCGGTGGACCTGCACCGCCGGCGTTCGCAGGCCTCGAAGCAGGGCTTCAAGCAGAGCTGGGCTCGCACCTTCGCCAAGGAGAGCGACACCCTGCTCGTGCCCGGCGCGGCCCTGGTCGCGCGCGGCGGCCGCATCTTGTGGCTCTACCGCGGCGAACACGCAGGGGATCTGCCGGCGGCCGACGACCTGTTGGCCGTGGCCTCCGAATTCGCGACGCCCGTCCGGCGCTCCCGGCTAGCCTACGGAGCACATGAACTCCTACGCGCTCCTGATCCTCGGGGCGATCCTGTTCCAGAACGCCCTGTCGCTCGCGGCCGACGTCCTCAACCTGAAGGCGCTGCGGCCCGAGCTGCCGGCGGGGTTCGAAGGGGTCTACGACGCCCAGCGTTACGCGCGTTCGCAGGAGTACACGCGCGCGCGCACGCGCTTCTCGTTCTGGCCGCAGGCGCTCGACCTCGTGCTCCTGCTCGGCTTCTGGTTCGCGGGCGGGTTCGCCTGGCTCGACGGCTGGACGCGTGGCTTCGGCTTCGGGCCGATCGCGACCGGACTCCTGTTCATCGCCGCGCTGGCGCTGGTGAAGATGATCGTCGACCTGCCGTTCCGCTACTACTCGACCTTCGTGATCGAGGAGCGCTTCGGCTTCAACAAATCCACGCGCGCGACGTTCTGGGCGGACACGGCCAAGGGGCTGGCGCTGGGCGTCGTGCTCGGCACGCCGCTCCTGGCCGCGATCCTGTGGTTTTTCGAGCGCGCGGGCGCGAGTGCGTGGCTCCTGTGCTGGGGCGCGACGGCGCTGTTCACGCTCTTCGTGCAGTTCATCGCGCCGACCTGGATCTTCCCGCTGTTCAACAAGTTCAAACCGCTCGAGGAGGGCGAGCTGCGCACGGCGGTGCTGGGTTACGCAGGCAAGGTGGCCTTTCCGCTGGAGGGCCTGTTCGTGATCGACGGCTCGCGGCGCTCGACCAAGGCCAACGCCTTCTTCACGGGCTTTGGCAAGCGCAAGCGCGTGGCGCTGTTCGATACGCTCGTCGCCAAGCACACGGTCGAGGAGCTCGTGGCCGTGGTGGCGCACGAGATCGGGCACTTCAAGAAGGGGCACATCGTCAAGGGGCTCGTGCTCGCGATCCTGCAGGCCGGCGTGGTGTTCTGGTTGCTGTCCTTGTTCCTCCAGCGCGACGGCCTCTTCGCCGCCTTCGGCGTCGAGCAGCGCTCGGTGCACGCGGGCCTGATCTTCTTCTCGCTGCTGTACACGCCGCTCGAGCTCGTGCTCGCACTCCTCATGCAGGCCTTCTCGCGCAAGAACGAGTTCGAGGCCGACGCCTACGCGCGCGAGACGACCAACGCTCCGGAGCGCCTGGTGAGCGCGCTCCAGCGGCTCTCGGCCGACAGCCTCACCAACCTGACGCCGCACCCGCTGTACGTCGCGCTGCACCACTCGCACCCGCCGCTGGTCGAGCGCGTGCGCGCGCTGCGCGGCCCGGGGTAATCACTCTGCGAGCGCGCGCTCCAGCACCGGGTCGACGCCCGCGAAGTAGTCGGCCGAGGAGAGCGGCACGAGCACGTCCGGCGCGAGCGAGGGCGAGTCGCCGGCGACCTCGCGGAAGGACTTCGTCGAGTGGTAGACGGCGAGCCCCGAGCGCGGCAGCCAGAAGACGTGCACCTCGCCGTAGGAGTTGGGCTTGCCGCCGGTGGGCTCGCCGTAGAGGCGCGCGCGGGCGCCCTCGCGCAGCTCCTGCGCGTTGCGCATGCCGGAGGAGTACGTGCGCGGGCCGACCAGCACGCGCAGGCTGCCCGGCGCGGCGAGCCGCGGGTGCGCGCCGATCTCCGGCACGAAGCGCGCGAGCACGGCCGAGTTTCCGCCCGAATTGTGGCGCAGGTCGAGCACCAGGCGCTCGGCCTTCGAGCTCTCCAGCGCCGCGAAGACCTCCGCCACGAAGCCCGCCATCGGTCGCGCCGGGTCCTCGGCGCAGCGGTTGTAGGCCAGGTAGATCGCCTTCCGCGGCTCGAGGATCTCGAACCAGTACGCCTCGTTCGTGCGCCGCAGCCAGAGCGGCGTCGGGACCAGCGTCGAGTCGGGCGCCACGAGCCACTTGCCGCTGCCCGAGCCAGCGATGACGACGGACACGCTCACCTCGGGCGTGCTCTCGAGCACGAGCGGGATCGCGTCCGCGTCCGGGATCAGGCCCAGAGCCGCGAGCAGCGCCGGCTGGGCGAGCTTGGTGGGAGCCTTGGCGCGCGGCCAGGAGTCGTTCTCGCGCGCGAAGGTGGTGCCCACGGCGGCCAGGGCGTCCTCGGCGCTTCCCTTCCCGACGCGCAGCACGCGCGCGGCCAGGGCCTCGCCGAAGCGCTCGTCGACGGCCGTCACGAAGAGCCCGTCGCTCAGCCAGGCGAAGCGCACCGGCAAGTAGACGTCGAAGGGTCGGCCTGCGAGGGCGAACTCGGTGTGCGAGTCGCCCACCGCCGCCACGAGCTGCGCCAAGGCGACCGCGGCGTCGGCCGGCGAGAGCTCCGGCAGGCGCGCCTCCAGCGCACGCACGCGGCCCTCCCAGTCCTCGCGCGTGAGAGTGTGGAAGGCGTTCGCGTGCTTCTTCGCCAGGTTCTCGGCCAGGAAGGCCAGGTCCTCGCGCCAGTCCGCGCTCGTGAGCGTGGTCAGATCCACCGGCGCGCGCGCCGCGCTCGCCGGCTCCTGCGCCGGCACTTCGCGCGCAGTCCGCTTGCCCGCGAGCTCGACCGTCATGCCGAGACCGCTGGCCTTCCCGGCGAGCTCCTCCCCGGCCAGCACGAGCTCGACGTCGACCAGCAGGCCCATCAGGTCGCAGCGGAACGAGAGCTCGCCGCTGTCCACGTCGAAGCTCGCCTCGGCCGGCTTGGCGGTGGCGTCCTCCATCGTGATGGTCGCCAGGGCCTCGTCCTCGCCGCGCGCCTCGAGCACGAGCGAGAAGCCGAACCCCTCGGGCGGGATCATCGGGTTGTCGCCCTTGCCGCGGCCCTCCCAGACGCCCGTGAGCGGGTCGTCCGGCGGTGCGAGCGCTGGGACGAGGAGGACGGTCAGAACGAGGGCATGGAGCACGGCGGATTCACTTTTGGAGCGCACGGGGATTGTTACCCATCACGCTCGGTTACCCTATGTCCACCTGGCATAGGAGACGGAGGTTCCATTCATGAAGAGCTCGTCGCTGTGGACTGCGGTGATCACGGCCTGGTTCATCGCCTGGCTGCCCACGAACGCCGGCGCGATGTGATGACGCCCCAGTGGAGGGAGCCCCGTTGGGGCTTCCAGCGGTGGTGGGGGCGGAGGCGGTGGCGGAGCAGGTAGCGTCGGTGGCGGTGGTGCCGACAAGTCGGGCGGCGGAAGCGCCGGGCTCGCTCCGACGACAGCGGGCCCGGGGAGCTATGTCCCCACGCCGCGCGGTCCGTCGAGCCTGCGCACGCTAGAGATCGACTGGCAGAGCGCGACCATTCCGAGCGCCCCTGTCGTCGAGTCGGAAGGAACCGTCGCGGCAGCGCGACGCCGGGCGCTTCCCGCTGCAGACGCCATGGCCATCCTGGCCGGCGAGGATCGACGGCCCTTGCTCGTACTGCGCGAGTGTCTGAAGTGCAGCGGCACCGAGGACGCGCTCATGACCAGCAAGGAAGACAACGAACGCACGTACCTGCTCGCGCGCTGGTTCCACTGCGTCAAGCTGTCGCCCGACGTGCTGGAGGAGGACCACCCGTTCCGCGCGCTCTTCGCGGGCGAGAAGCCGGCGCACCTCTTCATCGCCAACCACGACGGCTCGGGACGTCACGACCTCCAGGGCACGCACTCGCGGCGCGAGCTGTGGGCTGCCATGGAGGGCGCGCTCGAGGCCAGCTACCAGGGCGGCTATGCGTCGGCGCTGCAGAGGCTCGCGCGGTTGCTGGACGACCTCGACGAGGTCGATCGATCGATCTCCGACCTCGACACGCGCTTCGAGCTCGCGCTGGCCAAGGGCGCCGACGCGAGCAAGACCAAGAAGATCCAGGCCGAACTCGCCGAGCGTCGTGGGCAGCGAGACGAGCTCCTGGCCGCGGCCGCGAAGGTCACGGTGCTCGAGCCGAAGCCGCTCGCTCCAGCTCCTGCGGCCAGATAGCCGGCGATCCATGCCGGTTCCTCTGGAGCGCGCAAGCGGATTTGCCGCCTGCGCGCTCCTTGCCATGTTCTCCGCCTCGGTGTCTGCCCAGAAGGTGTCTGCCCAGAAAGGGAAGGCCGAGCCTCCGCCCCAGGTCGACCCCTACACGGGCGGCGATCCCAGGCGCCTCGAGCTGCTCGGCTACCGCTCCTTCGGACCC
>JANOGB010000082.1:0-11292 GCA_031413955.1 Planctomycetota bacterium | reverse complement strand
GCGGAGCCGGGCTGGAGCCCGGCGCTCCCGGCCGAGTACCGCGGTAGGCTGCGCGCCCGTGAGTTCCAGCGCTGCAAGCCACTCCGACCGCTGCCGCGAGCTCGAGCGCCTGTTCGGCGAGCTGCCCGACCTCCTGGTGGCCTTCTCGGGCGGAGTCGATTCCAGCGTGCTGCTGCACGCCGCAGTGCGCGCGCTCGGCGCGCGCGCGGCGGCATTGATCGGCGACTCGCCCTCGCTGCCCCGGCGCGAGCTCCACGAGGCCGAGACCTTCGCCGCGCGCCTCGGCGTGCGCCTCGAGCGCCTCGAGACGCAGGAGCTCGAGCTCGACGGCTACCGCGCGAACGACGGCCAGCGCTGCTACTTCTGCCGCCACACGCTGTTTCGCTCGATGGAGACCTGGGCGCGCGCGCACGGCTTCACCACGCTGGCCTACGGCGAAATCACGGACGACCTCCTGGAGCCTCGTCCGGGACGGCGCGCGGCCGCGGAGCTCGCCGTGCGCGCGCCGTTGCGCGAAGCGGGCTTCTCCAAGGACGACGTGCGCCGCTACGCGCGCGCACACGGCCTCGCAGTGGCCGAGAAGCAGGCTGCCGCCTGTCTCTCCTCGCGCGTGCCGCTCGGAACCCCCGTCACGCGCGCACGCCTCGCACGCATCGAGGCCGCCGAGGAGGCGCTGCGCGAGCTCGGCTTCGCGCTCCTGCGCGTGCGCGATCACGGCGAGAACGCGCGCGTCGAGGTGGCGGCCGAGGAGCTGGAGCGCGCGCGGTCGCTCGTCCCGGAGCTACGCGAGCGCCTGGCGCCGCTGGGCTTCGCGCGGCTCGAGCTCGCGGCCTATGCGCGCGCGGGGACCGCCTCGCCGGCGGCAAACACGACCTCGCGGTGATCGCCGGGCGGAACGCGCTCGCCGGGCAGCACCAGCGCGCGTTCGAGGCGTGCGCCGCGCGCGACGCGTGCGCGGGCGAGCACGATCGAGTGCGAGAGGGTCGCTCCGTCCTCGATGCGCGCGTCCGCGGCGATCCAGTTCTCCTTGCCGGACAGCGCGAGCGCGTGCAGGTTCGCCGCCAGGAGCTCGGCCGGCCCGGACAGGTTGAAGTCCCGCCCTTGAAAAGGGGCGGCGCGCACGCGCGCGCTGGCGTCCACGTGGCGCTGGATGGCGTCGGTCAGCTCGCGCTCGCCGCGCAGCGCACTCGCTGGAGTCGTCGCGACCACCTCGAGAAACGCCGGGCGGAAGAGGTACAAGCCAACGCCCTTCCAGCCGGCGCGCGCGGCCGCGGGCTTCTCCTCCACCGCGCGTACCCAGCCGGCCTCGTCCACCGTCACGGCGAAGTTGTGCGCTACCTCGCGCGGATCGATTTCTCTACGCACGCCGAGTACGGCGTCCGCGCCGTCGAGGGCCGCCGTGAGGCGCGCCAGGTCCGCGGCCTCGAAGAACACGTCGCCGAGCAAGCACAGGAAAGGCCGGTCGAGGAGCTCCGCGGCGCAGGCGAGGGCGTGGGCGATCCCGAGCGGCTGCGCCTGCCGCACGTAGGAGACCGCGACCCCGTGGGCCGCGCCGTCGCCGACCACGGCCTCGATCTCGTGCCCGAGATGCCCGACCACCAGCACGACCTCGCGCACGCCGAGCGCACGCAGCGCCGCGAGCTGCCACAGGACCAGCGGCCGGTCGAGCACCGGCAGGAGCGGCTTCGGCAGCGTGCGCGTCAGGAACTCGAAGCGCCGGCCGCGTCCGGCCCCCAGCACGACGGAAGTAAGTGCGCCGGGATCGGGCTCGGACGCTCGCAAAGTTTCCGAACCCTACCCGGCGCGGGGAGGCCAGGCAACGCCACCTGTTGCCAGGCCCAGTCTGGGGAGAACTCGGTCTTGGGATCACTGCGGACCGAGGTCGTGGCTGAGCTTCAGGACGAACCCTACCTCGTCGACGCCGTCGGCGCGGGCGAGTGCGCGCCAAAACACCGAGAAAAGCGGGCAAACCACGAGAGGCCCCGGGGAGGAGCCCGCCTCTCCGCCTCCACGCGCGCGTGGCTGCGCGACCTCCGCAGCGCTCTCGCCGCGCTACAGGGAGAGGCGCAGCTTCCTGACGTAGCCCTCGGCGCTGTGGAGAAGGCTTTTTCGCTCCTCGCTCGTGAGCGCGCGCATCACCTTGGCCGGAACCCCCGCGACCAGCGTCCCGTCCGGCACCTCGAAACCCTCGCGCACCACGGCGCCCGCGGCCACGAGCGCCTCCTCCCCGATCACCGAGCCGCCGAGCAACACCGCGCCCATGCCGATCAGGGCGCCGCGGCCGATGCGCACGCCGTGCAGCACGCAGCGGTGCCCGATCGTGACTCCGTCACCGATCACGTTGGGCGCGCCCGGGTCGGCGTGGATCATGGTCAGGTCCTGCACGTTCGTGCGCGCGCCGATCACGAGCGGCGCGTCGTCGCCGCGCAGCACGCAGCCGAACCAGATGCCCACGTCGGGGCCGAGCGTCACGTCGCCGGTCACGATCGCGTTCCGGGCCCGGAAGGCACCGCCGGGAAGCGCCTCGAACAGGCCGCGCTGCGGGAAGAGCGTCATGGAAAGCGTTCTATCCGGCCTGGTCCTTCAGCGCGAGCGCGAGGCCCAGCGTGACGGCATTGTTGAGCACGTGCGCGCTCCACGGCACCCACAGGCAACGCGTGCGCAGCTGCAGCCAGCCGAGGAAGAGGCTGAGCGCGAACAGGATTGGCAACCCGGCCACGCCGTGCAGCGCGCTGAAGAGCACCGAGGTGGCGACGAGCGCCCCGCGCTCCCCCAGCGCCTGCGCCAGCGCGGACTGCAGGAAGCCGCGAAAGAGGAGCTCCTCGAGCAGCGGACCGACGAGGATCGCGATCACGCTCGCAGCCAGCAACTGCGGACCCTGCAGGGCGAGGACCTGCAGCAGAGTCTCCTGCTCTTCCTCCCACCCCCGCGCGCGGCACAAGTGCATCCAGGCGAAGGCCACGCCCATGGCCACGAAGAACCAGGGCACGTAGACGAGCGGCGCAGCCAGGAACGCGCGCGGCGAGATGCGCGCGCCGAGGCCCAGGTTCGCGAGGCCCTGGGCACGCGCCGCGGCCAGCGCGAGGATCAGGGCACAGGTCAGACCGAACACGAGCTCGTTCAGGAGCAGGCTCCTGAACACTCCCTGGGCTTCGAGCAGCGCGGCGAGCAGGGTGAAGAGCGCGAAGGGCGTCGAGCACACGGCCAGGATCTCGGCCCGGGTCCAGCGGTGGGCCGGCCGCGCCCCTCTGGGCAGGAGCGCCTGCGCGGAGCGCAACGCGAGCACGAGGAACGGCAACACGATCAGGATCAGCGCGGCGGCAGAACCCAGGCCCGGGAGCTCGGGCGCGCTCACTCGCCGGCCGGCGCCGCCGCGCCCTCTGCCCTGCGCGCGCGCGGAGCCGGCGCGATCAGGCCGCTCTCGGGCGACGAGGCGTTGGCGTACAGGCGCTTCGGGATCCGTCCGGCGAGGAACGCCTGGCGTCCGGCCGTGCAGGCGTCGCGCATCGCCGCGGCCATGCGCAGCGGCTCCTGCGCCAGGGCGATGCCGGAGTTGAGCAGCACGCCCTCGATGCCAAGCTCCATCGCCAGGGCCACGTCGCTGGCCGTGCCCACGCCCGCGTCGACGATCACGGGCACTTGCACGAGCTCCAGGATGATCTGGATCGCGTTCGGGTTGAGCACGCCCTGGCCCGAGCCGATCGGCGAGCCGGCCGGCATGACCGCGCTCGCGCCGGCTTCCTCCAGGTGGCAGGCGAGGCGCGCGTCGTCGGAGGTGTAGACGAGCACGTCGAAGCCCTGCTTGACGAGCTCTCTGGTCGCCTCGAGCGTGCCGATGGGGTCGGGCAGGAGCGTTTTCTTGTCGCCCAGCACCTCGAGCTTCACGAGCCGCGTCCCGAGCAGCTCACGCGCGAGCACGGCCGTGCGCACGGCCGTGGCCGCGTCGAAGCAGCCGGCGGTGTTCGGGAGGATCGTGTAGCGGCTGCTGTCGATGTGGTCGAGCAGCGATGGGCCCGCGCTCTTGTCCAGGTTCACCCGCCGCACCGCGACCGTCACGCACTGCGTACCCGACAGCTCGAGCGCGCGCGCCATCTGCTCGAAGCTCGCGTACTTGCCCGTGCCCACGAAAAGGCGCGAGGTGAAGCTGTGGGCGCCGAGTCGCAGGGGTCCGTCGGAGAGCTCGTTCGGCGCGGGAGGTTGCACGGGAAGAAGAGAATAGCGGGGGTTGCCGGTGGTGACCAAGGCGCACTCGCCCGCGGGACTCTGCCCCGCTCCCACCCACCCCCCTCACCCCCCACCCACCAGCGTCACCACCTCGACCTGATCGCCGTCAGCCAGCACCATTCGCTCGTGCTCCGCCCTCGGAACGATGCGCCCGTTGCGTTCGACCGCAACGCGTTCGCTCGTGAGCTCGAGCAAGCGGACGAGCGCGCCGACCGTGGTGCCGGCCGGCACCTCACGCGCTCCACCGTTGACCGCGACCTTCACGAACGCCCCGCTCAGACCCGCATGAACGCGCACTTCAGGTACTCGCTCTCGGGCAGCGTCGCGAGCACCGGATGGTCCGGCGCGGCACCGCTGGAGCGGAAGATACGCGCCTCGCGGCCTACGTCCAGGCTGGCGCGCGCGAGCGCGTCCAGGAACTCGCCACGCCCGATGTTGAACGAGCACGAGGCGCTCACCAGCACGCCGCCCTCGGCCACCAGCGCGAGCGCGCGCCGGTTGAGCTCGTGGTAGCCGCGCAGCGCGCCCTCGATCTCGCGCCGGCTGCGCGCGAAGGCGGGCGGGTCGACGATCACGAGCTCGTAGCGCTCGCCGGCCTCGGCGCGCGCGCGCAGGTCGTGCATGGCGTTGGCGCGCGCGATGCGCACCTTGCCGGCGACGCCGTTGCGCTCGGCGTTGCGCAGCGCGCGCTCCAGCGCCTCCTCGGATTGATCGATGCACAAGACGTCGCGCGCCCCGGCCAGCGCGGCGCGGATGCCGAACAGACCGTCGTACGAGAAGGCGTCGAGCACGCGCGCGTCGCGCGCGAAACGGGCGGCGTGCGCGCGGTTCTCGCGCTGGTCGAGGTAGTGCCCGGTCTTGTGGCCCTCGCTCAAGGAGACCTCGTAGACCAGCGCCGGCACGCCGGGCCGCTCGGGCTCGTGCACCTCGAGCGGGTCGCTGCGCTCGCCGCGCAGCCACTCGACGCGCTTCTCGAGCTCCTCGTGGCCGCGCGTGGAAGAATCCGAGCGATCGAGCACGTGCGCACTCTTGAGCCCGAGCGCCGCGAGTTCGCTCTCGAGACACGCGAGCCACGTGTCGCGCAAGCGATCCGAGCCCTGGCAGCCGCTCTGCAGTACGAGCGCGTCCGCGTAGCGGTCGACGACCAGGCCCGGGAAGCCGTCCGCATCGCCGCCCACCACGCGGCAAGCGTCCTTGGGCCCGAGCAGCCCGAGCCCGCGCCGGTGCGCCACGGCCGCGCGCGCGCGCTCGCGCCAGTGCGCCTCGCCGGGCTCCTGCGCCCCGCGGCTGACCAGCCGCAGCGCGATGCGCGACTTCGAGCTGAAGAGCGCCCAGCCGAGCGGGGCGCCGTCGGGCGCCAGCACGCGCACCACGGCTCCCGGCTCCGCTTCCACCGAGTGCACGTCGTCCGCGTAGATCCACGGATGGCCGCCCTGGAAACGGCGGCGTCCGCGGCCGGTCACGGTCGCTTGTCCCATCACTTCCCTCCCAGCAGGCGCTCGAAACGTGGCTCGCCGCGCAGGCTGGCGAGATCGGGGTCCTTCTCTGCCCACTCGCGCTTCTGCGCCAGCGAGCCGGCGGTCGGATGGTTCTCGCGCAGGTCGCGTTCCAGGTAGTCCAGGGCTTCTTCCTTCTCGTCCAGGAGGGCGTGGGTGCAGGCGATGTTGTAGTAGAGCGAGGGCACCGGCATCACGCTACGCAGGACCGTGCGCGCCTCGTCCTTCTTGCCCGAGCGCGCACGGTAGCAAGCGCGCAGGATACGCATGAACGGACTCTGGTTGAGCTCGTAGGCGCGCTCGAAGTACTCGAGCGCCCGCGCCGGATCGCCCATGCGCACATTGGCGTTGACCGCCAGCGAGAGCAGCGCGTCGCCGCGCAGCTCGCGGATCACACGCGTCTGGACCTCGATCTGGCGCGCCACTTCGGGGTCGGTGACGGCCGCCTGGCGCTCCTCCATCTGCGTCTGGATCGCCGCCAGGCGCCGCTCGGCACCCTGGTAGGCCTGCTCGGCCTCGCGCGGCCGGCTCTCGTCCATCAGGGTCGAGCCGCGCAGGAGCTCGAAACGCGCGCTGGATAGCTCGCTCCAGAAGCTCGAGCCGAGCGGAGCCGTGCTCAGCGTCGCCAGGGCCCGCTCGCACAGCACGCGCGCCGCGCTTGTCCGGCCCTCGCTGCGCAGCTCGCCGGCCAGGGCATGGGCGTGCATGCTGGGCGTCATGTATTCGAGGAGCTGGGCGTGGATCTCGCGCAGCCTGGCCCCGGAAGGGACCTCGGAACCGAGGCTCTCCGGACCCCGTTCCTCTTGCAGGCCTCCTTTCTCGTCGCTCTCGGCCTTGCGCAGCTCGTGCAGGCGGTACGAGAGGTAGCGCGCCAGGTTCTCGCGTTGATCGGGATCACGCGTCTCGGAACCCGGCAGGTTGAGTTCCCGCATGCGCCGATCGATGTCCCTGGTCTCGGCCATGCGCAGCTCCTTCAGCAGCGCGAGACGAGTCGGATCGAAGAACACGTCGGTGAGTTCACGTCCGGGCGCCCCCTGGCCCTCCAGGCCCATGAGCTCGAGCGGCGCCACCTGCCCGAAGGCCTCGGCGAGCTGCACGGCGCGGTCGAGGGCGGGCCCGCGCTGCTCGGGTGCGAGCTTCTCGTTGAACAGGATCAGGCTGTGGGGCGAGAGGTCGCGCTCGAACAGGGAGTCGAGCGTGCTCGGGTCGCTGGCGCGGGTGCGCATCGCGACCAGGCGCGACTCCAGGAACAGCACGTGCACCGAGCGTAGCTCCTCCAGCACCCGTAGCTCCTCCAGCACCCGTAGCTCCTCCAGCACCCGTAGCTCCTCCAGCACCCGTAGCTCCTCCAGCACGCGCACGTCTCCGGCGCTGGCCTCGAGCGCCAGCAGCGCGCGCCACAGGTGCACCAGCGCCGAGAGATGCAGGCGATCGATCTGCGCGGACCCGCCGCCCTCGGTCCACTCGCGCGCGCGCGGACTCGGAAAGAGGTCGTCGCGGCGCGCGCGGCTCGCCTCCAGGCGCCGGGCGAGCTCGTCGAAGAGCCGAGCCGCCTCGTCGCGTCGGCCCAGGGCCGTGAGCGCCGCGCCCTCGAAGATGCGCGCGCGCAGTTCCCAGGCCTCGGCCTCGTCCGGGGGCAGCGCCTGGGCCGCGCGCTCCAGGGCGCGCGCAAGCTCCAGCGCACCCTGCGCATCGCCGCGCTCGAGCCAGGCGAGGTCCAAACGCCGCCGCAGGCACTCGACCGCCGGCCAGCCCTCTTCACCGAGCTCGGCGAGCACACGCTCGGCGCGCGCGGCCTCGGAGAGTTCGGCGGCACGCGCGACGAAGCTCGCCAGAGCCGTGCGGGCCGCGACCTGCACCTCCAGCGCGGGATGCGTGCGCCCGAGCAGGAACGGCAGGCGCTCGCGGCGTTCCTCGCCACCGCCCGGCACTTCGGCCAGAGCGCGCCCGTAACCCGCGAGCAGCGCGGCCCGCACGCCGTCCGGCATCCCGGCGCCGGAAAACTCCTGCGCCGCCGCGCCCGTCAGGCGCCGGATCAAGCGCTCGCGCCCGCCGGAGAGCTGCGTCAGGCTCGCCGCGGCCTTCTCGGCCTCGTCCAGCGGCAAACGCTCGAGCGCGCGGTCCAGTGCCGCCACGGCCGCCGCGAGACCGCAATCGGCCAGGGCTTCGCGCGCCTGATTGCGCACGAAGCGGCTCGGATCCTCGAGCGCGAGGCGCTCGAGCGCGAGCACGCGTTCGGCCGCGGCCTCCTCGGCCAGCGCTGGATTGCCGAGCAGGAGTACGAACTGGCGCCGCACCAGCGGATCGGGATCGCCCAGCAGGGCGAGCACGCGCGTGCTCAGGGCGGGAGCGGGGATCTCGGCCAGCAGGATGGCGCGCGCGCGCCGCGCCGCGAAGCCGGCGGCCTGGAAGTCGGAGAGCACGCGCTCCGCCGCCGGCGGCCCCAGCGCGGAGAGCGCCGCGAGCGCCTGGGTCCACTCCGGCTCGCGCGCCGCGTCCAGCGCCCGCACCCAGCGCTCGAGCTCCGCGTCGCTGCCGCCGGCTGCTTGTCCTGCGCCCGCGCCCGTCAAGAGGAGCGCGGCGGCGTTTGCCAGCAGCGTCGCGAGCAGCGTGCCGAGCGCACCCATCACGCCTTCGCCTCCTCTTCCCCGGCGTGCGCCGTGCGGTAGTCGAAGGCGCGCCGCGTGAGGCCCACGCTGCGCGCGGCGGCGCTGACGTTACCGCGGTGCTCGCGCAGGGCGCGCTCCATCATCGCGCGCGTCACGTCGTTCATGGTCAGCCCGAGCGACAGCGCGGTCCGCGCCAGCTCGTCCGCCGCGCCGGCCAGGCCCTGCGCGAGGAAGGCGAACTCTTCGGCCTCGATCGCGCGCCCGGCGCTCTCGGGCGCGCTGCCGAGGACGAGCACGCGCTCGAGCGCATTCTCGAGCTCGCGCACGTTCCCGGGCCAGGCGTGCGCGCGCAGGCGCTCCAGCGCGCCCGGGGCGAGTTCGCGTGCCAGCACACCGACCCGCGCGGCCACGCTGGCGATCAGGTCCACGCACAGCGGCTGGAGATCGTCCAGACGCAGGCGCAGCGGCGGGACCTCGAGCGGCAGCACGGCGAGGCGGTAGTAGAGGTCCTCGCGGAAGCGCCCCGCCGCCACGACGCGCTCGAGCGGCGTCCCGCACGTCGCCACCACGCGCACGTCCACCGGAACCGAGCCCTCGGCCCCCAGCGGATCGACCACGCGCTCCTGGAGCACGCGCAGGAGCTTCACCTGGGTCTCGGGCGGTAGGTGCTCGATGTCGTCGAGCACCACCGTACCGCCGTGGGCGCGGCGGAAGATTCCCAGGCGGCTCTTGTGCGCGTCGGTGAAGGCTCCGCGCTCGTGCCCGAAGAGCGTGGCCTCGATCAGGGTGCTCGAGGTAGCCACCAGGCTGACAGCCACCAGCGGGCCGGCGGCGCGCGGGCTCCAGGCGTGCAAGCGCTCTGCGGCGCGGCTCTTGCCGGTGCCGCTTTCGCCCGTCAGGAGCACGGTTCCTTCGCTGCTCGCCGCCCGCCGCAGGCTGCTCAGGAAAGCGGTCAAGGCCGCGCTGTGCCCGAGGAAGGGATCGGCCCCGGCACTCGCTCTCGCGCCGGCGTTCGCGCCGCTGCTCTTGCCGGAACTCAACTTCCGTTCCAACTCCGGCTGCGCTCCGCGCTGGAACTCACCTCGGTTGACGGCCACCCCCTACATATAGCAGACTCCCTGCCCATTTAGCGCCGACCACCGCCGGGCCCGACGGACGGCAAAGGAACGGAAGAAGCGGGCGGAAGTCCGCTTCGTTCGTCCCATTCTGTCCGCCGTGCGCCTTGCCTCCCCCCCCAGCCCATGAACCCCGAAGACCTTCTGAGGATGATCGACATCCTCCATCGCGAGAAGGACATCCCCAAGGAGACGCTGTTCCTCGGGCTGGAGGATGCCATCGCGACCGCGGTTCGCAAGCGCCTGGGGCTGGGCGAGGACCTGGTGGTCAAGATCGCACGCACGAACGGCGAGATCGCGGTCGAGGACGCCGAGGGCGGATACGAGATGGATCTCTCGGACCTGGGCCGCATCGCCGCCCAGGCCTGCAAGCAGGCTTTCATCCAGAAGGTGCGCGAGGCCGAGCGCGACGTGCTCTACGACGAGTACGAGACGCGCGTCGGCAGCCTGGTCAACGGCACGGTGCAGCGCTTCGACAGCGATGCGCTGGTCATCAACCTGGGCCGCACCGAGGCCTACCTGCCGCGCGAGGAGCGCGTGCGCGGCGAGACTTTCGCGCCCGGCGACCGCATCCGCGCCATCGTGCTGGAGGTGCGCAAGGACGGCCCGCGCGTGCGCATCATCGTCAGCCGCACGCACCCCGACCTGGTGCGGCGCCTGTTCGAGCTCGAGGTGCCCGAGATCGCCGACAGCATCATCGAGATCAAGCGCGTGGTGCGCGAACCCGGCTACCGCACCAAGATGGCCGTGATCTCGGCGGACCCGAAGATCGATTGCATCGGCGCCTGCGTGGGCGTGCGCGGCTCGCGCATCAAGGCCGTGATCGACGAGCTGCGCGGCGAGCGCATCGACATCATCCGCTGGAGCGACTCGCTCGAGCAACTGGTGATGAACGGCCTCAAGCCGGCCTCGATCCAGCTCGACAACATCTACGCCGACGTGGACAACCACTCCGTGGTGGTCGTGGTCGACGAGGACCAGCAATCGCTCGCCATCGGCAAGAAGGGCCAGAACGTGCGCCTCGCCAGCCGCTTGTGCGGCTGGGACATCGACATCAAGACGCGCGAGGAGTTCGAGGCCGAGGGCTTCGACCGGCCGGAGGGTGCGGCGCCCGAGGGCGGCGAGTCGGCGCCCGAGGAAGGCGAGGACGGAGTCGACGAGCCGACTGCCGCCTCCGCCGCACCGGACACCAAGAGCGAAGCCTGAAGCGCTTGAACAGCCCGATCCGCCGAACAGTCTGAACGACGCTCCCCCATCCCACTCTCGATCTTGAGCGCCAAGAAAAGGGTCTACGACATCGCCAAGGAGTACGGCATGACCGGCCAAGAGCTGGCGGCCAAGCTCCGCGATCTCGGCTTTGCGCAGATCAAGAGCCACATGACGGCGCTGTCCGACTTCGAGCTGCTGGAGATCCAGGCGCGCCTGGAGGCCTACGGCATCGTGGGCGAATCGGCCGCGAGGACGAGCATGGTCGGCGGCCTGAAGATCAAGCGCAAGCTGCGCGTGCCGAGCGGCGAGGAAACGCCCCAGGTGAGCGAGCCGGCCGCTCTGCCCGAGCCGGCGACGTCCGAGCCCGCGCCGACCCGCACACCCGAGACGCGCGAGGAACCCGAACCCGCCACGGCCGACGTTCTTCGCGGCAACGACGTTCTCCGCGGCAATATCGTTCTCCGCGGCAACACTGCTCTCCGCGGCGACATTCTCCGGGCCGAGGAACCCG
Source organism: Planctomycetota bacterium (assembly GCA_031413955.1). Lineage (GTDB taxonomy): Bacteria > Planctomycetota > UBA1135 > UBA1135 > JABFRZ01. Next base: position 128 of record JANOGB010000082.1, on the reverse strand, counting down.
CGCCGACGGCTGCGCCGGAACTGGACGCGTCCGAGCCCCCGCTGGCCGAGGAGCCCGCGCCCGCCCTCGAGCTGCTGGTGGAACCTGGCCTGTTCGAAGGCCAGATCGACGAGGGGTCCGAGGAACCG
>JANOGB010000081.1:0-2769 GCA_031413955.1 Planctomycetota bacterium | reverse complement strand
ACGGACGCTAGGAGTTAAAGGATCCCTCGCTTTCGTTGGAGATGAGGTCGGACCGCATGGTGCGGTCCCGCAAGGAGCAACAAACGATGTCGAAGGTTCTGCTCGGCCTCCTGATCGGGGCCATCCTGGGTGCGATCGACGGGGCCTGCGCCGGTTTCTACGACGCGGTCCAGAAGGATCAGCTGCTCGGGATCGTGATCGGGTCGACCTTCAAGGGGCTCTTGACCGGCGTCGCAGCCGGCCTCTTCGCCCGCAAAACCCGCTCGCTGGGCAAGGGCATCCTCTTCGGCCTCGTGGTCGGGCTCGTGCTGAGCTACCTCGTGGCGGCCATGCCGTCCCCGGACGGCCAGCACTTCTACGTGGAGATCATCCTGCCCGGCATGGCCGTCGGCGCGATCGTCGGTTTCGCGACGCAGCGCTACGGCCGGCTGCGGGCGGCCTGACCCGTCCGCTCCTCGCGATGTCTGTTCGCCAAGGATCGAGCGCCCGATCGGCGCTCGCGAGGACGCCGTGCGTCCAGAAAACCTGCCATGCAACTCGCTCTCCTGATCGGAACTTTGCTGTCCGCGTTCCTCGTCCTGTGCGCCGCGTCGCCGGCGTCCAAGCAAGAAGCGTCCGGCGCTCCCGCCATTTCCCCCGAGGCCATCCCGCCCGAAGTGAAATGTCTCGCCGCCTGGGTCGGCACATGGGACGCCGAGGTCACGATGATGGGGGAGACCACGAAGGGCAGCGAGACCTGCCGCATGGAGTGCGGCGGGTACTGGCTCGTCACGGAGCACACGGGCTCGTTCATGAACATGCCCTTCCAGGGCAAGGGCTTCACGGGCTGGGACGCGGCCAAAGGCGCGTACGCCGGCACGTGGATCGATTCCTCCGGCAGCCCGATGTCCGTCTACGCGAACGGGCAGTTCTCGAAGGACGGGAAGCAGTTCACGGCCCTCGTCGACGGCCTGGGCATGGACGGCAAGCCCGCGCGCTTCGAGTACCTCTCCACGTTTCCGGACGCGAAGAGCCGCAGCTTCGAGATCTTCCAGCTCGAGGGCGGCAAGAAGGAGCTGCAGATGCGCATCCGCTACACGAAGCGCGGCTGAGGGTTCCGCCGCTCGCTCGACCGGGAGCGCCGGGCTCCAGCCCGGCTTCTCGTTCCTCTCTTCCTCCGCCGCTCCGAGCCAGGAGCAGAAGAAGAAGAAAAAACCGGAGCCGGGCTGGAGCCCGGCGCTCCCGGTTGAGGGAATGCCTGGTTCCGGCCGATCTCGGTTGCGTGCCTTCGGCGGAACAGGAGCGCGAGCGACGCGCGGCGGAGCTCGGGCAGCGCGCGCTTGCCCTGAAGCGTGAGGGCAAATCGCGTGAGGCGGTCCAGACGCTGCGCGAGGCGGTACGGCTCGCGCCGCGACATGCGGGGCTGGTCGGCAACCTCGGCAACGCGCTCTTCGCGTCGGGCGCGCGCGCGGCGGCGATCGTGGCGCTCGAGCGAGCGTGCGCGCTCGCGCCGGGCTCCGGCCAGCTCGCGTACAACCTCGGGAAGGCGCTGCTCGACGAAGGACGGCTGGGACCCGCGCGGGCGGCCTTCGAGCGTGCGCTGGCGCTGGGCGGAGTCGAGGCGCATGCGCGCGTGAACCTCGGGCGCGTGGACGAGATCGAGGGCAAGCTCGAGGCGGCGGCCGGGCACTGGCGTCGCGCCGCCGAGGTCGCGCCACGTCTCGCCCGCCCGCACTATCTTCTCGCGCGCGTGGGGCGGCTGGTCGAGCGCGCGCCGCTCGCGGCCCTCGCCGCGGCGCCCGAGACGCCTGCCAGCGAACGCGTCGAGGCGCACTTCGGCCTCGGCTACGCGCTCGAGCGCGTGGGGCGCTTCGCCGAGGCCTTCGAGCACTTCGCGCAGGGCAACGGGGAGAAGCGCGCGCTCCTCCCACGTTTCGATCCCGCCGGGCACGAGCGCGAGATCGAGCGCGTCGTGCAGGCCTTCGACGCGGATTTCTTCCGCGGACTTCGAGGCGCGCACGCGAGCGAGGCCCCGCTCTTCGTCGTCGGTCTGCCGCGCTCCGGCACGACCCTGGTCGAGTCGATCCTGGCCGCGCATCCCGCGGTGGCGGCGCGGGGCGAGCGCCGGGAGATCGATCGCCTGGCGCGCAGCCTGCGCGGGCGCGGATATCCGGAGCGTGCGCGCGAGATCCCGCTGGCCGAGCGGCACGAAGCGGCGGACGCCTACCTCCGCGTCCTGGACCTGCCGCCCGGCGCGCAGCGCGCGACCGACAAGCTGCCGGGCAACTACGTGCACCTCGGCCTCATCGCCATGCTCTTCCCGAACGCGCGCGTGCTGCACTGCCGGCGCGATCCGCTCGATACCGCGCTCTCGCTCTTCTGCCAGCTCTTCGAGGGCGACGCGCTTGCCTTCAGCTACGACCTCGAGCACATCGCGCGCGTCGTCCGCGCCCACCAGCGCCTGATGGAGCACTGGCGCAGGTGCCTGCCGCTCGCGCTGCTGGAGGTCGACTACGAGCAGCTGGTGCGCGACGTCGAGGGCGGATCGCGCGAGCTCGTACGCTTCGCCGGGCTGGAGTGGGACGAGCGCTGTCTCTCGCGCTCGAACGACGGAGCCGTCCACACCGCCAGCGCCTGGCGCGTGCGCGCGCCGGTCGACGCGAGCTCCGTCGGCCGTTGGCGCCGCTACGCCGCCGAGCTCGCCCCGCTGCGCGCGGCGCTGGCGGCGCCTGCCCTGCGGAGCTGAGCCCGGCGGCGCTCTGCTCACCCTGGAGCGCCGGGCTCCAGCCC
>JANOGB010000080.1:0-6354 GCA_031413955.1 Planctomycetota bacterium | reverse complement strand
CGAGTTCGACCTGCCGGTGTTCACCGATCACTCGGAAGTCGGCGGCTGGCTGGCGGCACCCGAGGCTGTCAAGGAAGGCGTGCCCGCGATCATCGGACCGCGCACGATCGACCACAACTACCAGCGCGGCTTCATCGCCTGGGCGCGCAACAAGCACGAGGGCGTGCGCGGACTCGCGGCCGGCTGGCAGGAGCTCGGCCAGAAGGAGATCGGCTTCAACACCGATTCGCCCTTCGTGCCCGAGGAGGAGCTGCCGGTGCAGGCCACCATGGGCGTGCGCTACGGAATGGACGATTCTGGCCTCGCCGCGCTGCGCGGGCTGACGATCGTGCCCGCGCGCGCCGCCAGGATCGACGCGCAGGTCGGCTCGCTCGAGCCCGGCAAGGACGCCGACATCCTGGTGTGCGACGGCTACCCGGTCGATCCGCGCACGACCGTGCGCATCGTGTTCGTCGATGGGCGCCGCGCCTATGACGCCGAGCGCGACGGGCGTCGCTGGTAGGGATGCAGGACGTGAAGAAGCGCCCGTCCGAGTTCGCCGTGCTCCTGACCGGGTTGCTGGCAGCATGCAGCACCACGGGCAGCGCTGCGCGCGAGCCGGCCAGTGCGCTCGACGCGCTTGCACCAGGCGAGCACGGCTTCGCGCTGGTCGTGGGCAAGCTCTTGACGATGGACGGCGACGACCGCGTCTTCGATCCGGGGCTCGTCCTCGTGCGCGGCGACAAGATCGCCTACGCCGGTGCGCTCGCCGACGTGCCCGCAGGCTACGAGGAGATCGACGCTCGTGCGCTCTGGGCCTGGCCCGGGATGGTCGACCTGCACACGCACATCCACGCCCGGGGCTGGCACGACCTGAACGACATGGTCCGACCGCTCAATCCCGAGCTGCGCGCGCGGCCCGCGATCGATCCCTGGGAGGAACAGCTCGCCCACGCGCGCGCGGCCGGCGTGACGACCTTGTTCGGCATCCCCGGCAGCGGCACCAGCAACAGCGGCTTCGGCACGCTCTACAAGCCCGAACGCGACGCCGGCTACGAAGACATCGTGCTGCGCGATCCGGGCGGCATGAAGATCGCCCAGAACTTCAACCCGCAGCGCGGCGCGGGCGACGTGGGCTCGACCTGGTGTGGCCTGGCCTTCAATCTCGAATACCTGAACGACCGCGTGCGCACGCTGGCCGCCAGCGGGCGCGCGGATTGGGAGCTCGAGAACCTGATGAAGGTCCACCGCCGCGAGCTGCCCGTCTTGATCCACTGCGCCAGCGCCGAGGGCGTGGCCGACGCGATCCGCATGTGGAAGTTGCGCTACGGCATGGACGCCGTCGTCTCGCACGGCTGCTGGGACGGCTGGCACGCGGCCGGCTTCGCGGCCGAGACCGGCACGCCGGTCAACGTCGGGCCGCGCGTCGAGAACCTGCTGGCGATGCGACGCGAGGACCGCTACGTCGGCATCGCCGCGGAGTACGTGCAGGCCGGCGTGCCGCGCGTCTCGCTCAACACCGACTCGCCGGTCGTGCCCGAGGAGGAGCTCTTCCTGCAAGGCACGATGTCGGCGCGCCTGGGCGGCGAGCCCTACCAGATGCTGCGCGCGCTCACGGCCAACCCGGCGCTCGCGTTCCAGATCGGCGAGCGCGTGGGCTCGCTCGAGCGCGGCAAGGATGCCGACCTCGTGCTCTCCAGCGGCGACCCGCTCGACCCGCGCTCGCACATCGAGCTGGTCCTGATCGACGGACGGGTGCAGTACTCGCGCAGTGCGGATGGACCGACTCTGTAGGTGACGACATGATGCCCTCCCTGCTCATCGCTCTCTTGGCCCGTGCCCCAGGGGGCGGCGGCGACCTCATTGCGATCCGCGTCAAGCGCGCCGAGACCATCGCCCAGGGCCCGATCGAGCACGCCCTGATCCTGGTCGAGGACGGCAAGATCGTCGAGATCGGCGAGGACCTGCCGGTCGAGCGCGGGATCCCCGTGCTCGAACGCCCGGAGTGGGTAGCCACGCCGGGATTGGTCAACGCGCACACGCGCGCCGGCTACGATCGCTCGGGCGGACGCGCATTCGAGCCCCATGTGCTGCCGACGATCGAGGTCGACCCGCGCAGCGAAGTGTGGCAGGACTTGCTCGAGCTGGGCGTGACCACGCTCGGCTTCTATCCAGACGGCGCCGGCATCCCGGGCCAGGCCATCGTGCTCCAGCCGCACGGGAAGAGCGCGCAGGAAATGCTCGTGGGCGCTCCGGCCTACCTGAAGGTCCACCTGCATGCCAACGCCTCGTCGAAGAAGGCGCTGCGCGACGCCTTCCAGAAGGTCGACGAGTACGAGGAGAAGGTCGCCAAGGAACGCGAGAAGTGGGACAAGGAACAGGAGAAGAAGAAGAAGTCCTCCAAGTCGAGCAGCAAGAAGGAGGACGAGAAGAAAGACGAGAAGAAGGACGATCCCAAGCCGGAGGAGAAGAAGGACGGCGCTGTCGCCCAGGACGACGAGAAAGAAGCCGGGAAGAAGGACGACAAGGACGCCGCCGCCGCGTTCGTTCCGCCCGCGCCGGACGAGAAGGTCAAGCCGTTCCTCGACCTGCGCAAGAAGTCGTTGACCGCGATGATGTCGATCCGCAAGGCGGCCGACTATCTGCACTTGCTCGACGTCATCGAGAAGGAGGAGGAGCTGCAGTGGTTCTTGCAGTTCCCGCTGGGCGACGACGGCGACCTGTACGAGGTCGCGGCCAAGATCGGCGAGAAGAAGCTGCTGGTCGTGACGGCGCCCGAGATCACGCTGCAGACCAACAGCTTGCGCGAGCGCAACATCCCGGCCGAGCTCGTGCGCGCCGGCGCCAAGCTCGCGCTCACGCCGCGCTTCGACACGGTGCAGAGCCACCGGGAATGGTTGCCCGACATCGGACGTCTGATCGGCCAGGGGCTCTCGCGCGAGGCCGCCTTGGCGGCGGTCACGCTGGAAGCGGCGCGCGCGCTCGGCCTGGAGAAGGAGCTCGGGAGTCTGGAGAAGGAGAAGACCGCCAACATCGTCTTCTGGAACGGTGATCCCTTCGAGCCGTCCTCGCGCGTGCAAGCGGTCATGCTGGGCGGCGAGTTCGTGGTGGGAGAGGTGAAGTGATGCGTGCGCCCCGAGTTTTCGCGGGATTCCTGGCTCTGCTCGGATTGTTCTGCCCGGGACGGCTCGCCGCCCAGGAAGGCAGCGAGGACAGCGCTCCGCCCGCCAGCAAGGAGAGCGACGAAGGCGAGGGCAAAAAAGACGACGAGAAGAACGCCAAGTACTTCGCCATCGTCGGCGGCGACGTGTACACGGGCACCGGTGCCATCCTGCGTGGAGCGACGGTGCTCGCGCGGAACGGCAAGATCACCGCGATCGGCTACGACGTCGTCTTGCCGGAGGGCGCCGAAACGCTCGATGCACAGGGTCTGCGCGTGTACCCGGGCTTGATCGCGCTCGGCGCAACCTCGCGTGTCAGCGCGGGCGTGATGGCTGCCGAGGGGCCTGGCGAGGGAGAAGGGCACGGAGAGATGGACAGGGGGTCGGGACCGCTCGAGCCCGAGATCGAGATCCTCCTGGACGGCCTCATGCCCCTGCGCACGCGCGCCACGCACATCGAGGCGCCCGAGGAAGGGCGCCCTGCGGAGCCGAAGGACGAGGGCCGAAGCGAGTACCAGGCCGAGGAAGAGGGTGAGGAGAAGAAGAGCGAGATCGAGGACACCTTCGACCCGTTCAACTCGTTCCTGGTCCTCGCCCTGGCCACGGGCATCACCACCGCCCAGCAATCCAGCGCCGCGGTCAAGCTCAAGCGCTACGAGATCGACGGCGTGCTCCTCGGCGATAGGCACATGGCCTCGATTCCCTGGGACCTCGGCAATCCGAGCGGGATCAAGGCCACGCGCGACAAGTTCGCCAAGGCCGCCGAGTACCAGCGCGCGATGCGCGTCTGGCGCGAGCGCAACGACAAGGATCAGAAGGAGCCCTCCAAGAAGGGCGTCGACACCACGGCGAACCGCGTGCTCTCCGGCGAGGCCCTGGCGCATTTTCGCGCCAGCCAGCGCGAGGAGCTGCTGGGGATCGCGCGTTTCGCGCAGGAGTACGGCTTCCGCCCCGTGATCGAGGGCTGCGAGGAGGGCTGGACCGTGGCCGACGAGCTCGGCCGCGCCGGCGCATATGCGATCTTGACCCCGCGCCGCCGCATGCCGAAGGACGAGCGCTTCGTGCGTCCCGGTGGAGCCTCGATCGAGAACGCCGCGCTGCTCCACGGGCGCGGCGTGCAGGTTGCCGTGCGCCCGGACAGCACCACCATCGACTTCGTCGGCACGGCCGGACGCGACCTCCTGCACCTGCCGGTCGAGGCTGGCTTCGCCGTGCGCGGCGGACTCCCGGACGAGGCCGCGCTCGCCGCCATGACGATCGTGCCGGCGCGCGTGCTCGGCATCGACCACCGCGTCGGCAGCCTCGCGCCCGGCAAGGACTGCGACGCGATCGTGACCGACGGCGACATCCTCCACTACCAGACCTTCGTCCAGTACGCGGTGGTCGACGGCAAGCTCGTCTACGACAAAGAAGCGGAGCTCTACTTCGCACACATCCGCCCGCGCCCGAAGAAGCCCGCGGCGGCCGCCGTCGAGGTGACGAAGCCCGAGACGGAGCCAGAAACGAAGACCGACGAGGCCGGCGAGAAGGCCGAAGCCAAGGAAGAGGACGGGAAAGAGGAAGGCGGCGAGGACAAAGCGCAGGAAGAGAAGGACCCCGAGGACGACAAGGATCCCGGGGACGACAACGAATAGCGGGCCTCGCCCGCCGGGCAGTCTCCGCATGCGCAGGATCTCAGCCGCCGTCATCGCGATCTTCGTGATCGCCGCGCTCCTCTGGCGCTACGGGGGTGAGCCCGAAGCGCCCGAGGTCGCCCCGACCGCGACTCCCGCTCGTGGCGCGCCCGCTCCGGTCGGGGCGGAGCCGAAGGAGGCGCTCCTCGTCCCGGCCGGACGCGTCGAGATCGCGCCCAGTGGAACGGCCGCTTCGACGGCAGCGGGAAACGAAGCCCCCGCCGCGGTTCCCGAGCAAGCGGATCTCGCCGCGCGCGACTGGCTCGAGATCCAGGTGCTCGACCCGGAGGGACGCCCCGTTCCCGACGCCCAGCTCTCCATCGGCGGAGTGCGCAAGGAAGGCGACCGCGGCTCTTGGTACGGGATGCGCGACGGGCCGGCGACGGCGCGCAGCGACGCCCAGGGGCGCGCGCGCATCTCGTACACGCGGTGGGTCGACATCGACGGGCGCACCATCGAGGTCGATCTCGAGGTGACGCACGCGGAGTTCGTCCCGTTCCGGGATGCGTCTTTCGCGCTCGGCCCCGGCCAGCATCCGGTCGTGCTGCGACGCGGCGCAACGGTGATCGTCTCGGGCTGGCTCGGCTCGCGCGAGCTCGTCATCACGGCGCTCGACATCCACGCGGACCGGGATTCCCAGCTCCCCTCCAGCGACTGGACGCGCGAGCGCGACGGCCGGCTCTCGACCACGCGTCTCTCGCCGGGCAAGCACCTGATCTGGCTCACCCACGCGAGCGAGGCCCACGGAAACCTCGCGAGCAAGATCGAGGGCTTCGAGCTGGGGGAGAGCGAGTGGAAGGAGCTCCACCTCGAGCTGCATCCGCTGGCGACGCAGTCTGGTCGCCTCGACGCCGCCGTTCCACGCCCGGTCCTCGACGGACACGTGTGGGTGAACCTGAATCAAGGTGGTGCGGGGGACGAGCCGTCCATCGACCGCGACTTCGAGGCGCCCGTGCGCGAGGACGGGACCTTCGAGCTCGCCGACCTGCCCCCGGGGCGTGGGCAGATCATCGCCCTCTGTCGTGGCTGGGTCTCACGGCGCACGCCCTTCGATCCGGTCGAAGCGGTCACGCGGCGTCTCGGGCGCTACCCGAGCCCGCGAGAGATCGAACAGGCCTTCCAGGAGGAGGAACCCGAGTCGCTCCAGGCGCAGCGCATCGCCTTGCCCGCGCGCGGCCCGCTGGTGGTGGCCATGGAGCCAGCGGGCTCGCTCGAGGTGACTGCGCGCGACCAGGACGGCACGCCGCTCGCCGGCGTGCTCGTCGCGACCTCTCCGAACGTGTACTGGATCGGCGTGGGCTCGACGATCTTCCCCTGGCGCGAGTGGCGAGCGGAGACCGATGCCCTCGGCCGCGCCCGGATCGACGATCTGCCTCCGGACGAATCCCTGTGGGTCCAGGCGCACCACGACGCGTTCCGCATGACACGCGCTGACCGCGACAGGATTCCGAGCGTGGAGATCGTCTCGGGTCGGACGGCGGAGCGCACGCTGGTGCTCGAACCGAAGCAGTGACTCATCTGGGAGCGCCGGGCTCCAGCCC
>JANOGB010000079.1:0-2035 GCA_031413955.1 Planctomycetota bacterium | reverse complement strand
CGGCGTTCAGCCCTGGTCGGGCTACACTGGTAGTCATGGCGGCGCCAAGTGCATCTGAAGTAGGGCGACGCCTGCGGGTCAGCTACGCTCTCGATTCGCTTTGGGGAGAGACCATGGGATTGCCGCCGGGCGACACGAAAGAGGGCTCGCTGCGGCAAGTAGTCTCGGTGCTGGAGGCGGCGCACACGGCGTACGCGCTGATCGGAGGAGTGGCACTTCAGTTGTACAGTGAAGAGCCGAGAACCACTCTCGACATCGATCTGGCTGTCCCCACATTCGCCGACATTCCTGTTGAGGCGCTCGAGTCGGCCGGATTCGAGCATGAGCAGCGTTTCCCGCACAGCGACAATTGGCGGGCCCCCGGCTCCGAGCCGCGCACGCGCCGAACTGCGATCCAGTTCTCTGCTGAAGACGTAGGGATCGTCGCTGCCGTCGAACATGCACGCAGCGTGGAAATCGACGGGATGACGTTGCGCGTCGCGATCCCAGCCGACCTGGTGGTGTTGAAGCTTGCCGCCGCCGAAGAGCCCCGGCGACGCGCCAAGAAGCGGCGTCAGGACTTCTTGGACATCCTCACGCTGGTCGAGGACTATCCCGAGGCCGGGAGCGCAGTTCCGGATCTGAAGGAGCGCCTGGAACGGCTGCGCAACGTCGTCCTGACCATCCCGTGATCCCGGCAGACCGGATCAGCTGCGCTCGTGCGGACAGCAGCGCGGCGCGATGCCTTAAGCGCGGTGCGCGGAAGCGAGCTCGAAGAGCACCGCGGCGGGTCGCCTCGGTCGGTGTTGTCGCCGAGGCGAGGAACGACGCCGCGCATGGCTTCTACGTGAGTCAGTCGCTCGATCCCCCGACTCCACCCGCCGCGGGGTCGCTGCTGCTCCTCACTCGTCGCGCAGGGCCACCATCGGTTCGACGGCGGCCGCGCGTTGCGCCGGCACCCAGGCGGCGAGCGTGGCGACTCCGAGGAGCAGGGCCACCACCGACGTGAAGGTGGCGGGGTCGAGCGGGCTCGTGCCGTAGAGCAGGAACGATGCGAATCGGGTGACGGCCGCCGACAAGGCGAGGCCGATCACGAGACCGAGGCCCGCGAGGCGCAACCCGCGGCCCACGACCAGCCGCAACACGTCGGCGCGCCGCGCTCCGAGCGCCATGCGTACGCCGATCTCGCGCGTGCGGAGCGTGACCAGGTAGGACAACACGCCGTAGAGGCCGATCGCCGCCAGGACGAGCGCAAGTGCACCGGTGAGCCCCAGCAGGGTGGCCGCCGCACGAGCCGGGTAGAGGGCCGTCCCGAGGTGGGCTTCGAGAGACTTGACGTCGTAGACCGGCAGCGTGGCGTCGAGAGCCTGGACCTGTCGCCGGACCTCGGGTACCAGGGAAGAGACGTCGCCTCGCGTTCGCACGACCACGGCCATTTGCGACCGGTAGAGCTGGCGCTGCGGATAAAAGACGTAGGGTGTCGGCGCTTCACCGAGCGAGTTGTACTTGCCGTCGCGCGCGATCCCGACCACCTCCAACGTGACCTCGCCTTGGTGCCACGGCAGCACGAGCGCTTCCGCGAGGCCGTTGCGGCCCGGCCAGAAGCGGCGCACGAAAGCCTCGTTCACGACGACTACCGGACGGGTGCCGGGTGCGTCCTCCCGCGTGAAGCCACGGCCCCGAACGAGAGTCGTCCGCATCGTCCCGAAATAGTCGGCGCCCACGAAGCTGGACGCGACCTCCATGTCTTCGCCGGGGCCCGGCGTGTAGCCGACGGCCCGAAAGCTTCGGCGCTCACCGCCCAGCGTGAGGGGCAAGTAGGTGGAGAAGCTCGCGCCGGTCACGCCCCGAATCGCGGCGAGCCGCTCCTGTAACGAGGCGTAGAACTGCGCCCCGCGCGGCGCGTCGTAGCCTTGCGCGGCGAGGTCGACGGAAAAGGTGAGGCTCCGCTCGGGATCGAAGCCGGGGTCGATCGCCTGCGCGCGCGACAGGCTGCGAAGGAAGAGGCCGGCGCCGGTGAGCAACACCAGCGAACCCGCCACCTGCGCGACCACCA
>JANOGB010000078.1:0-39292 GCA_031413955.1 Planctomycetota bacterium | reverse complement strand
CCTCCGGATCGCCGACTTTCGGAGAGCCGAAGCCCCGGAGGCCCCATCTCTTCCGACTCTATCCTCCGCGTTCTCCGCGTCTCCGCGGTGCGTCTTCCTGCTTCGAGATTCCGCGCGTTACGCGAGGGTTTCAGGATGTAGTAGCACAGCGCATGGGTATCCTCGGCCCCCGTGCGACGGTGGAACCCTTCGTGATCCAGAGGTCCTTGCCACTCGTTCTTGCCCTGGGGCTCGTGTTCGCGACCCTTCCGGGAGCGCTCGCGGCCCAGCTCGACCTTCCCAAGAAACCCGTGCGGCCGCCCAGGAATCCGGCCGAAGTGCTGTTCCCGCCCGCGCCTCCCAGGGGCGATCTGGCGCCCAGGGATGGCGTGGTGCCGCTCGATCTGCCACCCACTGGCGGGGTGCCGGCCGTCACACCGGCGCCAGCGGCAACGAGCGAGTCGGAAGACGCCGTGCGCGCGCTTTTCCGTGAGCTCGCGGCGCTGCGCGAGGTGCAACGCTCGGCGCCGGTGTTCGAACGCCTGCTCGCGCTCGGTCCCACGGTCGTACCGCTGGCGCGCGCCGAGCTCGAGACGCAGCATGGGCCCACGCTCCTGGTCGCGGGCCGCCTGTGCCTGATCGGCGGGACGAGCGCGGACCGCGCCGCCGTGGCCCAGCGCCTGACGCGCGTGCTGCCGGGCGAGGGCGTGGCCTTGCTGGCGGAGCTCGTGGCGCGCGATCCGATGCTCTCTCCGCCGGAGTACCTGGCCGGACTCCTGGATCACCCGAGCGCCGCCATGCGCGCCGCCGCTCAGGAACAGCTCCGGGGCCACGCGGGCAGGATCCCGCTGAGCGCCCTGGCTCCCGTGTGCGCATCGCCGCGCACGGCGGCGCGCACGGCGGCGCTCGAGTTGGTGGCGCAGAGCGACGATCCGCTGGCGTGGAACCTGCTCGCCAGCCGCCTTGGTGACGCGAGCGCGCACCTCGCCCGGCGGGCAGCCGACCTCCTGGCTGCAATCGACGGGGCCGAGGCGCTGCTGCTCGAGCGCGCCTTTCCGGTCGAGCTCCGTCCGGGTCCGCTGGCCTGGGATCGCGCGCGTGCGTACGCGCTGCTCGCCGTCGTGCAACGCGAGGAGAGCACCCAGCGCGTGCTCTTGCGCGAGGCGCACATCGAGCCCCTGAGCGCGGGGCTACACAGTACTCTGCCCATGGTCGCCGGAGCCTGCGCGGTGGGCCTGGCGCGCGTCGGCTTCCGCATCGGCCCCAGTCGTGCCGGAGCGTGGCTCGACCGCGAGGTCCCGCACCTGCTCGTGCGCTGCGGCACGGGCGCCGAGTTCCACAACGACTTCAGCTCGCTCGAGCGGCCGGCGCTGCGCGCGCTGGGGCTGCTCACGGGCGAGGCCTTCGGCGCGGACGGCGAGGCTTGGCGCAGCTGGTGGCTCGCGCACGCCGAGAGCTTCCGTGCGCGCCACGCGGTGATCGAGCTCGGCCCCGGAGCGGCGCAGCAGCTCCTGGTTTCCTTCCCGGACGAGCGCGCGGGCACCTGGTACTTGCTCGGTCCCGAGCGCGCACCGCCCGCCGGGACGGTCTCCGTGCTGCGCCTCGACCCGGCCGCGGCCGAAGGCTTGCTCTCCAGGCTCGAGTCCGAGGGGATCTTCGGCATCGAGCGCTTTCCGGACGGCGCGCGCACGCGCGCAGGGTTCGCGCTGCGCGTGGCCGTGGCCGAACAGGAGAAGTGCTTCGCGCGCCGCACGGCGCCGGACGCAGGTGCGTCCTGGTTGGATGCACTCCTCGTGGACCTGCGCCAGGTGGTCGAGGAAAACCTCTGGCAGCTCTACTTCGATCCGCGCGCGACCAGCGCGCACGAATGGTGGCGCTCCGAGCACGAGCGCTGGGCCGCGCTCGCACCGCTCGAGCGCCGGCTCGCCCTGACGCAGCTCCTGATCGGCGCCGCGCGCCGCGTGCAGGGCTCCGAGCGCGATGACCACGTGGCCGAGCTCACGCGGCTCTACCAGGATGTCGCCGTCCCCCAGGCGGCGGACTTCGAGCCGTTGCTGGCGCTGCTCGCCAGCGAGACGCCCTTCGGCCCGCGCGCCGCGCGCCTGTGCGAACTGGCGCGCGTGGCGGCCGGATGCGCGCTGGGCGAGGCGCGCGACTCGACCGCGCGCGAGCGACTGCTCACGCTCGTGCTCGAGCGCTTCGGGCCCGAGGCCGAAGCGGCCCTGGCGCGCGTGGCCCACGATCTGTCCGCCGACACCCTGCGTGCGCTCGCGCGCGATCCGCGCCCCAGGGCTCGCGTGCTGGCGGCACAGAGGTTGGTGCGTGACAGCGACGCACAGGATGGGTTGGAGCTCGTGCGCGCCCTGTGCTCCGATCCCGAGCCGAGCGTGCAGCTGGCCGCGCTCGGGGCGCTCGAGGGAGTCTCCGCGGAGCTGGGCGCAGGACTGCGGCCACTGCTCCTGGAGCGCGCGCGCTCGGCGGCGCCCGAGCTGCGCATGGCGGCTTTGCGGGTGCTCGGGCAGTGGGGCGGGAAGGACGTGCACGATCTGGCGCTCGAGGCCGTCGGGGATGCGGACGAGAGCGTGCAGCTTGCGGGCGTTGCGGCCCTGGCCGAGCTCGCCGATCCACGTAGCGCCTCGCTGATGGCTTCGTTGCTCGCGCGCGGTCCGGATTCGCCCTTGTTCGCGAACGCGCGCCGCGGCCTCGTGCGCATGGGTCCGGCCGGAATCGACGAATGCTCGCGTCTGGCGCATTCGGGCAACCTGCGCGCGCGGCGCGAGGCGGCGCTCTTGCTCGCGGAAGCGCTCGCGCCCGAGGCGGCTGGACTGCTGCTCGCGCTGCTGCTCGAGGACCCGACCGATCAGCGCGTGGCCTGGGAGCTCTCCGTGCTCGCCGGGCTCGATTTCGTTTCGGCGCCGCGACCCGACCAGGCCGCGACGAGCTGGTGGAGCCTGGTCGTGCACGACGATCCACTGGCCTGGTGCCTGGCCGCGGCCGAGCGCGCCGGGGTGCCGACGCCGCCGCGAGCCGCCCTCGAAGGCGAACTCCTCGGAGGCGAACCAATCCAACTCAGCGCCGAGGGCGCGCGCTTCTTGCTGGCCCTGGCCGACCTGCCCGCCGCCGAGCTGGTCGAGCGCGCGGTGCGTGAGCTCGAGCGGCGCCTGGCGCTCGAGTTCGAGCGGCCGTCCTCGCTGGCGGAGCGCGAGGTCTTTCGCAAAGAGCTGCGCGAGGCGGTGCGCGCGAGGCTCGGGGAGTGAGGGTGGGGGGGCCGGGCGGACTCGCGCGGCTCGGGCTCGCGCTGGCGCTCGCGACCCTCCTCGCCTGGGCTGCCTGGCACGAGTACGAGGTGCCGGTGCGCGCGGCGGTCCGGGATTACCTCTCGTTCCAGCGCGTGGAACGCTACGAGGACGTGCTGCGCGTGGCGGCGCTGGAGTCGGACGTCGATCCCTGTCTCCTGGCGGCGGTCATGATCAGCGAGTCGGGTGGGCGCGTCGGCGCGCGTTCTTCGAAGGGCGCCCTGGGGCTGTTCCAGCTGAGCCTGGTCAGCGCGCGCTGGCGCGCCCAGGAGCTCGGCCTGCCGGAGCCCAGCGAGGCCGAGCTGCTCGGCGATCCGCTGCTGAACGCGCGCCTCGGGGCGGACAACCTCGCCTGGCTCCTGCGCACCTACGACGGTGACGTGGAGCGTGCCCTGTGCGCCTACAACGCCGGCGCGCGGCGCATGAAGGAACTCGGCGATGCCGCCGGCGGTTGGGCGCGCTGGCGCGAGGAACGCGAGCGCTCGGGGACCTCCTCGATCCTGGCCTACGCGCACCGCGTGCTGCACTACCGCGACGAGCTACGCGCGCGCGGCTTCTTCCCCGAGTTCTTCGAGCCGGCCCCCGAGGAAGGTCCGGGCGCGGAGCCCGCCCTGCCCGGGTGGCAATCCGGAACCCTGGGTCCGGACGTACCGGAAACCCTGCCCCAGGCGGCTTCATCGAAGTAGCCGTCCGCGTTAGAAGGTTAGAAGGTCACCCCCCGCTTTCCACGCGCGCATCGCGCACTCCCGGAACCACCCCATGCACGTCGCGATCCTCGGCAACGGCGTCACCGGCGTGAGCGCCGCCCTGCGCCTGCGCGCGCGCCGACCGGACTGGCGCATCACGCTGGTCTCGGGCGAATCGACCCACCATTACTCGCGCCCGGCCCTGATGTACGTGTTCATGGGGCACATGCGCTACCAGGACACCAAGCCCTTCGAGGATTCGTTCTGGGGTGAGCAGCGCCTGGAACTCCTGCGCGGCTGGGTCACGCGCATCGACCTCGAGAGAAAGCGCCTGGAGCTCGCCAACCAGCCGCCGCTCGCCTGGGACAAGCTGCTGCTGGCCACGGGCTCGAAGCCCAACAAGTTCGGCTGGCCGGGCCAGGACCTCGACGGCGTGCAGGGCCTGTGGGGCCTCACGGACCTGAAGAGGCTCTACGCATCGTGCGCGCTCGCGCGGGAAGCCGTGATCGTCGGCGGGGGCCTGATCGGAGTGGAGCTGGCCGAGATGTTGCACTCGCGCGGCCTGCGCGTGACGCTCCTGGTGCGCGAGAGTTCGTACTGGAGCAACGTCCTGCCGCCAGAGGAGTCGGCCATGGTCGGGCGCGAGATCCGCGCCCATGGCGTGGGCCTGCGCCTCGCGACGCACCTGAAGTCGATCGAGGACGACGGACAGGGCCGCGCGGCGGCCGTAGAGACCGATCAGGGCGAGCGCATGCCCTGCCAGATCGTCGGCCTGACCACGGGCGTGAGCCCGAACCTCGACCTGGTCGCGGGCAGCGCGCTGCGCACGGGCCGCGGCATCCTGGTGGACGGCAGCCTGCGCACGAGCGTGCCCGACGTGTTTGCCGCCGGCGACTGCGCCGAGATCGAGGTGCCCGGCGCAAAGAACCTCGTCCAGCAGGTCTGGTACACGGGCAAGAAGCAGGGCGAGCTCGTGGCCGAGGTCATCGCGGCCGAGGACGGGGCCGCGCCCGAGCACGTCTATGATCCGGGCATCTGGTTCAACTCGGCCAAGTTCTTCGGCCTCGAGTACCAGACCTACGGGCGCGTGAACTGGAAGGTGCCCGGGGAAGAGAGCCTGTACTGGGAGCACGGCAGCGGGCGCAAGAGCGTGCGCATCGTGCACCTCGGCGGAAAAGTGATCGGCTTCAACCTGATGGGCATCCGCTGGCGGCACGAGGTGTGCGAGCGCTGGATCGTCGAAGGGCGCGCGCTCGAGCATGTCCTGCCGCGCCTGGGCGAAGCGAACTTCGATCCCGAGTTCTACGCGCGTCACGAGCGCGAGATCGCCGCGGCCCTTGCGCGTCAGGGAGCAGCCTGATGGCTCTCGACGCGCAGACGCTTGCCCACGACTTCGACGAAGAAGCGCTGGGCTTCGGTGCGCCACGCGCGGAACCTCCGCGCCGTACGGCCTTGCACCACGCGGCCGCGGGCCTGCTGGCGCTCGGCGCCCTGGCGCTCGTGCTGTTCCTGGCCGGCCTCGAGCTCGGCGGCGGCTGGAGCGCGCTCGCGGCGACCTTCGGCCTGCTCGCGCTGGGCGCGTGCCTGTGGTTCTACGTCGACTTCAAGGACACCGTCCCGGGCATCCGCAACGACGACACGTTCTTTCGCGGCATCCAGAACCGCGGCGTGCTCGGCTGGGCGCTCGGCCTGGCGCTGACGGGCTTCTACGTCGTGCTGTATTTCTACGACGACTTGCGGGCGCGCGGGCTGCCGCCGCTGCACGATCGTCCCGCGCACCTGCTCGATCCGCTGGCGCGCGCGCTCTCCGGCGGCGCGGCGAGCCGCTGGTTCCTGTACGGCTTCCTGTACACGCTGGCGGTGTGCGTCTTCGGCGTGCGCATGCTGTGGAAGTACCGTCACAACCGCTACCAGCTCCTGCGCACGGCCTCGGTGATGGCCTTCCAGCTCGTGCTGGCCTTCGTGCTGCCGAACGTGCTGCGACTCTTCCAGCAGCCCGAGTTCTACTTCAGCTACTTCTGGCCGCTGAAAAGGGAGTACCTGTTCCCCGACACGCTGCGCGGGCTGTGGCAGGGCGGCGGCTTCGCGCAGTTCGCGCTCTTCTGGACGGTGGCGCTGGCGCTGGTCGGCGTGCCGGTCTTGACCTACCTCGTGGGCAAGCGCTGGTACTGCTCGTGGGTGTGCGGCTGTGGCGGCCTGGCCGAGACGCTCGGAGATCCGTTCCGCCAGCAGTCGAGCAAGACGCGCGCGGCCTGGCGCATCGAGCGCTGGCTGATCCACGCCGTGCTCGTGCTGGTGGTCGTGACCACGGCGCTGCTGTGGATCAACTCGGCCAGTGCGGGGCGGATCCTCGGCGGCGCCTCGCAGGGCTTCGCCAGGTTCTACGGCTTCTGGGTCGGCTCGATCTTCAGCGGCGTGATCGGGGTCGGCTTCTATCCGCTGCTCGGCAGCCGCGTGTGGTGCCGCTTCGGCTGTCCGCAAGCCGCGATCCTCGGCCTGGTGCAGCGGCTCTTCTCCCGTTTTCGCATCACGACCAACGGCGGGCAGTGCATGAGCTGCGGCAACTGCTCGACCTACTGCGAGATGGGCATCGACGTGCGCGCCTACGCCCAGCAGGGAAAGAACATCGTGCGCGCCTCCTGCGTCGGTTGCGGGGTGTGCGCGGCGGTCTGCCCGCGCGGGGTGCTGAAGCTCGAGAACGGCCTTTTCGGGGATCGCTTCGAGGGCGCCGAGAGCCCCTGGCCGGTGCTGATGGACTCGCTCCAGCGCATCGATGCCCCCGGATACCGCTCCTGGGAGGGCTGCGGAGCGGGCGGAACGGAAACCCGAGCACGGTAAGATTCTTCCGGATGGAACGAGGCCGCGAGGCCGCCGTTCTCGTCATATCCTTCAGCAGGCGTTCCGCTGCCCCTTCCGAGCGGTCCCCCCCCGAGCACCGAGCTTTGCCACCGAGATCCATGTCGGCCGTTCCCCCGATCCCTGCTCCCCTCGTCCTCGCGTTCCTGGCGCTCCACGCGCCGGGCAGCGCGTCCCAGGTCACGGGCTCCCAGCCGAAGCAGCGCGCGCCGCGCCTGCGCGAGGCGCCCTTCCGGGTGCTCGACAACGTCGAGGGCGACGACATCGACCTGCTCAACTACCCGATCGAGCCCATGGTGCTCTCGAGCGACCGGAGCGTGCTCTGGGCGGTCAACACGCACAACTCCGAGGTGGTCGGCTTCGGCGTCGCTTCGGGCCAGGTGGACAAGGTCTACCCCGTGCCCTGGAACCCGGTCTCGCTCGAGTACTGGGTCTCGGGCGTGGACGGCCACCACGAGCTCCTGGTGGTCACGCGCGGAACCTACGGCCTGACGCGCCTCGCGCCCTCCAACGGCTTCGTGCTCGGCTACCTCGCCCTGCCCGCCGAGCCGGGCGGGACCTTGTTGCGCGGCGACCACCTGTTCGTGGCCTGCTCGGCGCTCGACCAGGTGGTGGAGATCGACCTGCTCACGAACACGGTCTTCCAGACCTTCGAGATCGACACCACGCGCCATCTCCTGTTCCTGTCGGCGGACGGCCTCGGCAACGTGCTCGTGACCCCGCTGTGCTCGGGCAACAACAGCATGCCGCGCCGCAGCGCGGTGGCGGGCCAGTTCGCCTCCGACCCGGGCGGCAACGTGCTCGACATGGCGAACCCGCTGCAGGCCGACATCCCGCTGCCCGACGAGGACGTGTTCCGCATCGTGCCCGGCGCCAGCCCGGGCGCGGGCCACGTCGAGGTGGCGGCCAAGGCCGTGGGCACGATGCTGTTCGCGCACGGGATCAACCCGGTGACGGGCAAGCTGTGGGTGCTCAACACGCAGTCGATCAACGCCGACGCCGTGCTCGACACCGAGGCCGAGCTGCAGGGCGTCTTCAGCCAGAACCGCCTGACGCTCGTCACGCTCCCGGCCGTGGGCGCGCCGCCCGCCACCGGCCACACCGTCCTCTCGCTCGACAGCGTGCCGCCCGCGCCCCTCGGAAAACCCTACGCGCTCGCCTTCGGCAGCGCGGGCACCGTGGTCGTGGTGGGCTCCGCGACCGACAACGTCAGCGTCCTCAGCTCGACCGGCGCGCAGCTCCTCTCCTGGAGCCTGCCGGCCGGCTCGATCCCGCGCGGCGTGCTGGTCGACGACGTCATCGACCGGCTCTACGTCTACTGCTGGGGCACGAACCGGATCGAGGTGCGCGACACGTCGCTGCCGAGCGTGCCGAAGATCGGCGAGCTCGACCTCGGCTACGACCCGACCTCGGAGCTGCGCAAGGAGGGCCGGCGCATCTTCTACGACGGGCACAACTCGCTGAACCAGAGCGTCTCCTGCGAGAGCTGCCACGTGGAGGGCATGTTCGATCACCTGACGTGGAACCTCTCGGACATGCCGCGCGACGACAAGGGCGTGCTCTTCACGCAGAACCTGAAGGGCATCGAGTTCACCCGGCCCTACGGCTGGCGCGGCGAGCACGAGCTGGCCGACTTCAACCCGTCCTTCTACACGCTGCTGGGCGGCACACCGCTCGCGGGCGCGCAGTTCGCGGCGCTGGAGGAGTTCCTGTTCGGCCTCCAGAACCCGGCCAATCCCTTCGAGAACCCGCGCCGCGTCGTGTCCGACGTGCGTCGCAAGGGCTTCGAGTTCGAGACCCACGGCCAGCTCTCGGCCGTGAACGGGCAGGAGGTCTACTTCCGCGATCCCACCGTCGGCATCGACACGTGCCAGGAGTGCCACCAGCTCCCGACCGGCACGAACAACGACTTTTTCCCCGCCGCCCAGGGCGACACGGCGCACCGTAACGTGCTCAAGAACACGTCCTTCAACGGCCTGTGGCGCAAGGAGCAGAAGACGCGTGTCACGATCAAGGAACGCTTCCGCCCGCCCGAGCTGCGCCCGCCGCTGGGCGCCGGCGCCTCGCGCGCCGGGCTCGCGAACGGCGTGTGGGAGTTCAACCAGCTGAGCTTCAACGCCAGCGTGACGGAGGCGGAGCACCACGACCTGGCCTTCTTCATGCACCAGATCGACCAGGGCCTGGCGCCGGCCGTGCACCGTGCGGTCCTGATCTCGCGGGCCGACCCCAGGCCGTCCGGCCTGGCCTACCTCGCCGAACAAGCGCAGCAGCGCAACTGCGACCTGGTCGTGCTCGGGCGCGTGCAACTGGACGGTGTGCCGCGGCGCCTGCGCTGGTACTGGGATCGCGCCACGCAGCTCTTCGTACCCGACGACGCGGACCTCGCTCCGCGCCCGTTGTCCTTCTTCGTGAAGCAGGCCGAGGTCGGGCCGGGCGCGAACCTCCTGGTCGGTCTGCCGGTCGGGATGGGGCGGCGCTTCGCGGTCGACCAGGACAACGATCTGCTCTTCCGCCAGGACGAGGCCCAGCACGGCACAGACCCGCGCGATCCGGACTCCGACGACGACGGTTTCCTCGACGGCACCGAGTTGCGCTTCGGTTCGGATCCCGGGAGCTTCGCCAGCCAGCCGAGCACGCTCGAGGGCCCGGCGATCACGCGCGTGAAGGACATGTTCCACACCACGCGCGTGGCGAAGCTCCTGGTCGAGGCCGACCGGCCGGTGCGCATCCAGGTCGACTACGGCTCGAATCTCGGCGACAGCGGCCAGTTCGTCGAGAACGCGGAGTTCAAGACGCTGTGGGAGGTCGCGCTGCGCGACCTCGAGCCCTCGAACGAGGTCACGGACGTCCGCCACCTGTACAGCGGCACGATCACGGTCACGGACGAGTTCGGCCACACGGCGCAGGTGGCGCTGCCGTCCTTCGAGAGCATGCCCTTCACCAACGCGCTCGAGCTGGGCGTGCCCGGCCCGATCGAGATCGAGAACGTGCTGCGCGACCTCGACTTCGTCTCGGCCGCGCCCGCCGGCGCGGGCGGCTTCGACCTCGTCTTCACGGCGCGCGTCGAGAGCCGCAAGCTCGCCGCGCCCGCGCCGCTCGCCGGTCACGCCGTGGTCGCAAAAGTGCTCGTGAACGGCGCGCTCGAGACCGACATCGACATGAACGGGCTGCCGCCGGCGAGCGTGATCCACAGCGAGCTCTCCTTCACCGGCCTCTACGGCGGCAACGGCGGCTCCGGTCCGTTCGTGGTCGGCTCGCTCAGCGCCGCGGACGGCGTGAGCACGCTCACCTTCCGCCTGCCGAGCGCCGCGAGCGGCGACCAGGTCCAGCTCGCGATCGAGATGGTCGGCCGCACGGTCGATGCCGGCAGCTTCGATCCCGCGCTCCCGGAGTTCGACGGCGCGAGCCTGTTCGACCTGGCCAACACGCCCGCGGCGTTCCGCGCCAGCGCGGTGATCACGCTGCCTTGACGCCGCGCGCCTTGGCGGCCCGCGCGCGCCGAAGATAGCCTGGACTCGCGCGCCGCGCCGTACCTTGGCACACACTCGACCTGCTGCCTTCGGCGCTCTGCTCCTCTGCGCGGCCGGAGCCGCGCTGCTTCTCGGCTGTCCGGCGCGGGGACCTGCCGAGGCGAAGCCCCTCAACCTCGTGCTGGTGGTGCTCGACACCGTGCGCGCGGATCGCCTCTCCTGCTACGGCAACGAGCGCGAGACCACGCCCGCGCTCGATCGCCTGGCGCTGCGCGGCACGCGCTTCGTCCACGCCCAGTCCGCCGCGCCCTGGACGATTCCGTCGATGGCCTCGCTGTGGACCGGCGTCCTGCCGAGCACGCACGGCGCGGGCGTCCCGACCGAGCCCAAGGCCTTCGCCGGCAAGGGTTCCTACCGCGGCTTCGACGAACGCGCGCTCGCCACGCTTCCGCAGCAGCTCGCGCGCCAGGGCTATCGCAACTTTGCCTTCGTCGCCAACCCGGTGCTGGAGCGCATGGCCTGTTTCCTCGGCTCCTTCGAGCGTTCGTCCGTCTCGTTCGTGAAGGCCGAAGTGGCGGTGGGGGCGGTGCGCGCCTGGCTGCCGGAGCTCGAGCCGAGCCAGCCGTTCTTCCTCTACCTGCACCTGATGGATGCGCACCAGCCGCTCAATCCGCCGCGGCGCTATCGCGATCTCTTCGTCACGGACGGCCAGCCGCGCGACGACAAGCGCTACGCCGCCTGGGGGGATCTGAACCAGCCCGAGCACATGCGCAGCCCGCTCCTGCCGAGCTTTCGCGCCAACAAGCTCGCGGTGTACGACGGCGCGCTGCGCTACATGGACGACCAGCTCGAGAAGCTGTTCCAGGAGCTCGAGCAGCGCGGTTTGCTCGACCAGACCCTGATCGTGGTCACGGCCGACCACGGCGAGGAGTTCTGGGACCACGGCGTCGAGCAGACCGAGCTCTACGACTGCAGCGTGCGCGCGCACACGGGCGTGGGGCACGGCCAGACCCAGTTCCAGGAGCTGCTCGCCGTGCCGCTCGTGATCGCGGGGCCGGGCGTCGCGGCCGGTGTGGTCGAGACGCGCGTGAGCCTGCTCGATCTCGGGGCCACGCTGCTCGAGCTGGCGACCGGCGCGCGCGGCGCCTTCGGGGACGGCCAGAGTTTCGGCGCGCTCCTGTGCGGGGAGGCCGCAGCGGGTCACGCGCTCCTCGCGGAGGAGGTCTCGCTCGGCTACGAGCTCAAGGCCCTGGTCCAGCCCGACGGCCTCAAGTACATCCTGGCGCACCACGAGGGCGAGCAGGACTGCCTGTTCGACCTGGCGCAGGATCCGCTCGAGAAGCACAACCTGCTCGCCGAGCGCCCCGATCTCGCCCGGCGTTTGCGGACCGAGCTGACCGAGCTCGTCGCCGCCGCGAGCGCGAAGCAAGCCGCGCCGGGCGCGCCCTCGGACGCGGACGTCTCCGCGCTGCAGGGACTCGGCTACGCCGGCGAGTCGACTCCCAAGCCGCGCGAGCGACCCACGCCCAAGAAGCTCAACCTGAAACCCAGGCGCTGAGATGCGTGCGCCCCGTCACTTCCAGTGCTCCGGGGCGAGGAAGGCGAGGGCCTGCGCGATGTCCGTCGTCGGTGCGCGGCAGGCCTGGTTGCGGCACACGTAGGCGGTGGCCTTGCCGGCGCGGCTCTTCTGCTCGAGCGTGAAGGGCGCGAGCGCGGCGATGGGCGGCGCGTCGCCCTCCGGGCGGAGCAGCAGCACGAGGTGCGGCACGTAGGGGGACTGGAAGGCGCGCAGCATGGCGCGCGTGTCGGCGGCCGCAGGCTCGCCGGCGATCACGACCTCGAAGGAGGGGCCGAGCGCGCAGTCGAGCGCGAGCAGGTAGAGCGTGTGCCCGGCCGGCGTGCGCGTGGCGCTGCCGAAGGCGGCCAGCGTGCGGCGCGCGGTTTCCTCGAGCTCGGCGCGTCCAGTCAGACGCGCCAGGCGCAGCAGGTTCCAGGCGGCGACCGAGTTGCCCGAGGGCAGCGCGCCGTCGTAGACCTGCTTGTGGCGGAAGAGCAGCTCCTCGGCGTCGTCGGCGGAGGTGAAGAAGCCGCCGTTCTCTCGGTCCTCGAAGTGCGCGAGCATCTCTTCGTTCAGCGCGAGGGCCTGCTCGAGGTAGCGCACCTCGAAGCCCGCCTGGTGGAGCTCGATCAAGCCCCACACGAGGAAGGCGTAGTCCTCGAGAACGCCATGGAAGGCCGCCTGGCCGCCGCGCCAGCGCTTGAACAGCCGCCCCTTCTCGTCGCGCAGGTTGGCGAGCGCGAAATCGGCCGCCGCGCGCGCGGCGGCGAGGTAGCGCGGCTCGTCGAAGGCCGCGGCGGCGCGCGCCAGGGCGGCGATCAGGAGCCCGTTCCAGTCGCTCAGGACCTTGTCGTCCCTCAGCGGCCGCACGCGTTCCGCGCGCACGGCGAGCAGCTTCACGCGCGCCGCCTCGAGGCGCGCACGGAGGCTCGATTCCTCGAGCGCCATCTGCGCGGCCCACGAAGCGAGCGAGCGCGCGAGGTGCGGGATGGAGCGCCCGTCGCGCTGCCCCGAGGCCTCCTCGCGGTAGTTGCCCTCGGGCGTGATCTCGTAGACCTTCGCGAACAGCTCGCCCTCGGTCGCACCCAGCACGGCCAGCACCTCCGCGCGCGTCCACAGGTAGAAGCGCCCCTCCTCGCCCTCGCTGTCGGCGTCCTCGGCCGAGTGAAAGCCGCCGCGCGGGTCGGCGAGGTCGCGCAGGCAATAAGCGAGCACCTCTTCGGCCGTGGCGCGGTACTCGCCCTTGGCCGTCACTTGCCAGGCCGCGGTGTAGGCCAGCACGTGCAGCGCCTGGTCGTAGAGCATCTTCTCGAAGTGCGGCACGAGCCACTCGCGGTCGGTCGAGTAGCGGTGGAAGCCGAAGCCGATCTGGTCGTAGATCCCGCCCGCGCGCATGGCTGCGAGCGTGTGCTCGACCATGCGCAGGGCGAGCGCGTCGCCCGTGCGCTGGTGCTGCTGCAGCAGGAACAAGAGCTGGTGCGGGACCGGGAACTTGGGCGCGTCGCCGAAGCCGCCCAGCTCGGCGTCGTAGCGGCCGGCGAGCTGGTCGCGGCCGCGCGCCAGGACCTCGCTGCCGAGCTCGGCCGTCTGCTCGCGCCCGGAGTCGCGCACGAGCGCCGTGATCTGTTCGCTGCTCTTCAGCACGTCGTCCTTGCGCTCGCGCCACACCGCGGCGATCTCGGGCACGAGCTCCATGAGGCCCTTGCGCCCGAAACGGCCGGTCTTCGGGAAGTAGGTGCCCGCGAAGAACGGGCGCTTGTCGGGCGTGAGCAGAACGGTCATCGGCCAGCCGCCCGAGCCCGTCATGGCCTGCGTCACTTGCATGTAGACCGCGTCGAGATCGGGACGCTCCTCGCGGTCGACCTTGACGCACACGAAGTGCTCGTTGAGGAGCCGCGCGGCCTCCTCGTCCTCGAAGGACTCGTGCTCCATCACGTGGCACCAGTGGCACGTCGAGTAGCCGATCGAGAGGAACACGGGCTTGTCCTCGGCGCGCGCGCGCGCGAACGCCTCCGCACCCCAGGGGAACCAGTCGACCGGGTTGCGCGCGTGCTGCTGGAGGTAGGGGCTCTGCTCGAAGATCAGGCGGTTGAACTGCGGGCCGCCGTCCTGCGGCAGCTTGGCGATTTCGGTCGGGCCGGGGAGCGGCACCCGGGTGCGGGGTTCCTGTGCGGCGGCCGGCCACACCAGGGGGCCGGCCAGGAGGAGTCCGAGGCTGAACAGGAGCCAGAGTGTGGAGTCCATTGCATCCCCAGTGTAGGGGCGCACTTCCGGCCAGGCGCGGACTTTGCCCGGGCGCCCACCCTGGCTTCGCGGGGGGCATGCGGGCGAACCTCCCGAGGGCGCCCCACCCCGCGCGGGCACCAGCCCGACACGACTTTCTAACGAAGGGTGAGGAAGGGTCTTCCTTGCAGCGGGCGCGGGAATACACTCTCTGCCATCTGCGACGCGTCGCGAGGCGCACGCATGAGGCACCAATCCAGATCACGGCCACCCAGCCATCACTGAGATCACCGGAGGAAGAATGTCACGATCCATCGTCGTCCCCTTGGGGACGTTCATCACGAGCATCCTGCTCTGCAGCAGCGCCACGGCGCTCCAAAGAACGAACACCGGCGGACCGCCGGATGTCGATCGGCGTCCGAAGAACAAGCTGGTGTTCCCCTATGGGGTCCAGACCTTCGAGAAGAAGGAGTTCCTCCAGGCCGGGAACCACATCACAAGGATCCCGGGCTGGGAAATGCTGGGCGTGGGGACGGTCGAGGCCCTCATCGCCGAGAGCCCCAACGACGCGCCGCGCCCCGGTTCGGATTCGAAGCGCTGGATCAGCATCGAGGACTTCGGCGCCGCGCCGACCGATGGCTTCATCACTCCGCCGATCCATGCGCCCGCTCCGTGGAACTACGCCTGGAACTTCGTGCTCCAGGTCGCCGCTCCGCCCGCCGGTGGTGACATGCCCGCGCTGGCGATCCAGCACGACGGCGCAGCCGGCTTCCAGGACGCCTGGGGCGTGCGCATCTCGTCGACCGGGGCCGAGCTCTTCCTGGACGGCCCGTGGGGAACGCCGACCACCGTTCCGCTGTTCTCCTTCGCCGGAGCGACGGACGTCGGTCAGTGGGTCCATATCCGCGTCGTCGCCAGCTTGGCGCAGCGCACGATGACGGCCTTCGTCAACGGCACCGAGGTCGCGTTCCTCCGCAACCGCGTACCGGACACCACGGACGTCACCAGGCTGCGCCTCGCCTATCACGGCAGCGGGTCCGGCAACACGGCCACGGTGCTGCTCGACGACGTCGGCGTCCAGTTCCTGAACCCGCTCTGTCAGGAAGACGTCAACATCGACTTCACGACCGAGGACGACTTCGCGACGGCGCTGGTGAACGGCCAGGACATCTCGACCGCGCCCGAGTTCGGCAACATCCTCGGGATCTCCGGTACCGGCACGAACAATGGCCCGGTGATCTTCGACTCTTCCGACCCGGGTCCCAACAATCCCAGTCAGGACCTCGACCTCCTGCTCAACCAGGGCAACATCCTGATCCTCCAGACGGACGCCGGCTCGAACCCGCCGCCCGTCGCAGGCGTGTACCCGCGGCCCAACGACGACGAGGACGGCGGGACGATCGACTTCGCGTTCAACCGGCCCCTCACCCCGCTGTCGATCGACCTGCTCGACATCGACGATGCCTCCACGGACTCGATGGTCCTGGTCCTGACCGACTTCAGCGCCCTGACCCGGACCTACACGGTCCCGGCCGGCTGGACCGGCGACCTCTCGCAGGCCGAGCCGGGCGTCGGGACCCTCGATCTGCAGGACACGAACCCGCAAGGCGGATTCCTGTCGGTCGCCACGGCCGTCGAGGATCTCGGCTTCGACCCCAACGCCGTGGTCGCGCTCTCCGTGGAGCTGGAAGGATCGGGCGGGCTCGACAACCTGCACCTGATCATTCCTTGCGTGCAGATGACCTTCGAGGTCGAGGACGACGCCACGCCGATCTTCAGCGGCACTGCGCTGGTGGACGGCCAGGACCTCTCCACTCCGCCCGAGTTCGGGATCGAAGTCATGATCTCCGACGCGGGCGCCAACGCCGGCGCCGCGATCTTCGATTCGACCCCCGGCGGCCCGAACGCGGGCGGCCCGGACAACGATCTGCTCGTCGGCCTGGGGAACATCCTGTGCCTGCAGAGCAACAACGTTGCGTCGCACACGACCCAGACGATCGCCGGCATCTTCGATACGCCGAACGACGACGTGAATGGCGGCGACGTCTTCTTCGACTTCCCCGCTCCGGTCCACGTCCACCAGATCGACCTGATCGACATCGACGAGGAGGAGCTCACGGACGCGATCGTCACCCTGCTGGATACCGGCGGGAAGACGCGCGTGTTCAACGTTCCTCCGGGCTGGACCACCGACATCCTGAACGACGGTGGCACGGGCTTCGGCACCTTGGATCTCGACACCCTCCTGGCGCAAGCCGGCTTCATCGCCAGCGCCACGGCCGTGGAGGATCCGGGCTTCGATCCGGATGACGTGATCCAGATGACCGTGTCCTTCGGCGGTGCCCAGGACATGGACAACGTCTGCCTCTGCCCGTTCTAGGGCGAAGTGCTCGATACCGGGGCCGGAGGGCGTGCAGCCCTCCGGCCCCGTTTCATTTGGTCGTCAGCCGCGCGAGCTCGCGCTCGCGTAGCTCGCGGCGCAGCACCTTGAGGACCGTGCTCTTCGGTAGCTCGCCCAGGAACTCGATCTCGCGCGGCACTTTGTAGGGCGCCAGTCGTTCGCGCAGGAACGGCAGCAGCTCCTCGACCGTGATGCTCTTGCCCGGTTTTCGCACCACGAACGACTTGACGATCTCGCCGCGGGTCGGGTGCGGCACGCCGATGGTCGCGGCCTCGAGCACGGCCTCGTGGCCGAGCAGCACCGCGTCGACCTCGTCCGGGAAGACTTTGAGGCCGCCGATGTTGATCATGTCCTTCTTGCGCCCGACGATCTGGAAGTAGCCGTCGCTCGACATCACTGCGAGGTCCCCGGTGAGCATCCAGCCGTCGCGCAGCACCAGCGCGGTCTCGTCGGCGCGCTGCCAGTAGCCGCTCATCACTTGCGGCCCGGCCAGGGCCAGCTCGCCCGGCTCGCCCGCGGGCACGAGGCGCGCGGGATCCTCGGGGTCGACGATGCGCGCGTCGGTGTCGGACACCGGCAGCCCGACCCAGCCGATGCGTCGTTCACCCGCGAGCGGGTTGGCGTGCGTCAGCGGCGAGGTCTCGCTCATGCCGTAGCCCTCGATGATCTTGGCCCCGGTCAGGCGCTCGAAGCGCTCCAGCACGTCCGGCGCGATCGGTGCGGAACCCGACAGGCACACACGCACGCTGCCGAGGTCGCAGCGCTCGATACCGGGGAAGTTGTTGAGCGAGTTGTACAGCGCCGGCACGCCCGGGAAGACCGTCACGCGGTGGCGCTCGATCGCCTGCATCAGCGCGCGCACGTCGCGCGGGTCGGGCACGAGCACCATGGCCGAGGCGCCCTGCACCGCGAAGTTCATGGCGCAGGTCATGGCGAACACGTGGAACAGCGGCAGACACACCAGCACGACCTCCGTGCCCGGGCGCGTGCCACCGAACCAGGCGTCCATCTGCTGCACGTTCACCGACAGGTTGCGGTGCGAGAGCACGGCGGCCTTCGAGACGCCCGTCGTGCCGCCCGTGTACTGCAGCACCGCCGCAGCGTCCAGATCGATGCGCGGGCGCGGCGGCGTGCTGGAGGCGTGCGCGCGCAGCGTCGCGCGGAACGGGCGCACGCCGTCCTCGCGCGGGATGGGCGCGATCGCCGGCGGATCCTTCTTGCGCAGCTTGAAGGGCGCGAGCCAGGAGAGCGGCCAGCGCAGGTATTCCGGGAACGAGGCCACCAGGAACTGTCTCACCTTGAGCTCCGGCCGCAGCGCGCGCACCGTGCGCGCGAAAAGGAAATCCATCGTCACCGCGAGCTCGCAACCCGCGTCGTTCCACTGGTGCGCGATCTCGCGCGCCGTGTACAGCGGGTTGGTGAGCACGACCTCGCACCCGAGCGAGAGCGCCGCGTAGTAGGCGATCACGAGCTGCGGGACGTTCGGGAGCTGCAGCGCGACGCGCGTGCCCGGCCGGGCCCCGAGCGCCGTCATGGCCGCCGCACACAGCTCGACCTCGACCAGGAGCTCGCCATAGCTGAGGCGCAGGTTGGCGAACAGGAGCGCGGTCGCGTTCGGGTGCTGCCCGGCGCTGCGCCGCAGGAAGTCCGGCACCGTCAGCGGCTGGTACTTCAGCGCGGGCGGAACGCCCGGGTCGTAGTGCGCGTGCCAGGGGCGCGGATCCATGGCGAAGAGGATGGCGATCGGATCGGCCGGGCTCCACACCGAGCCCGATCCAGGGGCTCCGCACCCAGCCATGCGCCCAGCGCCCCGGCGACCGATCCTGTCCTCGTGGGGAACAAGCTCGCCCTCCTGGCCCTCGAGCTGGCGCGCACCTTGTCCAAGGGGGAAACGCGGGCCGACGTCTGGCGCCAGCTCAGCCACGTCACCGACCGCCGCCTGCGCCAGCCGCTGCTCGACGCGCTGGCCTACGACGAGCACGCCAAGGCGCGCGAGGAAGCGGCCGAGACGCTGGCCGACTTCTTGCCCGACCGGGCGGTCGAAGGAGCCCTGCGCGCGGCGATGGAGAACGACGTCGACGCTGGCGTGCGCCGCCAGGCGGCCGAGTCCCTGGCGGGTCGCTGACGCGTTGCGGGGGCTACGCCTGCAACCCAGAAGCACCGCGGAGACGCGGAGTGCGCGGAGCCTCAGGAGGCAGGAATAGAATCATGGCCTTCGGATCGTCGACTCCTGGAGTGCCGAAGCTCCGGAGGCCCCTCTCTCCAGATCTCTCTCCGCGCTCCTCCGCGTCTCCGCGGTACGTTTTCCTGCCGCGGGAATCCTCGCGTCACGCGAGGACTTCAGAATCTGGAAGGAAGATCAGCGCACCTTCAAGAGCGGCGTGAAGTAGCGGTAGTAGATCTCGAGCGACAGCACGCACATCGCGGTCGAGTACGTACGCTCGTCGTCGTCGTCGCCAGCGTACGCGCTGTAGGTGTCGAGCGGGCGCCAGGAGCCGTCCGCGTCCTGGGCCGGGAGCAGGGTCGCCTGCAGGGCCGCGTTCCAGCGCTCCCACTCGGCCCCGCCCACCACGAAGAGTGCCAGGGTCGAGTAGTACCAGAAGTACAGGTTGCCGCGCGCGTGCTCGACGAAGTCGTCGTCGCCGGTGTAGCGATACCCGTCCGGCGCGCGCGTCAGGACGAAACGGCGTGCCGGGGCGAGCTCGGCCGCGCGCGGGTCGACGTCCAGCAGCGCGAGCGCGAACAGTGCGGCCGGCGTCGAGGCCGGCAGGATCGGGTAGCCCGACGAGAGGCGCTCGGGATCGTGGTCGTAGCGGAAGGCACGCGCGCGCTCGTCCCAGGTGTTGACCAGGAACTCGCGCGCTGCCGCGAAGGCGCGCTCGGGCACGACGAGCCCGCCCAGGACGGCCGACTCGAGCGCCATCACCTGCCAGGCCGTGACGGAGGTGCGCGGCCATTCGTCCCCGTTCCACACGTGCCCGTCGGCGAAGTAGTAGCCCCAGCCGCCGGAGAAGCGCGGGTCGTCGCGCGCGCTCTGGTGGCGCAGGATCTCCTCCACCGCGTGCTCGAGCGGCGCGCGCAGGCGCTCCTCCTGCGTGAGCGCGTAGCACTCCGCCAGTGCATAGGTGGCGATGCCGTGTCCGTAGGAGCACGAACGCCCGAAGTGTCCCGTGCGCTCGTCCTGGACCGAGAGCAGATAGCGCACGGCCCTGTCCGCCACCTGGGCGTGGGCGCTGGTGCCGTTCGGGACGTGGCCGGCTCCGAGGTATGCGAGCAGCGCCAGGGCGCTCTTGCCGACGCGCACGTCGAGGTACTTCGGATGCGCGTCCGCCCGCTGACCCCACGCGCCGTTCTCGCCCTGGATGCGCGCCAGGTAGTCGAGGCCCGCGGCCACGGCATGCTCCGTCTCGCTCGAGCCGCCGAAGTCCTCGAGCGCGCGCAGCTTCTGCTCGCCGAAACGATTCTGATACGGCGTCTCGGCCAGGCGCGGCGGGGGAGCGCGGTCGGGCACCGGTTCGGGCGCCGCGCGGGTGAGCGCTGCCGGCGCGAGCAGGTGCGGCTCGGGCCGGGCGCTGGCCGTGGCCGGCGCGGAGGTACGCGCGCGTTCCGGCGCGTCCGGGGCTGCGCGCGCCGGAGCGCTCGCGAGGTCCAGTCCCGCG
The DNA here is from genome assembly GCA_031413955.1 of Planctomycetota bacterium. GTDB lineage: Bacteria > Planctomycetota > UBA1135 > UBA1135 > JABFRZ01. The sequence continues at coordinate 19,164 of JANOGB010000078.1, read as the reverse complement.
ACTGCATCGAAGCTCGCGCTCGCACGCAGAGGCTTGCCCGCGAGCTCGGCGCGCGGCGCGCGCAACTCCGGTTCCGGGTCCGGCGCGGGCTCGTCGCGCGCGTCCGCATGCGCCAGGCGTTCGGGCGCGGGCGCAGCCTGCGCTTCTGCCGTGCTCGCGTGCGGAGCGCTGGGGAGCCCGGCCGTCGGCCGGGCGGGGGCTACCGCGCCGGGATCTGCCGCGCCACGCTCTGTCGCGAGGCGCGCCTGCGCGGGCGCGCCGGCACGACTCTTCTCGCGGACGGCCGCGAGAGGCGTCTGCAGCGCGAGCGCGGGTGCCGCGCCCGAAGCACGCTCGAAGCGCTCGGCGGGAGCGGCGAGCGCGGGAGCGCGATGCGCGCTCGGGCCGCGCTCCAGCGCAGCGGCGGGCGCGACGCCGCGCGCGAGCTCGTCCAGGGCCGCCTCCGCCGCAGGGATCTCGGCGGCGCCGGCCACGGCGGTGCCCAGCGCGGTGGCGCTCGGCTGCGCGCGCACGAGGCCCTCGGGCCCGGACGCCTGGCTGTCCCGCGGCGTGCTCGTGCGCAGTGCGAGCGCGAGCTCCGGCGCCCGGTTCTCGTAGCGCTCGGACGGCTCGGCAGGCTGCGCCAGGGAGGGACTCGGCCGCGCGCTCGCGGCGGGAGTCAGCGCGTTCTCGCGCCGAGGCGCAGCCTCCTCGGCGCGCTCGGGTAGCGCCAGGGCGAGCAGAGGCGGAGAGCCGGCGCGCGGCGTCTCCTCCTCGAAGCGCGTGCGCTCGGGTGCGCTGGGTCCCGTCAGGCCTTGCGCCGCGCCGGAGGGCTCGGGCGGCGCCATCCGGACGCGAAAACTCGGGCCCTCCTCGGTGCCCGTGCTGTAATCCTGCTCCTCCGGCACGACGGTTTGCAGGTAGAGCATCAGCAAGAGATGCAGGAGCAGCGAGGCGAGCAGGCACTTGTAGAGGATGTCGAGCGCGTGCCAGCGCTTGGCGAGTAGCGCCAGCAGCGCCAGCAAGAGCAGGGCGGCGAGCGTCAGCCACTGGGCCAGCGTGACGGCCGGCGCAGGCACGCGGAAGAGCTCCCGTGAGCGCGCGCGTCGCAGCGTGCTGACGCCGTCCTCGCCCTGTTCTGCAAACCACAGCTCGAAGCCGTTGCCCGCGAGCCAGGGCGCGCACTCGGAGCGCGGCGTGCAGAGTTCCGAGATGCGCACGGGCTCACCCCAGCCGTCCGTCGCGCCGGCGCCCTCGAAGCAGAGGGCGCGGTAGAGATCGAGAGCCCCCGCACCGCCCGGGCGATCGGAGGCGAAGGTCAGGCTGCGCGGGTCGTCACTGAAGGCAGGCTCGCGCTCCTCGGCGGGAGTGTTGAGCGCCGCCAGGGACTCGCAGGCGAAGAAACCGCCCGCGTCCGGCGTGGCGCGGTAGAGGTCGAGGTCTGCGCGTGCGCGATCGGAGGCGAAGACCAGCGTGCGCGTGCCCGCGAGCGGCGCCGGATCCGTTTCGTCCGCGGCGGAGTTCAGCCCCGGCCCCAGGCGTTCGACGGCGCCGAACTCGCCCGCGTCGAAGGGCGCGCGCCAGAGGTCCAGTCCACCCGCGCCGCCGGCCCGGTCGCTGGCGAAGTACAGCGCCCCGTGCCCGAAGGCGGGTGCGCACTCGTCCGCGGGCGAGTTGAGCGCCTCCAGCGGGCGCGGAGCGCGCGGCACGCCGTCCTCCATCTCGGCCAGGAAGAGCTCGCTGTTCAGGCCGCGCGCTCCGCACGCGAACACCAGCCAGCGGCCATCGCCGGAGAGCGTCGGGTCGGTGGCCTCGCCGAGCCTCTCCATGTCCTCGGGCTCGTCCCACACCGCGTGGCGCACCGCGGCCCCGGTCTCCGCGGGGAACGTGCGCGCTCCGTCCGTCCACGACGAGCCGAGGACACCGCGCGCGCGCAAGAAGAGGAAACCGCCGAGGCCGAGCGCGCCCGCCAGGGCCGCCGCGGCCACCAGGTCCTTGCTGCGCCCGGGTTGCATGCGGAGTCGTCTCACCCGCGCTCGTCGCGCGTCGTGCCGACCGAGAGGTTGTGGAGCCCGGCCAGCCCGCAGGCGTCCATCACGGTCACGATGGCTTCGTGGCGCGCCAGGCGATGGCCGCGGATCGTGACCGGCGTGTCCGGCGCGCCGTGCGCCGCCTGCTCGAGGCGCGCGCGCAGTCCGGCGCGGTCGAGGGTCACGCCGTCCAGCACCATCGAGCCGTCCTCGAGGACGTGGATGACGAGCTCCTGCGGCGGGGTCGCGCTGCTCGACGAGGCCGCGGGCAGATCGACCGCGAGAACGCGCTCGGGATCGGCATAGGTCGTGGCCAGCATGAAGAAGATCAACATCAGGAAGACGATGTCGGTCATCGAGGTCAGATTGAGCGCGAACTCGTCCTCGTTGACGTCGTCGGTGAGCTTCACGGCGTAGCTCCGAACGCCATCGCTCCGGCCGGCACGGGCGCCGCAGCCGCGCGTTGTGCGCTGCGCGCCAGGGTCTCGTCGAGCTCGAGGTACAGGTCCTCGGTGCGGCGTGCGAAGCGCTCGACGCGCGCGCGGAACCAGAAGTAGGCCGTCTGGGCCGGGATGGCCACGCACAGGCCGGCCGCGGTCGTCACCAGGGCCTGGGAGATGCCGGCCGCGAGCAGCTCGGGGCGGCCGAGCCCTTCCTTCAGGGCGATGTTGATGAAGGCCTGGATCATGCCGAACACCGTGCCGAGGAAGCCGAGTAGCGGAGCCATGACGGCGACGATCGCGAGCGGGCGCAGGCGCGCGTTCAGGCGCCGGATCTCGCGCGCGCCGGCGTCCTCGACGGCCAGCTCGCGCTCCAGCACGGGATGTCCGGCGCGCGCGAGGCCCGTGCGCAGGATGCGTCCGAGCGGCAGGGGCGCGCGCTCGCAGGCCTCCAGCGCCTGCGCCGGTCCGTGCGCCGCCAGCGTGTCGAGGATCGAGCGCCCGTAGCCGAGCGAGCCGAGCTCGCGCTCGCGCAGCCGGATCGAACGCTCGACGATGATGGCCAGCGCGACCACCGAGCAGAAGGCGATCGGCCACATCAGGATGCCGCCGCTCACGACGATGTCGTAGAGCGAGTCGAGCCGGACGGGAGGAAGCGTGACTTGCGGGTCGGCGGTCATGGCGCGTCAGGGTTCGAAAGAGGAAGAGGTAGGGCAGAGACGAGCGGAAAACGATCGGAGGAAGCCCGGGCCGGTGGATCCGGACGCATGGAGCCGCCGCGAACACCGCGGACGGCCACGTCCGATTTGCCCCACATCACCCTCCATCGACCCATGGCTTCCTCCGATGCACGTCAGCCTCCAGTGCCCTTTCCCACCGCGGCACCGAGAGCTTGCAGTCGTTCGCGCGCGGGCGCCGCGAAGCGCGAGCGGGGGTACTGGTCGCAGAGCTCGCCATAGCGCGCGGCGGCGCGCGGGCCGTCTTGTTGCGCCTCGAGCACGCGCCCGGATGCGAACAGCGCCTCGGCCACCGCGTCCTCGTTGGCGTAGAGCAGCGCCACCTTGAGGTACTCCGAGAGGGCGTCGTCGAGCCGGCCTTCGGCCTCCAGCAGGGCCCCGAGCCCGAGGCGCGCCAGCGCGGCCAGCTCGCCCTGATCCAGGGCCAGCGTGCGCTCGAACGCTGCGCGCGCGGCGCGACCCTTCTGCTGCGCGGCGAGCGCCCGTCCGCGCCACAGCTCGCCCTCGGCCAGGTTGGGGAACTGGGGGAACGAGCGGGCGAGCTCGCTCAGCGCGGCCTCGCACTCGTCCCAGCGCCCGAGCTGGCCCAGGGCGAGCCCGGCGCGAAAGAGCGTCCTGGCCAGCAGCTCGCCGCGCGCGTGCTCGCGCGCGCTCTGGAAGAAGCGCGCGGCCTCGTCGAAGCGCTGCGCGCGAAAGGCGCACTCGCCGGCCAGGAAGCGCGCCTCGTCGGCGAGCTCGCTCTCCGCGTGGTGCTCGAGCAGCATCTGGAGGGCCTCGGCCGCCTGCGCGAGCTCCCCGGCCCCGAGGTGCACGAAGGCCAGCTTGTAGAGTGCATCCGCCGTGCGCGGGTGTGCCACGGCGGCGGCCTCCTGGAACAGCGCCACGGCGCGCGCCGCGTTTCCGGCCGCGAGCACGGCCTCGCCCACGTGGTAGCTCGCCTCGGCCAGGCCGGCCGCGCTCGCGCCGGCCCGGCGCGCACGAGCCAGGGCGGCTTCGGCCGCGGCCGGATCCGGACGCCCGAGGACGAGGTACGCGCTCTCGAGCTCGGCCTCGGCCACCAGCGCGCGTGTCGAGAGCGTGCGCGCGCACTCCGCCAGCAGCGCTTCGCCGTCGTCGAAGCGGCGTTCCTTGCGCAGGGCCACCACGATGCGGCGCGCGCTGGCGAAGCGCCGTTCCTCTTCGCCCGGCAGCGTGGCGAGCTGGCGCCAGGTCGTGAGGCTTGCGTCGAGCTCCTGCTGCTCGAGCTGGGCCGAGATCCGGAGTTCGAGCGCCGCGCGGCGCAGGTCCGGATCGGTCTTCGCATCGTCTGAGAGAGGCAGCAGGGTCTCGGCGCAGGCGGCGAAGTCGCGCCCTTCCCAGGCACACCAGGCGAGTCCATAGGTCGCGCGCGCGGCCGTGCTCGTCCCCGGCGCGAGCTCCCTGGCCTCGGCGTAGCGGCGCGTGGCGTCGGCGTGTGCCCCGGCCGTGCTCAGGTGCTCGGCCAGCTCGAGCAGCACTCCGGCGCGCAGCTCGCTCTCCGGAAAACGCGTCAGCCATTCCTCGTAGCGCTGGCGTGCTTCCTTGCCCGTGAGTCCGCGCGCCAGGCCGAGCAGCGCTTGATCCGCGAAGCGGCCGCGCGGATGGCGCTCGAGGTAGAGGGTCGCGGGCGCGCGCGCGGCGGCCACGTCGCCCTGCTCGAGCGCGATGCGCGCCGTCATCGCCAGCGCCTCTTCGCCTTCGGGGGCAGCGGGGTGGCGCTCGAGCAGCGCCACGAAGCGCGCGCGTCCTTCGGCCAGGTCGCCCGCGAGGTAGCTGCACCAGGCGAGACGCGAGCGGAGGCGCGCCTCTTCGGCCGGCTCGGTTGGGTGCTGCAGCGCGTTCTCGAGCGCGCGCTCGGCCTCGGGATAGCGCTGGGCCGCGAAGTGGGCCTCGGCCAGGACCACGCGCGCGCTCTGGGCCGCGGGACCGTCGGACCCGGCGCGCAGCAGGCGCTCGGCCAGACGCGCGGCACCGGCCGAGTCGCCCTGCTTCAGGGCCGTCACCGCGCCGGCCTGGAGTGCGCGCGCCGAGCCGCTCTTCTCGTAGGCGGCCAGGGCCTCGCTCGCGCGTCCGTCCGCGGCCAGGCAGTCGCCGCGCAGCACATGGATGCGCTCCTCGAGTTCGGCCGCGGGTTCCTGGCGCAGGGCCTGCTCCAGGGTGGCGAGCGCGGTCTCGGGCTCGCCCGCCTGCTTCTCGGCCTGAGCCAGCCAGTAGAGCGTCTCGGCTTCGCCGCTCGCGGCTGCCGCGCGCAGGCGCTGCACGGCCGCCTGCGCGTCGCCGGCGCGCAGGCGCTCGATGCCGGCCTGCAGGGCGGCTTCGCCCGCGTGCGGTCCTGCGGGTGAGCGCTCGAGCAAGGTCTCGAACGCGCGCGCCGCGCCGCCGTGGTCGCCGAGGGCCGCCAGGGCAAAACCCTCGCCGCGCGTGCGCGCATCGAGCTGTTCCTTCGTCTGCAGGGTGCGGAACGCCGCCAGCGCCGCCTGCGGGTCGCTCGCGAGCAGGGCCTCGCCGAGCAATAGCCGCAGCTCGTCTGCGCGCGCCGGATCGCGCTCGTCCTTCAGGAATGCGCGCGCGCGGCGCGCTGTCTCCGCCGCGTCACCCCGCTCCCAGGCGCACCAGGCGAGTGCGCGGCGCGCCAGCGGGGCCTCGGCCGCGTCGGGCTTCGCGCGCAGGAGCTCGCCGTAGCGTTGCTCGGCCGGCTCGAAGCGCCGGGCGCGAAAATCGGCCTCGGCCAGAGCGAAGAGCGCCGGCGTGACGAGGTAGTCCTGGCCGGCCGCGAGCACGCCCTCGAAGGCCGTGCGCGCGCGCACCTCGTCGCCGCGCGCCACGGCCGCTTCTCCGCAGCGGAACAGGCACTCGGCGCGGTACTCGAAACGCGCGCCGTCACTCAGCACCGCGCGCGTCAGCGTGTCGTACTCGCGCGCCGCCTCCTCGTGCCGTCCGAGCTCCCACAGCGCGCCGGCCAGGCGATAGCGCGCGAGGTTCGCCTTCTCGTGCTTGGCGTACGCGCGCAGGAATTCCTGGGCTTCCTCTACGGCGAGCTCGTGCAGGCCCTTCTCGACCAGGCCGGCGAGGAAGCGGTATTGCTCGTCGGCCGACTGCGTCGCCTGCGGCGCGGGCGTGCGCGCGAAGAGCACGAGGAGGACCAGGGCAAGGAGGGGCATGGCGTTCCTCTGGCGGGGCGCGGGGACGGAGAGAGACCCTGCTCGCGTTGCGTGCGCGAGGTGGAGCGGACGGGCGCGCGGCTCGGCGGGCCGCGCCGCGCGCGGGGGAACGGTCAGCCCGGGCCGACCGTTCTAGCGCGCACCGGAGAACGAGTCGTCGTCATCGTCGCTCGACAACCCGCGTAGCTCGCGGCGCAGCTCCTCGAGGGAACCCCGGAGCTCGCGCATGTCGCTGCGCATCTCGAGCATCAGCGAGCGCAGCTCGTCGAGGGCCTCGGCGCGTGTTTCTTCGGCGGCTTGCTCGTCGCCGGGCATGGCCGGCGGCGTCGGCCAGGGCGTCGACGAGGAGATCCTCTGGCGTGGAAGAGCGCCGGTGGGGACGGGCATGTTGCCCGGGAGCCCCGGGGCGCGCGCGGTCGGTGCGGCCGGCGGCAGCGGAGGCGTTGCCTCAGCGAGTCGCGTGGTCCTGGACGGCGCAGCAGCGTGCGCCTGGCAATCCGGGCACGAGTCCTTGGCGCTCTTCTCCTCCGCCTTGGAGGCCTTGGACTTCGACTTGTCCTTCGACTTCGCCTTGTCCTTCTGCTCGTGCCCCTGCGCGTGCGTGTGCTCGTGTGCAGGTTCGGTCGCCAGGTGAGCCGGCAGGGAGTGCTCGAGCGCCACGAGCGCGGCCTCGACGCCCGCCAGGGTCTGGCCGGGCGCGCCCAGGCTGCGCAGCGGTCCGACCGCGCGGCCCAGCGAGCCGTGCAGGGCGGCCAGATCGACCTCGCCGCCGGGCTGGACGAGACGCCACTGGCCGGCGAGCCCGGGCTCGAGTTCCACCACGCCCGACCAGGACACCGAGTCGTCGTCCTCGCCTGGCTGGAGCTCCCACGAGCCGTCTTCCTCGCGTTCCTCGTGCTGGCCTTCGTCCGGTTGTTCCCACTCGTCTTGCTCGTCTTCCTCGCGGGCTTCGTCGCTCTCGCCTTCAGCGCCGCTGCGCCCGAGGCGCTGGACCTGCTCGAGCGCGCGCTCGAGCTCGCCATCGATCAGCGCGCGGATCGACTCGGAGAGCTCGTCCCCGTCGTCGTTCCGCCCGCGCAGGGCTTGCTCGACCGCGCGGCGAGCCTCGGCCGCGGCCCGCTCGGCCAGGCCCAAGGCGTCGACTTCCGCCGCGGCTCGCCGGCAGGCCTCGCCGCGCGCCCGCCGGCGCTTGCAGTTGTCCCGATCCGGGTGGCACAGCGCGCGCGCGCCCGGCACTGCCCGCAAGCCGCTGGCGAGCTCGCGTTCGAGCTGGTGCATCCATTCCTCGCCGAATCGACCTTCGACGTCCTGGGCGTGCTCGAAGCGCTGCTCGAGCTCCTCCTGGAGGCGTTCGAGGGCTTCCTGCTGGGCTTCGAGCTCGCGCTCGGTGCGCTCGAGGTCCTGCTCCGCGAGCGCTTCGAGTTCCTCGCTCTGGGCCTCGAAGGCCTGTTCGAACTCCTCGTTCGTGTCCTGGAAGCCGTCCTGCTCTTCCTCGGCACGACGCTGGAGCTCGGAGTGAAAACGCTCGCGCTCCTGCTGTAGAGCGCGCTGCGCCTTCTCGTGCGCGCGCTGCTGCTCGGACTGCTTGCGGTTCAAGGCGGCCAGGGCGTGCTCGCGGGCCTGGGCGGCCGTGCGCTGCGCGCGCTCTTGCATCCGGCTCGCTTCCGTCGCGGCAGCCTCCTGCTCGCGCAGCGCGAGGGCCATCTCGCGCTCGAGGGTGCGGCGGGTGTCACGCCGGGACGCTTCGATCTCGGCGCGAGCCTTCTGGAGCTCGCGCCGTGCGCGCTCGACCTCGCGCTGCAGCGCACCCTGTTCGCTGTCGTCGCCTTGCTCTCGGCTCCTCTGCTCGAACTCGCGCTCGAGCGCGCTCGCGCGCTCTTCGAGGGCCTCCATTTCGCGCGCGGCGCGCTCCTCGCTGGCGCGCTGGCGCTGCTCGAGCTCCTGTTCCAGGGCCGCGCGCGCTGCCTCGAGCTCTTGCTGCTGCTGCTCGAGCGTCTCCTGGACATCGGACTGGCTGCGCTCCAGCTCTTCCCCGACCGCATCCCGTTGCTCGGCGAGCGCCTCCATGTCCGCTTCGAGCGCCTCGGACTGGCGCTGCATGCGCGCCTCGAGCTCGCGCTCGAAATCCTCGCGCTCCTCTTCGACGGCCGCCCGCGCACCTTCGTAGCGCGCCTGGGCCTCCTGGCGGCTGTCCTCGAAGCGGTTCTGGATCGAGAAACGCCGCTGCTCGAGTTCGGCGCGGGTCTCGTCGCGTTGCTGCTCGAGGCCGGAGCGGCGTTCGTGCAGCCGCTCGCGCAGTTCCTCGAGGCGTTCCTGCAGGGTCTCGATCTCGCCTTCCAGTGCGTCCTCGACCTCTTCCTGGACGTCCTCCATCTCTTCCTCGAGCGCGTCGTGCAGGCAGTCGACGCACGTGCCGCTGGCCGTGGCCGGCGACGGATCCTCCTGGGCGCGGACCGTGCGCAGCGCGGGCGCGGCGAGGGGCACGCGCGCGACGATGGGCGCGACGATGGGTTCAGGACACGGCAGCGCGCACTCGGCCGGTCGCACCTTGCGACCTTCCTGGGTGGGCAGATGGGCCAGGAGGGGAGTCGCTACCCCCAGGGTCAGGGCGGCGAAGAAGAGCGGCTTGATCATCGGGATTCTCCGGGGTTGGTGGACGGAGGGAGGGCGTCGGCGGGCGGCTCGGGCGCGCTCGCCGGGGTGTTCGGGGTCGCGAGCAGCGTGAGCAGCTCGTGCGCGCGCTGGTGCTGGCTGCGCAGCTCGTCCATGCGCGCGTCGATGTCCAGGAGTGCGTCCTGGAAGCGCGTGCGCAGCGCGCGTGCCTCGAGCTCGGCGTGCAGGGCGGAGAGCTCGGCTTCGAGCAGCACCAGTTCGGCTTCGAGCACGCCGCGTTCGGCGGACAGGTCCATGCGCGCGGGAACCGTGGGTGCTGCTCTCGGGGCAGAATAGGTCGCCGCAGGAGCCGCGGAGGGAGTCGCAGGCGGGCCGCCCGGGCTCGGCTCGGAGGCGGGAACGCGAGCTTTGCGCGCACCCTCGGCCGAGACGCCCGGCACGGCCAGCGCCGCGAGGGTCAGGGTGGCGGCCGCGAGGGGCGGCCACCAGCTGGCGGGCGGCTCGCCCGCGGGCGAGCGCCGATCGTCGAGCAGGCGCTCGACGCGCTGAGCGAGGCGCGAAGGTTGTCCGGCGAGACCCGGCGGCATGGCCAGGCGCGGTCGCTCGCCGACGATCCAGCCGGCGACCTCGGCCAGGCAACTGGCCAGTGCCACGCGTGCTCCGGTCCAGCGCACGGCCCAGTCGTCGCAGGCGATCTCGGCCAGCTCCGAGATCCGGCGGCGCGCGAGACGATTGAGTGGCTGGAAGAAGAACAGCTTCTCGAGCAGGAAACCGAGCCCGAACCAGGCGGGATCCCGGCGCACGAGATGCGCGAGCTCGTGCGCGAGGAGTGCCTCCTGTTGCGCCCGGTTGAGCGCCGTCAGCACGGCCGTGGGCACGCACACCTCGGGCCGGAACAAGCCCGTCGAGAAGGGCGCGGCGATGCGCGGCGAGACCGAGAGCCGCACGCGTCGGGCGACCCCGGCGCGCGTGCGCAGGCTCTCGAGCAGCTCCACCAGCGCTCCGTCGACGAGGATCCTGCGACCCAGCATGCGCCGTCGCAGGCAGGTCCAGGAGAACAGGAGTCCGGCCACGCCCAGGAGACCGCAGGCGAACCACAGGCCGAGCACGAGGCCCGGCCAGCGCCCTGCCCAGGACGGCGACGCCAGGTGCGCGAGGAAACCCGCGGCGCGGGAGGAAATCGGTTGTAGCAGGCGCTCGGAGGTGTCGCCGGGCGCGGCGACCGAGTCCGTCCGCGTGAGCACGAGCTCGGAGGCCTCGGCGGACGCGCTCGGGATTCTCGGGAGTTTCGGGAGTTTCGGGAGTGAGGACGACGCTGGCGCTCGCGCCTCGTTCGCGAGCGGCGCCGGGCGTCGGCTCTCGACCAACCGCGTCCGACCCCGAGCCATGTCGGCTGGCTCGGTCCCGCGGATGCGTTGCGGCGGGAGATTCGCCTGTTCGAGCGGCTCATGCGCTAGCTCGGGTCCGCGGGCCGAGAGCGGTGCGACGGGCGCGGCCTCGCGGGCAGGAGCAGTTTCCTGCCAGGCGATGCGTCCGAGGAGCGGCCGGGCGCCGGTCGCGACCTGCAGCGTCGCACTCACCAGCCCGCCGACGAGCGCCAGCTTCCACAGGCGCTCGCGATTCCTGTTCACCCGGGGTGGGCGCAGGGCACACAGGATCCAGGCCCCGCCCAGGAACAGCGTGCTGTGCAGGCCGTAGGTCGCGAGCCAGGAGAGCGCGGCTCGTACAGCGTCATTGGTCGTCATGGCCGGCCTCCTCGCGTTCCCTTTCGACGATCATCGCGCGCAGGCGGACGAGCTCGTCCCGGTCGATCTCCTCGGAGCGGATCAGGTGACCGGCCAGAGCGGAGACGTCGCCCTCGAACAGGCGCTGGGCCAGGTCGGCCACCATCGTGCGCGTGACTTCCTGCTCGCTGACCCGCGCGCGGTAGACGAACTGACGGCCCTCCACGCGGTGCGCGACGATCCCGCGCCGCTCCAGCTTGCTGAGCATCGTGGCGATCGTGGTCGGCGCGCGCCGCTTGCCGGCGATGGCCTCGGTGACGCGCGCGACCGTGGCTTCCCTCTCGTCCCACAGGACGCGCAGGATCGCGACCTGCAGATCGCCGAGGCGTGAGGGCTTGGGTTGGGGCATGGGCGGGTGCTCGTGGCCGTGGACTACCGAGGTAATACGACCGCGGTAGTAGATACGCCCGCCACGGGGCCGTGTTTTCGAACGAACGGACTTTTTCTCGGCTCTCGCCCAAGCCCTTGCGGGCGGAGGAGATAGGGCCTCGTGACCAGCCCAAGGAAAAGGGCCCGGCGCAGCGGACTGCGCCGGGCCCTTGGCGTGCAGGAGGAGGCATCCGCGCGGGCGGGCCCTGCTCCGTCAGCGCACGCCAGAACTCCGGGGTAGGGTCCGGTCGCGCGCAGTGAGGGAACGGTGCCCGCCCGCGCTGCCGGGGGCGCGGGAGGCGAGCGACGCCCTTCGAGACGCGAGCCTTCGAGACGCGAGACCGTGCACGGGCATTGTTTCGAGCGAACCACGCGGCGGCTTGAGACGACCATGCCTTCTCGCGTGCTGTTCCCCGCGGCTCTCCTTTGGCATCGTGTCGCGCCTTCCATCGGCACCGGCTTGCCTCTCTCGGCCGACTCGTCCGGCGCCCAACGCGCGCGCCTCTGGGCCGTAGCCGGGCCTCCGATGATCGCTCCGACCGCCATGAATCCCAGTTCTTCCCCTGCCCCCGACCTGGCCGAGCGCATCGAGCGCGAGAGCGCCTGGGTGGGCGAGCTCGACGTGGCGTTGCACGAGGTGATCGTCGGTCAGGACGAGCTCCTGCACGGACTCCTGCTGGCGCTCCTGACCAACGGCCACGTGCTGCTCGAGGGCCTGCCGGGACTGGCCAAGACCCTGGCGGTCTCGACCCTGGCGGGCGCCGTGCACGGCAGCTTCGCACGCATCCAGTTCACGCCCGACCTGTTGCCCTCCGACCTGGTCGGAACCGAGATCTACAACGCCAAGGAGGGCAACTTCCAGGTCCGCCGCGGCCCGGTCTTCGCGAACTTCGTCCTGGCCGACGAGATCAACCGCGCGCCGGCCAAGGTGCAGTCGGCCCTGCTGGAGGCCATGCAGGAGCGCCAGGTCTCGATCGGCGGGCAGACCTTCCCCCTGCCCAAGCCGTTCCTGGTGCTCGCAACCCAGAACCCGATCGAGCAGGAGGGCACGTACCGGCTCCCGGAAGCGCAGGTCGACCGCTTTTTCCTCAAGCTGGTGGTCGGCTATCCGAGCGAGGCCGAGGAGCTCGCCATCCTCACACGCATGGCCACGACCCAGGAGCCGCCCAAGGTGCGCCGCATCCTGACGCTGGAGGGCATCCTGCGTGCGCGCGCGCTGGTGGACGAGATCCATCTCGACTCGCGGCTCGCGGCCTACATCGTGCGCCTGGCGAACGTCACGCGCGCGCCGAAGCAGCACGGTCTCGCCGAGCTCGAGGGCCGCATCCAGTACGGCGCCAGCCCGCGCGCCTCGATCGTGCTGGCCCTGTGCGCGCGCGCCAATGCCTTCCTCGCCCACCGCGCCTTCGTCACCCCGGCCGACATCAAGCGCGTGGCGCCGGACGTCCTGCGCCACCGCGTGGTGCCCAGCTACGAGGCCGAGGCCGAGGGCCGCACGTCCGACCATCTGATCGCGCGCGTGCTCGAGACCGTGCCGGTTCCCTGACGCGCGTTTCGCGGCCGTGGCGCAGAAGAAAAAGGGAGCTGCTCCGGGCGACTGGCTGGCGCCCGAGCTGATGGCGCGCGTGCGCACGATCCAGGTGCGCACCCACAAGCTGGTCTCGAGCGCGCTGGCCGGCGCCTACCGCTCGAACTTCCGCGGCACGGGGATCGAGTTCGAGTCCGTGCGTCCCTACGAACCGGGCGACGACGTGCGCACCATCGATTGGAAGGTGACGGCGCGCGTGGGCGAGCCGTTCATCAAGACCTACGTCGAGGACCGCACGCTGATCCTGCAGCTCCTCGTCGACACCAGTCGCTCGATGGACTTCGGCAGCGGCGAGAAGTCGAAGCGCGAGGCCGCGGCCGAAGTGTGCGCGTTGCTCGCGCTGGTGGCGGGGCGCAACCAGGACCAGGTCGGCCTGTGCCTGTTCGCCGACGAGCCCGGCCTGCACCTCGCGCCCAAGAAGGGCCAGCACCACGTGCTGCGCCTGATCCGCGAGGTGATGGCCGCGCCGGCAGAAGGCCGGGGCAGCTCGCTCGCCCGCGTGCTCGAGCACCAGTTGCGGTACCTGAAGCGCCGCTCGCTGGTGCTGGTCGTGTCCGACTTCCTCGGGACGGAGGCCTGGGAGGACGAGCTCGCGCGCCTCGCCCGCCGCCACGACGTGATCGCGGTGCGCGTCTTCGATCCGCTCGAGGAGGAGCTGCCCGGCGCGGGTTGGCTCGAGCTGTGCGAGCTCGAGAGCGGGCGCGCGCTCGACGTCGATGCCCGCTCCGCCCGCGCGCGCGCGCAGTGGGCGGCAGCGGCGCGCGAGCGGCGCGCGCAGCTCCTCACGAGCCTGCGCAAGGCGCGCGTCGATCTGGTCGAGGTCGCGACCACCAGCGACGTCGCCGAACCCATCGCGCGCTGCTTCGCGCGGCGCGCGGCACGGCACGGGAGGCGCTGAGATGCTGGCGCTGTTCCTCGCCCTGCTCGTGAGCGCCGTGCCGGCGGGCGCGCAGGCGGTGGATGTGCGTGCGCTGTGGCGCTGCGAGCCCGAGGAAGTGGAGCTGGGCGAGCCCTTCCAGCTCGTGCTCGAGCTGTTCCATCCGGCCGGCGTCTCGGGCCGTGAGCTGGCGGCGGGGGAGCTCGCCCTGGACGAGTCCTGGGTCGTGCTGGCGCAGGAAGCCGTGACCAGCGCGGCCCAGAACGACGGCAGCCTGCACACGCGCCGTGCCTGGCGCGTGGTTTCGCTCGAGCCCGGTGAGCGCTCCCTGGCCGAGGCCCTCGCGCGCGTGGTCCTGTCCGCGCGCGTGACGCAGATCTCTGTCGGCGCGGCGCGCGTGCAGGTACGCGGGATCCTGGCCGAGGGCGAGGATGCCGCGCGGCCGCTGCGCGAGTTCCCGCCGAACTTCGGGGGCGGACACGAGGCGGCGGCGCGTCCCGGCTGGATCCCACTGCTCGTGGGCAGCGCGTTGCTGGTGGCCATTGGCGCGGGCGCGTACGTCTGGCGGCGCCGGAGGGGCCGGCGCGGAGCTGCGATCCCGTCCGCACCCTTCGAGCGCCTGGCCGAGCTCGAACGCTCGTTCCAGGGTGAGCGCGGGCGCGAAGGCTGCTACGAGCTCACGCACCTCCTGCGGGCGGCCGGCGATGGTCTGCGCCAGAAACCGCGCGGCGGTCTGACGGACGAGGAGTGGCTGGCCGAGATCACGGCCTCGTTCGAGGTCCCGCGCAACGCGGTGAACGAGCTGGCGGCCGTCTTCGAGCGCGCCGGACGCGTCAAGTACGCCGGGGAAGCCGCCACACCCTGGGCCATGCAAGAGACCTTTGCGAAGGCGCGCGCGGCACTCGAGGTGCTCGGCGCCGGCAGCCCGCCGCCCGCGGCTGGAGCACGGCCATGATCCGCACGCAAGAGCTCGACGCGTTGCAGAGCGCGGCCGGCGCGCGCCTCCCGCTGTGGGGCGACTACGCCCTGGCCGATCCGCTGATGCTCGCGGTCTTGCCGCTCGCCCTGGTGCTCTTCCTGGTGGCGCGCGCGCGCGGTCGCGCCCAGGGTCGCATGAGCGTGATCAACGCGGTCGCGCCGAGCCTGCGCCAGCGGCTCGCCTGGGTCCCGACCGTCCTGCAGTTCCTCGCGCTCTCGTGCGCGACGCTCGCCATGGCGCGCCCACTGCGCTCCAACGTCGAGCACGACGTGCACTCCGAGGGCGTCGACATCGCCTTGGCAGTCGACCGCTCGGGTTCGATGCAGTTCCAGGACCTGGAGGAGGGCAAGAGCCGTCTCGAGGTCGTCAAGGAGGTCGTGGGCGAGTTCGCCGCGCGACGCATGAGCGACCGCGAGAACGCGGCCGACAACGTGGCCCTGATCACCTTCGCGCGCTATCCGCGCCTCTTGTGCCCGTTCACCCTCGACGTGGAAGCGCTGCACGGCTTCCTCGCGCAGGTCAAGCTGGTCGAGCGCGAGGAGGAGGACGGCACGGCCATCGGCGTGGGGCTGGCGAAGGCCGTGGCGATCCTGCGCGAGTCGGACGCCAAGTCGCGCATCTGCGTGCTACTCACGGACGGCGAGAACAACGTGGACGACATCACCCCGGCCGCGGCCACCGAGCTGGCGGCCGAGGAAGGCATCCGCGTGTACACCATCTACGCCGCGCGCTACGTCTATGCCCGCGATCCGTTCCGCGGCATCGTGGCCACGCGCAACCAGGCCGACACGAGCGCGCTCGAGCGCATGGCCGAGCAGACCGGCGGCCGTTTCTACCGCGCGACGGACCGGAGCGAGCTGGAGAACATCTACGCCGAGATCGAGCGCCTGGAGCGCACGCCGCGTTCCGAGCAGCGCTTCGAGGAGACCTTCGACCTCTATCCCTGGTTCCTGGCGCCGGCACTGCTGTGCGCGGGTCTGCTGCAGCTCGCGCGTGCCAGCGCGTGGCGGAGGTTGGCGTGATCGGCTTCGACTTCCTGCGCCCGGCGCTCTTCTGGCTGCTGCTCGTCCCACCGCTCTTGCTGCTCTTCGGCTGGGCCGGGCTGGCGCGCTCGCGCGCCGAGCTCGCGCGCTGGGTGGTCGAGCGCCATCGCGCGCGCTTCTTGCCGGGCGTCTCGAACGCGCGCGCGCGCATGCGGCTCGCTCTGGGTGCGGGCGCGGTCTTCTTCCTGGCTCTGGCCGCGCTCGGACCCGTGCGCGGCTACACCTACCGCGCCGTGTCGCGCAAGGGGCTCGACCTCGTGCTGTGCCTGGACACCTCGCGCAGCATGCTGGCCCAGGACCTGCGCCCCTCGCGGCTGGAGCGCGCCAAGCGCGAGATCCGCGGGCTCCTCGATCGCCTCGCGGGCGACCGCGTGGCGCTGGTGGCTTTCTCGGGCGACGCGCGCGACGTGGCGCCGCTGACGCGCGACCGCCAGACGCTGGAGGGCTTGCTCGGCTACGTCTCGCCCGAGGACAACCAGGAGGGTGGCACGAACCTCGCGGCCGCGATCGAGCACGCGCTGTCGCTCTTCGACGGGCGCACCGGCGCGCACGAGGCGATCGTGCTCCTGACGGACGGCGAGGATCTCGAGGGGCACGCCGCGGAACAGGCCGAGGAAGCAGGGAAGCGCGGCATCCGCGTGTTCGTGGTCGGGCTGGGCACCGAGGCGGGCGGAAAGATCCCGGTGGTCGACGCGAGCGGGCGCTCCGCCTTCCTGAAGGACGAGGGCGGCCAAGAGGTCGTCACCAAGCTCGGGCGCGAGAGCCTCGCGGCCCTGGCCGTGCGCACGGGCGGCGAGTTCCTGTCGGCCGAAGAGAACCCCACGGCGCTCGAGGACCTCTACCGTGCGCGCATCTCGCGCCTGCAGGGCCGCGAGATCGAGGGCGGGGAACGGCGCGTGCCCTACGACCGCTTCCAGTGGCCCCTGGCCCTCGCGCTGCTGTGCTTCCTGGCCGAGCTCGGACTCGGCGCGCGCAAAGGAGCCAGGGACAGGAGTGCCACGAAGAGTAGCGGGCGTGACAACGACCAGGAACGCCGTGCGCCGCGCCTGGCCTCCGCGTTCTTGCCGCTGCTCGCCCTGCCCGCGCAGGACTTTTCGTTCTCGCGCGCGCTCGCGAACTCCGTGCGCCACCACCGTTCCGGCGAGCCCGCGGCGGCCGAGCAGGCCGCCCAGGCGATCCTGGTGCACGCCGAGGAGCTCGGTCTCTCGGAGCGCGAGCGCGCCCAGGCGCATTTCGCGCTGGGTGTGATCGCGGCGACGCGCGTGCTCGAAGAGAAGCCCGACGACGAGGAAGCCGGCGAGTCCCTGCGCGCCGCCGCGCGCGCTGCGTTCTCGGCCGCGCGCGCTCTGGCCGGTCCCGGAGAGTTGCGCCAGGACGCGACCTACGACCTCGGCGCGCTCGAGCTGCTGCACGCCGAAGCGGTGCGCGCGACGATCCCGGAGATCTCGGGCCAGCCGCCGGCGCCAGCGCTGCCCGCGCCGGCGGGCGCGGCGCCGGACAGCGCGCCCGCCGATCCCCTGGAAGAGGCGCGCACGCTCTATGGCGCGGCCAAGGCCTGGTTGCTCGAGCGCTTGCGGCTCGAGTGGCAGGACGAGGACACGCGCGCGAACCTCGAGCTGATCCAGCGCCGGCTGCGCGAGCTGGACGAGCTCGAGAAGCAGCGCGAAGAGCAGCAGCAGGAACAGCAGGATCAGAACCAGGATCAGGATCAGGACCAAAAGCAGGACCAGAAGCAGGACCAGAAAGATCAGGAGCAAGACCAGAAGGACTCGCAGAAGGGACAGGACGGCAAGGAAGGGGAGCAGGACCCGCAAGACGAGCAGAAGCCAGAGGGCGAGCAGCCGCCCGAAGCGGGCGAGCCCGAGTCCGAGGAAGAGCAGCCGGGCGAGGAAGAACAGCCTCAGCCGCAGGAGGGCGAAGCGCAGCCGCCGGAGCAGGCCCAGCAAGCTGAAGAGCGCGTGCTGACGCGCGAACAGGTCATGCAGCTCCTGGACAAGCTCGCGGAGCTCGAGAAACAGCAGAAGGCGCTGGAGGCGGCGCTGCGCGCCAAGCGCCGTGCAGCCGCGAAACGGGATTGGTAGGGCAAGACATGCAAGACATGCAGACCACGGTTCGCGCTCTGGCGCTCGTGCTGGTGTGGTTCGCCGGCGTGCTCGCCGGCCCGAGTGCGGCTCAGGGAAAGGTCCAGGTCAGCGCGCGGCTATCGGCCGGCGTGCTGTGCCTGGGGGATACGGGCGCGCTCAACGTCACGGTCGAGAACGCGGACGCCGCGCGCGTGCCGGAGGTGCCCCCGGTGGCTGGCCTGCGCTTCGGCAAGCCCGGGCAGCCGATGGCCCAGCGCTATACCGGCTTCATCAACGGCCGGCGCTACGCGGAGAGCAACCTGACGATCTCGATCCCCTTCCGGACCGAGGCCGAGGGCGACTTCGAGATTCCGCCCGTGGTGGTCGAGGTCGAGGGCCAGCGCTACCAGACGAAGCCCCTGCGCATCACGGTCGTCAAGGACATCACCGGCGCCGACTTCGGCTACCTGGAGGTGCGCGCCTCGGGCACCAAGGTCGTCGAGGGCCAGCCCTTCACGGTCGAGCTCGCCTTCGGCTGGGACGAGGAGCGCACCGGCAAGGTCACCTTCGCCGAGCTCAACTTGCCGTGGTGGGATTCCCTGCCCGGCGCGATCGAGGTCACGGGCCAGCCGATTCCGCAGACGAGCCGGGTCGACATCCCGGTGAACGGCAGCCTGCAGGTCCCGGCCGAGCAGCTCGAGAACCGCGTGCGCGACGGACGCAGCTTCATCCACCTGCGGCTCACCAAGAGCTTCCTGCCCACGCGTTCCGGCACGCTCGAGTTCCCGACCAGCTTCTTCGAGTTCGGCCGCCTGCGGCAGACGTCGTTCTTCGACTCGCGGCGCGAGAGCCACTTCGTGCAGGCGCCGGCCTTCTTGGTCGAGGTCGTGGCCCTGCCGAGCGCGGGCCAGCCGCTCGATTTCTCGGGTGCCGTCGGCACGCTGGCCGCGCGCGCCAGCGCCGACACGCGCGACGTGCGCGCCGGCGACTCGATCAAGTTCACGGTCGAGTGGACCGGCCAGGGCAACCTGGAGTACTTCCGCGCTCCGGACCCGGGCGCGCTCGAAGCCTTCCGCGGCTTTCGCGTCTACGGTGCGACCGAGGAGAAGAGCTTCGAGCGCCGCAAGGTGGTCTACGACCTCGCCCCGCTCTCGAGCGACGTCCAGTCCATTCCCGCCCTGCCGCTGACCTTCTTCGATCCCGCCCGCGCGCGCTATGAGACCATTCCCACCGCGCCGATCCCGATCCGCGTGCGCGCGCTCGAGAGGGGCGAGCGGCTCGCGGACGACGAGCGCCGCTTCGAGCGCGACATCGCCGACATCGATGTGCGCGCGCCCCTGGCGGGCGCCAGCACGGAAGACGGGCGCGGCCAGGATCGCTTCCTGCTCGCCGCACTGCTGGCTGTGCCGCTGGTCGGCCTGCTGGGGCGTGCACGGGCGCGAGCACGCGCGGGCGACCCGGGCGCGCCGCTCGAGCGGCGGCG
>JANOGB010000077.1:0-13573 GCA_031413955.1 Planctomycetota bacterium | reverse complement strand
AGAGGCGCAGAGGACGCAGAGACGCACGGAGGGAGAATCCAGAGAGGATGGGGCCTCCGGGGCTTCGGCTCTCCGGGAGTCGACGATCCGGAGGCCCCTTTTCTTGTTCTCCCTCTGTGTGGCTCCGCGCCCTCTGCGCCTCTGTGGTTGGCTTGGGTTGCGGGCGAAGCCCGCGCTGCTCTTCTATTCCGGAGAGTCGTCGCCTGGCGCGAGGATTGGCGGAAAGGAAGAAAGCGCACCGCGGAGTCGCGGAGGGCGCGGAGGAATGAGGTCAGAAAAGGAGGGGCCTCCGGAGCTTCGGCTCTCCGAGAGTCGACGATCCGGAGGCCCATTCTTCTTCCTCCGCGTTCTCCGCGTCTCCGCGGTGCGCTTGGGTTGCGGGCGTAGCCCGCGCTGAGAAGAGCACGAGGAAACGGCTGACTGGAGTCGAGCACGCCCTCGTCGCACCATTGGCGCCCTCACGGCATGACTCTCACGATCGTCGGTCTGCTCGTCTTCCTCGCGGCGCTCCTGTACTCGAGCGTCGGGCACGGTGGCGCTTCGGGGTACCTCGCGGCCATGGCCCTGGTCGGCCTGGACGCGGCGACGATGAAGCCGACGGCGTTGGTGCTGAACATCCTCGTGGCCTCGATCGCCACCGTGCAGTTCCGCCGCGCCGGCAGTTTCTCCTGGCCGCTCTTCTGGCCATTCGCGCTGGTCTCCGCGCCTTGCGCCTTCCTCGGAGGAAGGATTCCGCCCGCGGTTTTCTACGAGCCGGTCGTGGGCGGGGTGCTGCTCTTCGCCGCCTGGCGCATGCTGCAGAGCGCGAGCTCCACGCCGGGACCCGTGCGCGAGATCCCGCGGGTTCTGGCGCTCTTCCTGGGCGCGGGGATCGGCCTGCTCTCGGGCCTCACCGGAGTCGGCGGCGGCATCTTCCTGAGTCCGCTGCTGCTGATGCTGCGCTGGGCCGAGCCACGGCAGACCGCGGGCGTGTCGGCCGCGTTCATCCTGGTCAACTCGATCGCCGGTCTGCTCGGGCATCTGTCGAACCTGGCGCGGCTACCGGAAGCGCTGCCTTGGTGGGCACTCGCGGCCGTCATCGGCGGGGCAATCGGATCCACCCACGGCAGCCGCAAGCTCGGCGGGTCGACCCTGCGCAGACTGCTCGCGGCGGTGCTCGTGATCGCGGGAGCGAAGCTCTTGCTCGCGTTCTGAAGACCCGCGGCAGCTCGAGGGCTGTCAAAGGTCCACGGTGACCGCCGTGCATGCGCGGGCTAGCATCGTCCGACCCGTCAGCCCGGGTCATCGAGCTCACGTGCTACGACCGACCGCCGGCTTCCTGATGGCGACAGCGATCGCCCTCCTCGAGCTCCTCGCCCCATTCGCCGGCCGCGACGAGCTGGCCGAGAGGATCCTCGAGTTCGAGAAGGCGTTTCATTCGACGCCGAAGGAGCCGCGCACGCCGGAACAGCGCAACGCGGCCGTCGAGAGGCTCGTTGGCCTCGACGCGCCCGCCGTGGCGGCGGCGGTCACGCAAGGGTGGGAGCTGTGCGCGGACGACCTCGCGCGCATCCTCGCGGAGCGCCAGCAAATCGGGACTCGAATGGCCGGGTTGATCGAGGGTCAAGAGTTCGGCGAGCGTACGCTGCCGTGGGAGCGCATGGACGAGTTCAACGCGCTCAAGGCTCGGTCGCGCACCCTGGCGCAGGAGGAAGAAGGGCTGCACGAGGTCGAGGTCGCGCTCGGCCGCGTCATCGAGCACATGCAGAGCGAGGCTTCGCTCGAGTGGCTGGTCGACAACGTGCTCGGCGCGAAGAGGCCGGCGCTGTCGCTCAGATTGTCGGTCGCGACGAAGGCCGGCCGGCTCGGAGCGAAGTTCGCGGCTCGGCTCGCGAAGGCGCTCGCCCGAGCGAAGGAGCCGGAGGAGGTCGTGGTCATGCTGGCGGGGTTGAGCGCGTGCGACCGAGCAGCGCAGTCGTACGCGCCCACCGTGATCGGGCTCCTGGCGCACGCCGATGCCAACGTGCGCGAACAGGCGGCTGCCGCGCTGGCCCGGCTCGCGTCGACGGCGGGCATCGAACCGCTCGTCGTCCGACTCGAACGGGAAACCGGCCACACTCGCCGCCGCATGGCGATCGCGCTCGAGATCCTGACCGGTCGCAACTTGGGCGACAGCGCGGGCGCCTGGAAGGCGTGGTTCACGAAGGAAGGGGCGCGCTACGTCGCCGGCGAGGTCGAGCTCGGCACGGGTCACTCGAGACTGGCCGCGGCGCAGTCCGTCCCGGAAGCCATGCGGGACGAATCACGTTATGCGCCCAGTTTCTACGGGATCCCGCAGGACGGGCACGCGGTCGTCTACGTGATCGACTGTTCGGGATCGATGGTGTTGTCGACTTCCGCCCCCCGGTACGCGGACGGGCAGCCGGTCGACGCGGGCCGCGGGAGCCGGATCGAGGCGACCAAGGCGGCGCTGATCGAGGTACTCGGCAAGCTCGGCAAAGGCGACCGTTTCGACATCGTCTGCTTCAACGACGTCGTGCGCGCCTACTCGCCGAAGATGCTCGCTGCCGCCCCGGACGAAGTGCGGCGCGCGCAGGACTGGGTGGCCTCACTCGGCGCCTCGAACTCGACCAACATCCACGACGCGTTGCAGGAGGCCTTCCGACTCGCTGGCCGGGGCGCGCACGACCGCTACTACGAGAGCGCGGTCGACACGATCTTCCTCCTCACGGACGGCACGCCCACCACCAATGACGGCCAGCTCGACTCGACCGACCGCATCCTCGCCGCCGCGAGAGTCTGGAACCCGCAACGGCACGTGGTGATCCACACGATCGGCATCGGCAGGGAACTGAACGCATCCTTCCTGCACCAGATCGCGGAGGAGCACGGCGGGCGCTGCGTCCAACACTAGCCCCAGGACAAGCGCTTCGTGGCCTCCAAGACGGCGAAAGGGAGGTGCCTGGCTCGGTTTTGCACGAGTCCGCCGGAACCGCCTCGCACTCCTGCGCGAACTCGGACTCGCGCGAAACCGTGCCAGGCTCCGTACTTTCGCCACTCGCCGGCCTGTAGGCCTCAATCCACCTCGAAGGCGAGACCGAAGGAGTCCAGCTCGGGCGAGAGACCAGCCAGGATGTCGTTCACGAAGGAGAAGCGGACCTGGAGGAAGCGCGCGCCATCGGCGGAATGGATGTCGTCGCTCCAGGTGCCGTCGCCGTGGAAGGTGACCGTACCGGTCTCGAAGTCGCCGTAGGGGTCGAGCTGGGCGGCGTCGAAGGGGGCGTTGCCCGCATCTTCCGAGAAGGCCTCGGCCCCGCGGTACTCGAGCTCGAGGCGCGTCGCGCCGATCTGGCTGCGCGGCTCGATCACCGGCTCGACGTAGCGCGGCGCGAAATTACCGCTGTCGATCCAGATGGTGGTGGCGCGACTGATGCGCACGACGGTGTCGATCGAGCCGACGTAGAAGGAGTTGTCGGCCGTGAGCGGCGTGGGCCGGCCCGGCGGACGCGAGTTCGGGTTGAAGCCGCCGTTCGGCCGCAGCTCGAGGTCCGGATCGACCAGGACCGTCTGCCCGTTCTGATCGACGCCGCCGGTCGAGAAGGCACGGAAGTTCGGGACCGCCCAGCCGGGGATCGGCAGCAGGATGTCGAACGAGTTCAAGCCCAGGCCGCGCGTCGTCGGATAGCAACGCACTTCCCACAGCAGCGGCAGGCCGATGCTCGGCACTTCACCGGCCAGGCCCACTTCGCCCTGGCCGACGTCGAATCCGGAAGGCTGGCCGACCTCGATGTCGAGCGGCACGCCCGGACTGCGCAGGCCGCCCTTGGCGAGCACGCTGGTGTCGCGCCAGGTGAAGCTCGTGAGGGGCGCGCCGGCGCGGTTCCAGGGGAAGGGCATGAGCGGCGTGCCGCGTCCGCTGAGGGTCAGATCGGACGGCAACACCACGTAGCCGAGCCCGCGCGGATGGACGGCGGCCTGCGGACTGCGCGGGTCATTGAGCAGATTGAGCGTGAACTCGTGCGGACGGCCGAGAAGACCCGACTCCGGATACTTGGGGCCGTTGGACGTGGACGACTCGTCGGGCACGTGGAGCGCGTGCGCCAGGCGCAGCTCGAACAGCGGAAAGAAATCCGCGCTCGCCCTGCCGCCCAGCGGCGACCAGGAGAGCCCGACCACGTCGAGATTGTGGAAGGCCTCGTCGCGCACGCGGAAGCCGAGGTCGCAGTGCCGCCAGATGGCCTGCAGCTTCGAACCCATCGGCGAGAGCGGCGTCTGCACGCCGAATGGCCAGGTTTGCATCAGGTTCGGGATGGAATTCCCGCGGTCGGCCGAGAACGAGGCGAAGACCGGCGGCCGCGGGCGCAAGACGCCGCCCTGGGCGTCGTAGCTGACCTGCCCGCGCACGTCGTTGAGGCCGGGGGGCTGGAGCTCGTCGCGGCTCTCGAAGCGCAGCGCGAAGCCGTGGTTCGCGTACGGCGGCTGAGCAGCGGACAGCAGGAACAGCGCATGCCCGAAGGAGGACGTCAGCGCGTTGCCCGAGAGGTCGCGCACCCCGAGCGGGCCCTCGCGCAGCTCGAAGCGATACTCCGGCCCGCCCTGGTTGTCGAACGGGAGCCGCGGCACGAAGGTGAACTCCTGCAAGTCCTGCTCGACGCGCACGGAGCCCACCACCAGATCGTCCGCCAGGATCTCTCCGATGTCCGCGCGTCCGCGCAGCACGCGGAACGTGTCGAAGGCACGGAAGGTGTCCGGATCCATCGGCTCGCTGAAGCGCAGGCGGATGCGCGTGTCGCTGGCGATCTCTTCGCTGGGCGGGCGGAGCGGTTGCGGAGCGAAGCTCACCCAGCAGGCAGCTTGCAGGCTGTCGTCCAGGCGATGGAGTGTGAGGAAGCGCGCCAGTCCGAGCAGCGCGTTCGCCGAGGCCAGCGCTTCGGTCTCGAGGCGCAGCAGGCGCACGTTGCGGACTCGTCCATCCAGGTCGGGCGCGGAACCGGGCGCGCGCACCTCGTAGAACTCGCCGGCGAGCTCGAGCGTGTCGCCCTGGCGCGGCGCGGCGCGGCAAGGCGTCTGGAACACGAGCTCGACCACGAAGCCGTACCCCTGTGGCGCCAGCGGATCGTCGCGCGCGTCCACGATGGCGATCTCCCACGTCCCGACGATGCTCGGCTGCTGGAGGTCGAGCAAGTAGCCCGCGTTGGCATCCCCGGAGTTGCCGGCACGGAAGGCGCGCACCAGGTCCTGGGTGGCGGATTCGACCGGCCCTGCGAGCTCCAGGCCCCGGCCGGCCAGGTTGGTGAGTCGCACGAAGCGCCCGATGCTCGCTTCGATCCGGGTGGGAAGGTGCAGTGAGGCATTGGCCTGCGTCGTGAGCTGCGAGCTGGCGGGCAGGCCGGCAGCGTTGATGGGTACGCCACCAGGGAGGTCGAGCGCCTCGCGCTCGGACACGGTGAAGTCCACCAGCACGCGCGTCGAATGGAACACGCCCTCCGCGATGCCCCCGTGGCTCGGATCGAAGACGATGCGCGCGGACATCGGCGTGACCGGCGGGTACCCCACGGTGAGGCGCACGGCCTCGAGCAGGGTCTCGCGCGCCTCGGGCCCGTCCTCGAGCAGGTCGCTGAAGCGCAGGACGAGCGTCGCATCGCGAGCCACGAGGGAGAAGGGCGGGGACGCGCTGCCGTCGTCGTGCTTGCTCGCGAATCCGCTCAGGCTGCGGGTCGCTCCATCCAGGATCGACGCGAACGTCCCCGCACCGCTGTCCGGGGCATTGCGCGGACGCCGCACGATCAAGCGCGATTCGTGCGTGACCGCGTTGGTCTCCAGCCCGAGCCCGGTCCCGTCGGAGCGCACGCTCTCGCCGATGACGACGTCGCGCAAGACCGGGATCGGACTGGCCTGACCCTGCTCGTCGACGTCGTGCACGTCGACCAACCGACCCCAGCCGGCATCGAGCAGCCGCAAGCGCGTCTCCTTCCCCCCCCGATGCGGGTCCGCGAGGAAGTAGCCTCCACCCGGCTTCGCCACCAGGACTCCCTCGGTCGGCGAGAACCCGGGGTCCGCCGGGTCGCGGCCAGAACACGCCAGGGGCACGCCGATGGCCAGCGCCGTCCACAACGGCTGCCTTCGGATCGGCGATCGGTGGTCCACGGGCCCTTTGGGCAGACGGGTGCTGTCCGCCTCTAGGGGAATTGTACTTCGGACGCACTCCCCAGGGCGCCCAGGGCGCGGGGCGATGACGCCGTCGTGGCGGATCCCGGGGGCCCCGGCAAAGAAAGCCTGCCTTTGTGACCAACGAAGCGGGCCGAGCTGCATGGAAGGAGGTGGCCGCGCATCGATCGGCTTCTCGTAGGGCGCGCCGTCGCCGGAGCTCCCCCCTCCAGCGACGGATCGATATTCGCTCGCTGTTCGCTACGGATGCTTGCCTAGCCTCCTCGCCCTCGCCGCAACGGGGACGAGGAGGCCCTTTTCTTGCTCAGCTCAAGAGCTCGCTCACCAGCCTCTGCACGAGCTTGCCGTCGACCTGGCCCTTGTGCTCGGCCAGGACGGCCTTCATCACCTGGCCCAGGTCCTTCTTCGAGGTCAGGCCCAGTTTCTGGATCGTGGCACGGACGATCGTGCGCGTGGCGTCCTCGTCGAGCATCTTCGGCAGGTAGCGCTGGATCACGCCGATCTCGGCCTGCTCCCGGTCGGAGAGGTCGGTGCGGCCGGCGGCGGAGTACTGGGAGACCGAGTCCTCGCGGCTCTTGACGCACTTCTGGAGCACGGCCAGCTCCTCGTCGGGCTTCAGCTCGCGCGCGAGGTCGAGCTCCTTCTTCTTCAGGTCGGTGATCACCAGGCGCAGAGTGTCGCGCGTGAGCGTGTCGCCGGCCTTCATGGCCTGCTTCACGTCGTCCTGGAGCTTCGCGAGTGTCTGCATGGGCGTGGTGCTTTCATCCTTCCGTCTCTGTGTATCTCCGCGTCCTCTGTGCCTCCGCGGTTGGTTCGGAAGAACCGCGGAGTCGCGGAGAGCGCGGGGCAAGAGAATGGAGCAGGAGACTACTCTTCGCTGTCACCCTCGTCGTCTTCCTCGGCCACGTCGTCGAGCTCGTCTTCCTCTTCTTCCTCCGGCTCGGGCTCGGCCTTCTCGGCCATGGCCGCGGCCTCCTCGGCCGGATCGATCGCCAGGGGCTGGGTCTCGCCACCGTCGACCAGCTCGAGGTCGCTCGCATCGACGATCTCGGCGCCCACGAGGATGTCGTCCTCCTTGAGGTTGATGATGCGCACGCCGGCCGTGTTGCGCCCCATCGGACGCATGTCGGCGACCGGCGAGCGCACGATCATGCCGCTCTTGGTCATGAGCACGACGTCGTCGCCGTCCTTGCACAATGCGAGTCCGACCACCGGGCCGTTGCGTTCGGTGGTCTTGACGTTGATCACGCCCTGCCCACCGCGGTTCTTGATCGGGTAGTCCTTGACCGGCGTGCGCTTGCCGAAGCCGTGCTCGCAGGCGGTGAGCACCAGGCCCTCGGGATCGTGCGCGACCAGCATGTCGACCACGCGGTCGTCGCCGCGCACCTTGATGCCGCGCACGCCGCGCGCCTGGCGGCCCATCGAGCGCGTGGCCTTCTCGTCGAAGTGGATGGCCTTGCCGCGTGCGGTGCCGAGGATGATCGAGTCGCCCGGGCGCGCGAGCCCGACCGACACGAGCTCGTCGCCCTCGCTGAGCTCGATGGCCCAGATACCGGCCGTGCGCGGGCGCGAGAAGGCGTCCAGCATGGTCTTCTTGACGGTGCCGTTGCGGGTGGCGAAGAACACCGCACTCTCGGCGTCGAAGGCCTTGACGCGCAGCACCGTGTGCACGGTCTCGTTGTCCTCCAGCGGCAGGAGGTTGCGGATGGCGCGGCCCTGCGAGGTACGTGAGCCCTCGGGCACCTGGTAGACCTTGAGCCAGTAGACCTTGCCGCGGTTCGAGAAGCACAGGATGTAGTCGTGCGTGAGGGCGACGAAGATCGAGCGCAGCACGTCGCCCTCCTTCGCCTCCGAGCCCTTCACGCCGCGCCCGCCGCGGCCCTGCGCGCGGTACTCGTCGAGCTTCGTGCGCTTGACGTAGCCGGCGTGCGAGAAGGTCACGGCCATCATCTCCTCCGTGATCAGCTCCTCGATGTTGAAATTGCCCTCGATCTCCTCGAGCGAGATCTCGGTGCGGCGCTCGTCGCCGTAGCTCTTCTCGATCTCGTCGATGTCGGCGCGGATGATGGCCACCACGCGCGCCTCGCGATTGAGAATATCGAACAGGTCCTTGATCTCGGCCACCAGGGCATCGAACTCTTCCTGGAGCTTCTCGCGCTCGAGGCCGGTCAGGCGCGCGAGGCGCATGTCGACGATGGCCTGGGCCTGGGGCGGCGAGAACTTGAAGGCCGCGATGAGCTGCGTCTTGGCCTCGTCCGGGTCGGCCGCCGCGCGGATGATGCGGATGACCTCGTCGATCGCGTCGATGGCGATGCGCAGGCCCTCGACGATGTGCTTGCGCTCTTCCGCCTTCTTGAGCAGGAACTTCGTCCGGCGGCGGATGACGACCTTGCGGTGCTCGATGAAGTGGTCGATCAGCGCGCGCAGCGTGAGCGTCTTCGGCCGACCGTCGGCGATCGCCAGGTTGATGATCGAGAAGGTCGTCTGCAGCGGCGTGAACTGGAAGAGCTGGTTCACCACCACCTGCGGGTCCTCGCCCTTCTTGAGCTCGACCACCAGGCGGATCCCGTCGCGATCGGACTCGTCGCGCAGGTCGGAGATGCCCGTCAGGCGGTCGCCATCCTTCACCAGCTCGACGATCTTCTCGATGATCGCCGACTTGCGGACCTGATAGGGGATCTCGGTGAAGACGAGCTGCTCCTTGGAACGCACGTCCTCGACGTGGTGTCGCGCGCGCACCACGCAGCGTCCGCGCCCGGTGCTGTAGGCGCGCAGCACGTCCTGGCGGCCCATGATGATGCCGCCGGTCGGGAAGTCGGGCCCGGGCACGATCTCGCACAGCTCGGCCAGCGTGACCTTCGGATCGTCGAGCACGGCACGGATCGCCTTGCAAACCTCGCGCAGGTTGTGCGGCGGCAAGGAGGTCGCCATGCCGACCGCGATGCCGTCCGAGCCGTTGCAGATCAGGTTCGGGAAGCGCGACGGCAGCACCGTCGGCTCCATCAAGCGCTCGTCGTAGTTGGGCTGGAAGTCGACGGTCTCCTTGTCGAGATCGGCCATCATCTCGACCGTGACGCCGTCCATGCGCGCCTCCGTGTAGCGCATGGCCGCGGGCGGGTCGCCGTCGATCGAACCGAAGTTGCCCTGGCCGTCGATGAGCGGGTAGCGCAGCGAGAAGACCTGCGCCATGCGCACCAGCGTCGGGTAGATGACCGACTCGCCGTGCGGGTGGTATTCGCCCGAGGTGTGGCCGGCGATGTTGGCGCACTTGCGGTACTTGGCGCTCGGCCGCAGCTTCAGGTCGTTGAGCGCCACGAGGATGCGCCGCTGCGATGGCTTGAGCCCGTCGCGCACGTCCGGCAGGGCGCGCGAGTGGATGACGCTGAGCGCGTAGTTCAGGTACGACTCGCTCATCTCGCGCTCGATGCGGCGCAGCTCGACGCGCTCGCCCAGCGGCGGCGGGGTCGACTTGGTCTTGGTGGGTTCGGTCGTGTCGGTCATCTTCGGAGCGGACGATCGAGGAGCGCCTGGTTTGGAGTGGGCACAGGAGCTCGTTCGAGCCTCTGCGGTCGGTTCTCACCCGCTGCGGAAAGCCCCGCTCGGGGGGCCGCTCAGGGAGCAGTGGAGGGGGTGGGAACGAGAAGCAGGATTATCCCTGGAAACAGGCCTCGAATCCATGCTCCAGCGCCGCCACGCGAGCATGAACCGCTATCCTCGCGCTCCAGCCCCATGAGCTCCCCCTCGCCCCTGGCCCTGGCCCTCGGTCGCATCCCGACCGGCCTGTACATCGTCACGACCTTGCAAGCGGGCCGGCCGCTCGGATTCGTCGGCTCGTTCCTGATGCAGGTCGGTTTCGAGCCGCCGGTCGTGTCGGTCGCGATCGGCCAGAACCGCGAGCACCTGGCCGCGATCCGCGCCCACGGCCGCTTCGGCGTCTCGGTGCTCGACGGTGCGAGCCAGAAGCTGATGGCGCCGTTCTTCAAGCGCCAGGAGCCCGGCCGTTCGGCCTTCGATTCGCTCGAGCACCGCCCCACGCCGGCTGGTTTGCCCGTCCTCGCCGGCGCGCTCGCGTGGCTCGACTGCCGCGTCTCGGGCGAGCACGCGACGGGTGACCACGTGGTGGTCTTCGGCCTGGTCGAGCACGGCGATCTCCTGCGGGCGGGGGATCCGGCCGTGCACCTGCGCAAAAACGGGCTCGAGTACTGATGCGCGCCCGAGCCGCTCTCCAGGCGGGGCTCGGCTGGGTTTGTCTCTGGGCTTGCCTCTGGGCCTGCCCCTCGGCGTGCTCCGCCACCGAGATCGAGTGGGAACGCGTCGAGGATCCGCGCTTCGTGGCCGAGGACGGCTCCTATGCCCTGGAGCTGCCGCTCGGCTGGGTGCGGTCCGAACACTCGCTCACGCGCGAGGGCTGGGAGGCGCAGCTGATCTCCTTCAACGCGGGTCCGGTGCTGGAAGCAGCGAACGGAACGGCCATCGATCTCGCGGCGCCCCAGCTCCTGGTCGCGCTGCAGGACGAGCTCGCGGCGCAGCCGGGCGTGGAGGTGATCGATTGCCGCCCCGTGACGCTCGACGCCCTGCCCGGTTTTCGCATGCATTTTTTCCAGGAAGCGCCGCCCGATCTGGAGGCGGATCCGGGCACGCCGGCCGACAGCACGGAGATGGTGCTCTATGGAGCGGTCGAGGGCGTGACGCTGTACGCGTTCTCCTTCGAGAGCCGGAGCCCCGTGACCCTCGCGCGGGATCTGGAGGTCTTCGAACGGCTCGTGGCGAGTTTCGAGCGTCTGGAGCCCGCGCGGCCCACGCCCTGACGAGCAGGGGCGAAGCGCGCCTGCCTTGGAGTCGCGCGGGCTGATACGATCTCCGCCCCCCCCGCTCCAAGGTCGAAAGGTCACCGTGGCTCATCGCTTCGCTCCGACCCGCGCTCACGCCCTCGTCCTGCTTCTCGCCTGCGGCGCCACGCTCTCGGCCAGCCCGCAGCGCGAGCGCGCGGCGCCCGTCGTGACCGAGATCCGCGTGCCGGGCAAGCGCTCGGTGGCGAGAATCTGGAACGAGCGCGCGCTCGACGGCCGGCTCGTGCCGCACTACAGCGTGAGCGTCGATGGCGAGCGCTTCACGCCCGCCCGAGCCACCGACTACGACCTGCGCCTGCGCCACGGGCGCTTCGATCCGCGCACGCCAGCCGCTCAGGTCCCCGCTGGGCTGCGCGCCGCTCCCGGCAGCCGGCTGTTCGTGGTCCAGTGCTGGACGCAAGTGCTCGAAGACTATCGCGCGGCGTTGCGCGACCTCGGAGTCGAGCTGCACCTCTTCCTCGCCAACCACGCCAACGTGGTCGAGATGAGCGCCGGCACGGCCGAGCTCGTACGCGCGCTCTCCTTCGTGCGCGCGGTCGTGCCCTTCCATCCGGCCTACAAGCTCGAGGAGGAACTGCTCGCGGGCATCGCGCAGGGGCAGAGCGGCCCGATCACCGTCAACCTGCTGACCACGCGCCGCGGCGGGCAGGCGCCGGTCGTGCGCTGGATCGAGCAGAGCGGCGGCGCGATCGAGCACGTCTCCGAGCCAACCTATCTCTTGACCGCCACGCTCGACTTCGAAGAGCTCCCGGCGCTGGCCGCGCTCGACGAGGTGCAGTGGATCGACCGCTGGAGCCCGCCCGCGAACGACATGAACCGCGCGCGGCTCCTGCACGGCGCGGACTTCGTCGAGGCCATGCACGGGATCACCGGCGCAGGCGTGCGCGTCGAGGTCATGGACGCCGGCTTCGACACGACGCACCCGGACATGCCCAACTTCCTGGTGCACAACGGCAACAGCGCCGATGCCCACGGGACCTGCACCTCGGGCATCGTGCTGGGCAACGGCAGCGGGATGGCGAATGCGCGCGGCGCGGCGCCGGACGCCTTCCTGGTCGTGGCCGACTACGCTTTCCCCTACGCCGGCGGCAACCGCTACAACCACACGGGGCAGCTGGTGAACCCCGCGCTGGCCTACAAGTGCGTGGTGCAGTCGAACAGCTGGGGCGGCGGATTGACGACCGCCTACAACTCGCTGTCGCAGAACATGGACCTGATCCTGTTCGACCACGAGCGCATCAGCATCTGCCAATCGCAGAGCAACGCCGGCACCCAGAACTCGCGGCCCGAGGCCTGGGCCAAGAACGTGATCTCCGTGGGCGGCATCATCCACCACAACACGGCCAACCAGAACGACGACGAATGGAGCGGGGGCGCGAGCATCGGGCCCGCGGCCGACGGGCGCATCAAGCCCGACCTGGCCAGCTTCTACGACAACATCCTGTGCGCCGACATGGTGGGAGCCCTCGGCTACTCGGGCACGGACTACACCACTGGCTTCGGGGGCACGAGCGGGGCCACGCCGATCGTGGCCGGACACCTGGCGCTCCTCTACCAGATGTGGCACGAGGGCATGTTCGGCAACCCGACGCCGGGCGCGACCGTCTTCGAGAACGCGCCCAACAACACGACCGCCAAGGCGCTCCTGATCAACAGCGCTTCGCAATGGGTGTTCTCCGGCGCGGGCCACGACCTGACGCGCACGCACCAGGGCTGGGGCCACCCGGACCTGGAGCGGCTCGCGCTCGCGACCTCGCGCATGCTCGTCGTGGACGAGAGCGACGTCCTGGCCGAGCTCGAGACCAAGGACTATGCGCTCGAGGTGCTGCCAGACGTGGCCCAGCTGCGCGTGACCCTGGTGTATCGCGACCCGCCGGGCACGACCTCCTCGACCATCCATCGCATCAACGATCTCGACCTGACCGTCACCTCGCCCTCGAGCGTCGTGTACCACGGCAATTTCGGCCTGGATTCGGGTAACTTCAGCGAGCCGGGCGGCAGCGCGAACACCAAGGACACGGTCGAGAACTTCATCCTCAAGGAGCCCGAGCCGGGCGTGTGGACCGCCACGGTCAGCGCCACCGAGGTGAACCAGGACTCCCACCTCGAGACCGGCGCGGTCGATGTCGACTTCGCCCTTGTGGTCAGCGGCGCCGAGCCACCGCCGCTCGGTCCGCCGGCGGCACCGAGCCACCTGCGCGGCCGCGCTGTCGCGCACCAGGCCCATCTCTGGTTCCGTGACGAGTCCGGAGACGAGGACGAGCTCGGCTTCGAGCTCGAACGCTCGAGCGACGGCGTGGTGTTCGCACCGCTCGCGACGCTGGCCGAGAACGACACGCGGCACGACGACCCCGGCCTGACGCCGAACACGGACTACTACTACCGCGTGCGCGCGTACAACTCGTTTGGCGCCTCGGCCTGGTCGAGCGTGGCCCGGGTCAGGACGAACAAGGCCGTCCCCTCCGGTCCGCCCCAGTAGCCCGCGCTCAGCGGTCTGCGAGTCCCAACGCCGCAGTCGCTGGCTAGCGATTCACCGGCCTTCTCCGGCGGGAGCGAGAGTCGGACTGTCCGCGAGC
>JANOGB010000076.1:0-1510 GCA_031413955.1 Planctomycetota bacterium | reverse complement strand
CAGGTGGGTGTGGACGGCATCCTGTATCTCAAGATCATGGACGCCGAGCGCGCCTCCAACGGCATCAACAACAACTCCTTCGCGATCACGCAGCTCGCCCAGACGACGATGCGCAGCGAGATCGGCAAGATCGAACTCGACAAGAGCTTCGAGGAGCGCACCGCCATCAATACCCAGGTCGTGAACGAAGTCGACAAGGCGTCCGAGCCGTGGGGCGTCAAGGTGCTGCGCTACGAGATCAAGAACATTCGGCCGCCGCAGGACATCATCGCCGCGATGGAGAAGCAAATGCGCGCCGAGCGCGAGAAGCGCGCGATCATCCTGCAGTCCGAAGGCGAGCGCGACGCGGCCGTCAACAATGCCGAGGGTCAGAAGCAGCAGGTGATCAAGGCTTCGGAGGCGAAGAAGCAGCAGCAGATCAACGAGGCCCAGGGCCAGGCGGCGGCCATCGAGTCGGTGGCGAAGGCCACCGCCGAGGGCATCCGCTCGGTTGCGGCGGCGATCAACGAAGCCGGCGGCTACGAGGCCGTCCAGCTCCGTGTCGCCGAGCAGTACATCAACCGCTTCGGCGAGATCGCCAAGGCCGGCAACACGCTCGTCGTGCCGGCGAACCTCTCCGACGTGGGCTCGATGCTGGCGCTCGCGATGAACGTGATCCAGGGCAAGGGCGGCAGCTTGGCGCCGCCGCGGCCGCCGGCCCCGCGCGGGTAGCTGGTACCCCCTAGCCGTCGTGCCGTCGTCAAGCGGAAACGCAGGCAGCCGCTTCGATCGGCCGTGGCCTTCGTCTACATGCTCCGCTGTCGTGATGGCTCGCTCTACACCGGCAGCGCCAAGGACGTGGCCGCGCGCTTCCGCAAGCACCAACAGGGTCGCGCGTCGCGCTACACGCGTTCTCGCCTGCCAGTGAAGCTCGTGTGGTGGCGCAGGCTCGCCACCTGGAGCGCGGCCCTGCGCGAAGAACACCGCATCAAGCAGCTACGGCGCGTGGAAAAGGAAGCGCTGCTCAAGGGCCGCAGGCGGCGTGTGACGCGGCGAGTGGCCCCTCGGTCGTCTAGCGACCGCTGAACTTGTAGAGCTTCAGCGGAGCGAGCTTCGCGATCCCCTGGAAGTCTGCATCGATTGCGAACAGGCGGTGGCCGCGCGCCATCGCGATGCGCGCAATGAGGCAATCGATCCCCGACACGTTCAAGCCGGTCGCTTGACACTCGTTGCGGAGCCGGGCCGCCTGGACGTGGTCCTCGGTGCTCGCGGGGATGATCTCAAAGGCCGACAGGAGTTTCTGCTCGAGATCGAGAAACTGCTTCTCGTTTCTTACCCCGCTGAGCGTCTCGAGCAGGACGACCGCAGGAATGCCGAGGCCGGTCTTGGCTTCCCCCAGCAGATCCAGCCGCTTGCGGAGCGCTTGCTCCTGCGGCCCTGGACGGCTGCGCCGGAAAACGCGCGACAGGACGGAGGTGTCGATCAGGATCAACGAGCGCGCCGGTCGCGCTTGTAGTCGTACGCTGGATCG
>JANOGB010000075.1:0-4174 GCA_031413955.1 Planctomycetota bacterium | reverse complement strand
GCCACACCGCCGGCTTGCCATCGATGATCGGCCCGGCGGTGTAGATCCGCGGACCGACGAGCTCACCCGCCGCGATGCGCGCGCGCCAGTCGAGGTGCAGCGGCGCGCCGAACAGGTTGCGCACGGTCGTGACGCCGTTGGCCACGAATAGATAGAGATCGTTCTCGTCCCACACGTGCACGTGCATGTCGGCCAGGCCCGGCAGCAGGAAGCGTCCGCGCCCGTCGATGCGCAGGGCGTCGGCCGGGAGCTCTTTCTCCGTGCCGGCGGGCCCCAGGCTCACGATCGTCCCGTCGCGGACGATCACGGTCTGGTCCGCGAGCACGCCCTCGCGGTCCATCGGTATCACGCTGACGTGCTCGATGACGAGCGGCGCGGGCGCGCTGCCCTGGAACGAGGCCAACGCCAGCGACAGGAGAGCGGTGGGCATGGTGCCTCTTGGTGTCGTCGGTCGGCCTCGCCCTTCGCGCAATCAGGCCGCGAAGTCGAAGGCGACCACGCCGTCGAGCCCGCCCTCGAGCAGCGGCAGGATCAGCTCCTTGACCTTCACGTGCTCCGGATGGGTCAGGTAGCCGTCGCGTGCCGGGCCGTCCTTGAACGTCATCACGAAGCCGTGCGTGAAGCCCTGGTTGAGTCCCTCCGGCGAGGAGTAGGGCCCGCCTGCGAAGGACAAGAGGCCGGGGATCTTCCTCTTCAGCCCATCGAGCTCGGCCAGCATGCGCGTGACCTGGGCCGGCCTGGTGCTCTTCTTGATCTTGAGGACGACGAGATGGTGGATCATCGCGAGCCAGGATAGCACCGCACGGACTGGCGAACAGGAGCGCTCCGTGTACGCTGTCTTCAGCGGGGGAGTTGATGGGGGACGACTGGATGGGGAACTCGCACATGCCGGACTGGAATGTCTTCGCCGGGAGCGTCAGCCCGTGGAACTGAACGAGATCCCGGGCCAGCCTGGGCCCATCACTCGTCAGGAGACCCGCGAGAAGCATGAGTTCGTCGGGGCGCTCTTCGCGGCGACGCCCACGCTCTGGGGAACGAAGTTTCTGGTCGCGCTCAACGTGGCCGTCTTCGGGCTCATGGTGCTGCGCGGTGTCTCGCCTCTCGAGCCGACCATCGACGACCTCCTCCGCTTCGGCGCGGACTATGGCCCGCTGACGGTGTCCGGTCAGTGGTGGCGCGTACTCACCGCCGCGTTCGTCCACATCGGCCTGGTCCATCTCCTGCTGAACATGTGGGGCCTGTGGCAGGGCGGCCAGCTCGCGGAACGCTTCTACGGCCATGGCGCGTATCTCGCGCTGTACCTCGGCAGTGCGATCGGCGGATCGCTCACGAGTCTGGCCTGGAACCCGAGCATCGTGAGCGCCGGCGCATCCGGCGCGATCTTCGGCGTGTACGGTGCGCTCCTCGCGGTCGTCGTCCTGCACAGGCACGAGATCCCCGCGGCCATCTTCGCCGACCTCAGGAAGAGCACCGTGGCCGTCGTCGGCTACAACGTCCTCTTCGGCATCGCCACACCCGGGATCGACAACGCCGCCCACCTGGGAGGGCTCGCGCTGGGCCTCGTCGGCGGACTTTGCTTGCGGCGGCCACTTCCGAAGCTGACTTCGACGGCCGCGCTCGGCACGGATTCAGTGACCTCTCCCGGCGCCAGTCCCCGCGCGCGACTCCTGCGCGTCGTTCCGGTCGTGATACTCCTGACCTTGGCGACCGTGGCCGCGAAGCTCCGGGTCGGGGCGTCCCCGGCCGTTCGGGCCGAGCGCCACTTCGATCTCGCCCTGGATGCCTGGAGCAATGGAGACGCGAAGCGCGCCATGACGGAGCTCGCCAAAGCCATCGTCCTCCAGCCCGACGATCCGCGTTCCTGGAGCCTGCGCGGCGACATCGTGTGGGCCGGCGGGGATCGACGCGACGCGAGCGCGAGCTACCGGAAGGCGATCGAGGTCTCTCCCGAATACGACTATGCGCACCTGCGCCTGGGATGGGCCGAGCACGGCGGCGGAAACCTGGATGCGGCGTATGCGGAGTTCAAGCGGGCGATCGAGCTCGATCCCAGGAATTCGGCCGCGTACCTGGCGCGCGGCTGGGTACAGGCGCAGCGCGGGCGGCCGAAGGATGCGCTGGACGACTACGAGCGTGCGATCGCGCTGGATGCCACTGACGACTACGCGCGCTGGTGTCGCGCGCACACGCTCTGCGATCTTCGGCGCTATCCCGAGGCGCTGGCCGCGTTCCAGGAGTTTGCCGCGAAGGACGACGAGCGGGGCCTCTCCTCCGCCCTCTGCGCCTGGACGATCCGCGCTCGTGCGGGAGAACGCGAGGCGGCCTCGCTCGAACTGCGCGCGCGGCTGGAGGGTCATGCCGGCGCTGCAACGAGCGGGCAGATCGGGTCGTTCCTCCTCGGTGATCTCGGGCAGCAGGAACTCCTGGACGAGATCCGCGGCGAGAGCACGAATGGCCAGACGATCGAGCTCTGCGACGCCTGGTACTTCATCGGCGTGAAGGCGCTCCTCGACGGCGAGGACGATCGCGCGAAGTGGGCGCTGCAGAGGGCAATCAACACGCGCAAGATCGAAACGCCGATGTTCGCGAGCGCGGCGGTGGAGCTGGCGGAACTCGAGCGCTGAAGCGGCTCGAGCTCATCGAGATCAAGGTCGGACCTCGAGCTCCAGCTTGCGGAAGCGGACCTCGGTCGGGCCGCCGGAGTGGACCTGGAGCGCGACGATTCCCGCGCGCGCGCCGGCGGGATCGTCGAGGTCGACGCAGGGCTCGTCGTTGAGCCAGGTGCGCACCTGGCTGCCCTTGCACTCGATCACGTAGCGGGTCCAGCCCGCGAGCGCGCACTTCGTGGCGCCGCGATCGACGAGCAGCCCGCGGCCGTTCTCCTCGTATAGCTTGCCCCACCAGCCCGGGCCGACGTCGGCTTGGTAGCCCTTCACCTCGCCTTCCTCGAGCGCTTGCGTGCGGAACTGGACGCCGCTGTTGCCCTCGTCGCGGGCGAGGCGCACCTCGAGCGCGAGGCGGAAGTCGCCGAGTTCGTACTCGCTCGCGAGAAAGGTGTTGCGCTCGAGGCCGGCGGTGCGGCCGACGATCTCTCCGCCTTCGACGCTCCACACCGCTGCATCCCCGCGCCAGCCGGCGAGCGACTTGCCGTCGAAGAAGCCGGCCGCGTTCGCGGGCGTGGCGCGGAGCGGCGTCTGCGCCGGCGACTGCAGGTAGGCAAAGAGCGCGCGTACCTCGTCCTCGCCGAGGGCGTCGAGCAGCCCCTCCGGCATCGTCGAGAGCGGCGAGAGCTCGAGCTCCTCGATCTCGTCCAGGGCCAGGGTGACGCGCTCGGTCTCGGTCTGCAGCGTGACCGAGCTCGGCGTGCGCCCGCGCTCGATGCCGGTCACGATGCGGCCGTCCAGCAGACGCGCGATCGTGGTGCGGTACTCGTTCGCGACGACGCCGCTCGGCTCGATCACGTTGGAGAGCAGGTACTCGCGGTCGGCGCGGTTGGCGCCGGTGAGCTCGGGCCCGAGCGCGCCGCCCGTGGCGAAGAGCGTGTGGCACTGCTGGCAGGTGCGCGCGAAGACCTCGCGGCCGCGGGCGGGCTCGCTCGCGCCCTTGCGCTCGATCGATGCGCGCACGCGCGCGATCTCCTTCTCCTTGCTCTCGTCCGCCGCGCGCACCTGGCCGACGTGCAGATCGAGCAGCCGGTTAACCTCGGCGTCCTCGAGCTGGCGCAGGGCGCGGAGCTGGAAGGCCGAGAGTTCGTTCTTGTCCACACGCCCCTCGCCCACCCTCAGCAGGAGCTCCCGCCCCCAGCTCGTGCGCGAGCACAGGGTGGCCAGGGCGATTCGCCGCTCCTCGGGCGAAAAGCTCGCATAGAGTTCCAGCACGGCCGGCGCGTTGTCGGCGGAAGAGAACGCGCTCAATCCGCGCAGTGCGGCAGCGCGCAAGGGCGGCCCCTCGTTGAGTCGCATCAGGAGCTCGACCTCGGTCCGCGGATCGCCGCTGCGCACCATGGCGTCGAGGGCGCGCTCGCGGCGCTCCGTGAGGAGCGCTGGATCCTCGACCAGCGCCGCGAGAGCCGGCGTTCGACCCGCTCGATTTCATCGCCCGGCTTGCGGCCTTGGTTCCTCGCCCCCGCGCCCATCAGCTCACGTATCACGGCGTGCTGGCACCGGCTGCGGAG
>JANOGB010000074.1:0-5871 GCA_031413955.1 Planctomycetota bacterium | reverse complement strand
CCGAAAAGACCTCGGCTGGCTCGGAGCGGTCCGGCAGGCGGCGCGCGCGCGCTACCGCGACGACACGATGAACATCGCCGATTGCGGCGCGAAGGTGAAGCAGCTCATCGCCGACGCGATCGTCGCCAACCGGGTCGATGTCCTGGTAAAGGAGGTCTCGATCCTGACGCCGGAGTTCGACGAGAAGGTCGAGGCGCTGAAGGATCCCGAGGCCAAAGCGAGCGAGATGGAGCATGCCGTGCGCGCCGAGATCCACGTGCGCATCGAGGAGGACCCCGCGTTCTACACCTCGCTCCGCGAGCGCCTGGAGAAGCTCATCGAGGACCATCACCTGAAGCGCATCGACGCCGCGAAGGCGCTGGCCGGGCTGAAGAGGATGATCGACGAGGTGCGCTCGCGCGCCGGGGAGGCGGAGCGCCTCGGGCTCAGCGAGACGGGGCTCGCCATCCTCGGGCTGATCCGGCCACAGGGCGACCGGGTGGCGGAGCCGGATCGCGCCATGATCGAGCTCGCCGCGCTCCTGGAGGAGGGGCTCGCGAGCGAGGTCGAGATCGTCGACTGGCAGCACAAGGACGACGTCCAGCGCGAGATGCGCAAGCGGATCAAGCGCCAGTTGCGCGCGGCGCACTACGCCGAGGGCCAGCTCGATCCCCTGGCGAACCAGATCGTGGACCTTCTGAAAGCGCGGAGGATCGCGTGACGGAGGCTGCCGTCGCCACCTACGGGCGGACGAAGATCCCGTACCGCATCGCGCGCGGCCGGCGTCGTGTCAGCGTCGCGGTCGTCGTGGATCCCGTGGAGGGCGTGATCCTGCAGACGCCGCCCGACATCGCCCGCGCGAAGATCGACGACCTGGTGCGCCGCAAGGGCGCGTGGATCGTGCGGCAGCTCCGGAGCTTCGAAGACCTCCTGCCAGCGCCGGCGAAGCGGGAGTTCGTCAGCGGGGAGTCGTTCTGGTACCTCGGGCGGCAGTTGCGGCTGCGGGTGGAAGTGGGCGAGCCGGGGGTGGCCATCGACGCCGGGAGGCTGGTGGTGCGGGTTGCCGAGCGGGCCGACGTCAGGGCCTCCCTGAAGGCGTGGCACCGGCGCCGCGCGGCGCTCTACCTGCCGGCCCGGGTGCGCCACTGGGCTGGACGACTCGGGGTGGTGCCTCCGCCGCTACTGGTCCGCGAGCCCCGAAAGCGCTGGGGATCCTGCGACGCTGCGGGGAACGTCCGGATCAACTGGCGGGTCATGCAGGTCGCACCCAGACTGGTGGACTACGTCGTTGCGCACGAGCTCGTCCACCTGCAACACCGGCGGCACGACGCGGAGTTCTGGAGCCGGCTGGGGACGGTCATGCCGGACGCGGAGGCGAGGCGGGAGAAGCTAAGGAGGGCGGGGGTGAGGGTCGCGTGGTAGGTCGGACCATCGACTGCGAATGGGGCCGAACTCGGCATCCACGATCTTCATTAAGCCGTTGGGACACAAAGACTTAGGCCGTGGCATGGCCGACCTGCCTGAAACGTTTGACCAGGTTTCCCCACTCCTGTAGTGTTTCGTCCTCCATGAAGAATCCTCATCTACCGGCGGAGGCCGAGGCGCTGCAGCCAATCCGACATCTTCTCTGGAGCGCCGTGCAGGACGGATTCCTGAGGGGAACTGACGCTACCGAGCCCTCGCCCTCGGTAGGGCTTGAGCGAGCCTTTGCTACAACCCGAGGGATGAACGCGCTCTGGGGCATTCGGCTTGCGCTCATCGAAAGGCTTGGACGGGCAGCGGAATGGCGGGACTTTGGAGGTCTACCTGTCCTCGTTCTCCTCAAGCAACGTCAGGCCCTACGCATTGCTCGCCACGAGGGCGACGGCGCGGTTCGCTCGGACGTCCTGCTTCAGAATCGCCTTCGTCCGAGTCGGCCCGGGGCGCGGTTCATGAGTGGCGAGCTACTCTTTGAAGACGCTGAGGATCACTTGTACTTTGGCTACTCGCTCACTCGCGAAGCAGACCCTCAGGTTGACGGTGTGTTCCTTGCGAAGTACCGACAGGCACGGCTTCACTGGGTTGTGCGTCTAGAGGCACCGGACATACTCGATGCCCGTAGGCGGATCGAGTCCGGTCGGGACGCAACGAGCGACGAGGTTCATGCACGTTGCACCTGGCACCAGCACGAGCTTGCGGGGTGAGTGCATGGTGCGCGGACGCCTGATCCGCCTTGCCCGGGAGCTTCGGGGCATTAGTCTTGCTGATCTTGCCCTGCGGGTCTCACTCTCACCTGCATCCCTCTGCCGATCGGAGCTAGACGAACGCACTCTGACGCCCGAGGAACTAGGCCAGATCGCATCGGCCCTCGGAGTGCCTGTAGGTTTTTTTTCGTCAAGCTGTATGCCGTGCGGAGCAACGGGTGAAGTGCACTTCCGTCGGAAGGCATCGACGCTCGCAGGTGACCGGCGCCGTGCAGTGGCCCATCTAAACATGGCTGCGTACGTGTGCTCAGAGCTCTTCGAGCTACTAGGGATCCCCTCTCCTCAACACAAATTTGAGGCTGGTCGGTTGCGCGACTATGCAGATAGCCCCGACGTCGCAGCCGGGACGGTTAGACGCACATTGGCTCTGTCCCCAGGGCCAATCTCCAAGCTCATCGATGCCATTGAACAGGCCGGAGTGTTTCTATTCACATTCGACCTCGGGCCGGACATCTCCGGCCTAAGTTCCTGGCCAAAGGATGGATTGCCCGTTATCTGCGTGAACTCCAGGTGGCCTTCGGACCGGCAACGGTGGACGATCGCTCATGAACTAGGGCACCTTGCCCTACATACGTTTGATGCGGATCCGCAGTCAATGGAAGACGAGGCCAACTCTTTCGCTGCGGAGTTTCTCATGCCGCGATCGGAAGTTCAGGCTGAGCTACGCGCGCTGTCCATCGAGCGACTCAAGAGCCTAAAGTACGAGTGGTTGGTATCTATGTCGGCATTGGTAATGCGCGCCAGGGCACTGGATCGAATCACTGAATACCAAGAACGCATATTCTTCTCAACTTTTGCAAAGCGTGGATGGAGGACCAACGAGCCAGTGCAGGTTCCACGGGAGAGACCGACGGCAGTGCGAGCGATGCTGCGAGAGGCGATTGAACTTCTTGGCTCCCACAAGGCCGTAGCGTCCCGCATTGCAATATCGACCGACGACCTAGGGCGCTTGCTTCCCGAGGTCGATGAGGAGGCGCCGCTTCGCTTGGTCCGTTGACTCACGCCACGATCCGAAGCCGGCACTGAGCTGCGCGGATACGCCTCAACCGTTCACTTTGTAGGGGGATCTCCAATAGACCTGGCGTGCGCCTTGGAGCCTTGACGCCCGGCGAGATTCAAAGAGTGCTGGACCCTAGCCAAGAAGCGATCAGCTTCAGCTTTCTTGCTCTCGGTCCATGAATTGACCGCCGATTGATTGCGCTGTATTTGTTGGACGACACCGGCCTCTCCTGACGAACGAGACTTACTCTTGTCGGATTGATTCATTTGGCCTTCTCCGTTGGAAGTCTTTGAGCTAGGGCTTGCTCACGTTGGAGATACCCTAGAGTATCGGACGGTGTGCGAAGCCGACGCCGTTGATGGGAATCAACGGCCTTGCCGTCCTGCTTGCGCACTATTTCCTCGCCAGAGCCGAGTTTCATCGAAAAGAGATCAAAGTACCGCCTTGACCCAACGCCAATAAACGGGCGAAAGGCTACGGCGCTCGGGTTTCCTTTGCCCATCGTAATAGAATCAGAAAATAGCTCAAAAGCACGGCTCTTCGGGTATGGTTCAACAAAAACGACCTCCTTTAAGCCTGCGGCAACTATGTGCTTTGCGCAGTTGTGACAGGGAAGAGTAGTGCTATACAAGGTAGCGTCCAAGATCGATATGCCGTTACGCGCAGCAGAGAGTAGAGCTTCCATCTCCGCATGGACGTCGCGACCGTACTCGGTCAAATCAAGGAGCCCTGTTTCCTTCAGCGCTTCCTTGGCAAGCTTGAGGCGATCGACCTCCGGCACATCCTTTCTGAGGGCGGCGACGATGAGTTCCATCATTCGATTCTTGTGCAAATCGTTGCTGTCATACCCAAGCGTATGATCGCTGTGGTCGCCTTCGCCGCGATCGCATAGGCCACCCCCGTGTTTGGGGGCATCGTTCCATCCGAGAGCGAGAACATCTCCCTTGGCGCTAATGATGGCTGCTCCTACCTGGCGAGAAAGGCTAACGGAGCGTAGCGATGCCGTGTAGGCGAGAAACATCCCATGCTCGTCTCGGGTTGGTGTAATAAAAGGGTGACTGAAAATCAGATCGAGCGCCCTCTGAAGCTGGCCTTGATTCGCTCCACGAGAGTCGGCTTCAACGAACACGTCAGCCAGTTCGAAGGTATCTCTGGTGCGTTGTTGGTATGCTTCGCCCTCCAGTTCATCGCGGTCGATTAGCTTGCGGGCCTCTTCCTCTTGGACACCTTGAGCGTTGCGCAACCATTCGATGCGAGACTCGCCACTTGCTGACAAGCCAATTAGGTAGAATGCCGAGCCGTAAGTAGCCTGAAACAGGCGAACTTCTTCAGGGTTCTTGAACGAGTC
Organism: Planctomycetota bacterium; assembly: GCA_031413955.1. Lineage (GTDB taxonomy): Bacteria > Planctomycetota > UBA1135 > UBA1135 > JABFRZ01. The sequence continues at coordinate 1,301 of JANOGB010000074.1, read as the reverse complement.
CACTAGGTGGATCGTATTGAGCATTTCCTTGGGGTTCGAGTCAGCGTCGACTGGACGTCCGGCGCTAATGCCCTGGACCGCCAAAAGGCCAACTCCGTCCTTGCTCCCCTGTCGAATGTCATTTCCCGCACGAATTAGCGCAAGAATCCGGTCAGGATAAGGAGCTGCGAGAATAGCTTGGCCACATGCGACAGAATACTCCTCAATGAACCGGCTGATCTTGTGATGGATGGCGCGGTAGCCTTGAGTTGCTGCGAACTCACCGAGCTTGGAAGCCAGTCCGTCGCGGTTGACGCCGACTGGAGCAACGATCCCGAGGATCACCTCTCCACCCGCCTGGAGGGCTTCGTCCGTGGCAGCCGTCGGCCGGGTGAGGGCCGTCTTTCCTTGGGGAGATTGGGTAAGGTCCATCGGGCCGGTCGTCTCGGCCGGCGGGTTGCCCGAGACTAGATGGGGAGAATGCAACAGACTGTTCATGGCGCCCCCGGGTTCCGAGTTCCGGAAGGGGATGGTTCGGAAGCCTTCCAGGACTGTCAAGGAGGTGGCGGAGCCGATCGGCTACCCCTCCCTTTCTTCCGCGTCCGCGGCGGCGTCGCAAGCCCTTGTTCTTGGACGAAGCGCGGCCGTGCGGAATGCGTCCTCGGTACCACTCTCTGACGCAACGTCGTGGACGTGACCGAACGCCCGCAGCGGCCGCGCCGCGCAGGCGTCCAGGTCGATGTCGGCCCCTTGCTACGCGGCCTGCTCAGCCTTCCGCTTCCGCCCGCGCTTCGCCTTCTCCGGTACCCTGAGCCCGAGCCCCACGATCCCCGGCGCCAGCGCCGCCCGAGCTGCCTCGACGGCCTGGACCAGGTCCCGGTTGCCGGCCTCGGCTGCCACGCGTCCGGCCTTGTCCAGCGCGCGAACGGCCAGGATCAGCGGCTGGGCCTCGGGCCGGGCCTTGGCTTCCTTCGCGGCAGCGCGCGCCTGAACGCGTTCGATCTCGGCCTGCAAGTCGGCGACGATCTCGTCCGGCGTGCGGCGGTTGCGGGTCTTCGGTTCGGTCTTCGGGGTCATCTTGGTTCTCCGTCTGGTGTTGCTGTGGTTCGCCGGCCCGCACACGCGAGTCGGCCAGGCGCTCCAGGTTCTGGTTCAGGCGTTCGAGTTGCCTGACCAGCTCGGGGAGCGTGTGCGTGATGAGCGTCTGGCCCATCCGGGTCTCGTGCAGCTGCGTCATTTGGCCTCCTTGGCGCGCGCGGGCTGGGCAGGCGCTCGCTCGACCGCCGCGCGCAGGTCCTCGACACCGAGGTCCGTGTAGTGCT
>JANOGB010000073.1:0-4819 GCA_031413955.1 Planctomycetota bacterium | reverse complement strand
CGGTGAACCGAAGATCCACCAACGCTGCCCGAGGAGATCAAAAAGAAAAGAAAGCCAAACTCAAGGTGCGGAAAGTAGGCTGTATGGCTTCCCTTCGGAAGATATCCCAGCGAAGTGAAGTGAGGTTGGCGCTTCTTTGGGACTGCCTGCAAATCCAACGGCTTGTAGGGTCTGGAGGAAGCCCTCTCGTAGTCTCGCGGCCCATTGCTTCATGTCAGCCGTTACTGCATGAACATCCAATGGCCTTGGCCCGAACACTTGAGGTGCCTGGGCGCCGATGACTTCATCAACAAAGTACATGAGACCAGCACCTGTCATGAACGTGAACTGATTCACGCGGTATAATTTTGGCTTCGAGTCGTCGATGCACGAAGTTGGATTGGTCTGCAGACGCCTTCGGTCAGCGGCAAGGTAGAAGCGTCGATCTGTCGAGAAGCCAAAGTAGAAAGTCATGACTCAATTCTGATGTGGCTTTTAATGCCGTAGTGGCGATGTTGCGGCCGATGGTTGTGACTGCCTTGTCGCGCAGGAGGTGCGGCATCAGGAAGCTCATCTCGTAGTGAGCGAGCGGCCACTCGCGCGGGAACAGGCGCTCGTTCCAGCCCTTCTGCGGCGGCGGGTTTTGGCTCGGCTTCGGCACGAACTTGTCCCACGTGTTCGGGTTGAGCCTGCCCGGTATGCCCAGCGAGCCGGTGAGCACGTGCAAGAGCATCAGCGCGCGCGCCACTTGCCAGCCGCCGAGGTTGCCGCTCGCCGTGTTGCGCCACAGGTGGCTCGAAAACTGCGCGCCGGCGCGCTGGATCTCGTCGGCGAGCTTCACGACCGTGTCCGCGGAGATCTTGCACACCGCGGCCACGAACTCCGGCGTGAACTGCGCGTAGTCTTCCTTCAAGCGCGCGAGGAAGCGCTCGAACGTCTTCGCGTTCCCGCCATCGTGCGCCTCCAGGTACTCCTTCCAGTTCACCCAGCGGCGCACGAACTCCTGATCGACGACGCCGCGCTGCAGGAGCTCGCGCGCCACGCCGAGCAGCATCGCCGCCTCCGTCCCCGGCCACGGCGCGATCCAGAGGTGCGCGTGGCTCGCGGTGTTGCTGAGCCGCGTGTCGACGACCGCCAGGCGCGCGCCGCGCTCCTTCGCCTCCATGATCCGCTGCGCGTGCGGGTTGAAATAGTGCCCCGTCTCGAGGTGGCTCGAGAGCAGGAGCATGAACTTCGTCTTCGAGTAGTCCGGCGACGGCCGGTCCGCCCCCATCCACAGCGTGTACCCGAGGCGCGCCGAGGCGCTGCACACGTTCGTGTGGCTGTTGTGCCCGTCGACGCCCCACGCCTGCAGCATGCGCAGCACGAAGTGGTCCTCGCCCGGCCGGCCGACGTGGTACATGACCTCCTCGTTGCGCTTCTCGAGGATCGCCTTGCGGATGCGCCCGCCGATGTCGGTGAGCGCGTCCTCCCAGCTCACCTCGACGAACTCACCGGAGCCGCGTTTGCCCTGCCGTTTCAACGGCTTCAGGATGCGCTCGGTGTCGTTGACCTGGTTGATCGTCGCCGGCCCCTTCGCGCAGGTGCGCCCGCGCGAGCCGGGGTGCACGGGATTGCCCTCGAACTTCGTGATCGAGTTCGTCGCCTTGTCGACGTACGCCACCAGGCCGCAGGCCGACTCGCAGTTGAAGCAGATCGTCGGGATGAGCGCGTAGTGCTTCTCGACGCGCTCGGGCCACGCGGCCGGATCGAGCTCGGTCCAGTCGTCCCACCGCTCCGGTGGCGGCGCGATGGCGAGTTCCCAGGGAGAGTTGCGAGGCTTCGGACCGGTGTCGAGGGTCATGCGACTCGGGATGGTACTCACCGCGTGCGGCCCGTACCGCCCTCTGCTCCCACGCAACCCCGGGCCCGCCGCACCGTGAGGTCATGCGGACCTTCTACGAGAACCTGCTGCTGCACGGCCAAGGCCGCTCCGAGGCGCTGCGCAACACGCAGCTCGCGATGCTGGCCGCGAACCGCGCGAGGGAGGGCGCGCTGCCCCCCTCCGGCGAGTGGCGTTGGGCGGCTCGTCTCGCTGGCCGCGGGGCAGCCGGATTCCAGAGGATCCGCGTAGCGCTCGGAAGGGGCATGGCGTCTTGCTCACGAACGCTCACACTGGAGTCCTCCATGGCCGCACCCGCCCCCTTCTCCGCCGAAACCCTGCTCGAGCACGAGCACTTCGTACGCGCGGTCGCCCGCGGCTTGCTCGGCGATGCCGACGCGACCGGCGACGTCCTGCAGGAGACCTGGTTGCGCACCCTTGAGCGCGGTCCGCGCGCGGGCGGCAACCTGCGCGCCTGGCTCGCGCGCGTGGCCGGCAATCTGGCTCGTGACCGCCGCCGCGGCTCGACGCGCCGGGCGCTGCGAGAGGAGCGCGCCGCGCGCAGCGAGGCCGCCGAAAGCGTGGACACCGCCTACGAGCGCGTGTCGGTGCAACGCGACGTCGCGACGGCGATTCTCGCGCTCGACGAGCCGTACCGAGGCGTGGTCCTGCTGCGCTACTACCACGGCCTCGAGCCGAGCGAGGTCGCCGCGCGTCTCGGGACGAAGCCCGCGACCGTGCGCACGCAGCTCGTGCGCGCGCACGAGATCCTGCGCGCGCGCCTTGACTCGCGCTACGGGCGCGAGAGCTGGGCGGCGCTGCTCTTGCCGGTCGCCGGCGTGACACGCAGCGCCGTCTCGCTCGGCGCCGCAGCGCTCGGTCTGGCGGCAGCGGCGGCGCTCGGCGGGCTGTGGCTCTTCGCTCGGCGTGGCCCCGCGCACGGCGAGTCGAGCACGATCGAGGTGGCTGCGATCGCGCCGGCCGCGAGGGAGGCACCGCGCCAGGAGCCCGCCGCGCGCGTGGCGGCCGCGCCCGAGGCCGCGCCGGTGAAGCCCTCGCCGGCGGAGGTCATGCCGATGGTGGCGTCCCACCGCACGCTCGAGACGCTCGCGCCGCGAGCGGAGCTCTTCGCGCGCAGCTACTACGACGACCGCGTGCTCGCGACGTTCAGCTTCCAGCACGGGCTGCGAGACGATCCGACCCAGATCGTGGGCGAAGACCGCGACGTCGAGTACCGGGGGGCGGACTTCGGCGCCCACGTGCGCGAAAACGGAACGAGCGTGATCGTGGACCTCGGCGACCTCCGCGTGCGGGCACTCTGGAGCTGGCGCGGCGAGCTCGGCGCCGCCCGGGAGAGCGCGCCGGTCGAGGCGGGGCACACGTACTTCCTCTGGTCGCGCGACCCGGACACGGACCTCGCGATCGCCTTCGAGGTGCTCGAGCTCGAGCCAGGGAACCGTTGCGTCCTCGAGTGGTACGCGACGGCGGACGGACGGACCGCGCGCGCTTCCTTCCGCGACGAGAGCCCGGGCACGCGCCTCGCGCAGAGGCTGATCGAGCTGCGCAGCGAGCTCCGGCGTCCCGGTGAGCTCGTCGAGCCGCGCGTCCAGTTGCAGGTCCGCTCGGGCGAGGGCTTGGGCAACTGGTACCGGGTCGACATGGCCGGCGGGCTGACATGGATCTTCCAGCGCGCGAGCGAGCCCCTCGACCTTCGCTCGCCGCGGGATCCGGATCACGGTGCGGTGGCGTTCTCACGCGGCGGGTTCGTGCCAGAGGGTCGCATGTTCGTCGTGACGCGTGCGACGTGGTGGTGTCACGCGCCGGAGGACCCGAACAGAGACTCCCGCTTCGCGCTCGTGGTCGGCGGCGAGCCCATCGTCACGATCGAAGGCTCTGACTCGGACTCGGGCACGTGGACCGGCCGCATCGAGGTGCCGCCCGGCGAAGAGGCGCTCACCCACCTCGAGCTCCACAGCCGGGCCGCAGGCGAGGCCGAGCTCTTCGGCGAGTGGGTCGAGCGCCCGGGCCTCCTCGCGCGCGCGCGCCCGTCGCCTCCGCGCGAGCCGAAAGCGCCGAAGCCGCCCCCGCCGACGCTCGAGCGGCCGCGAGCCGTGCTGCAGGGCCGCAACCTCTCGGGCGGCGACGACATCCGCCTGAGGCTGGACGGCTCGACCTCGCGCGCTCGCAAGCGCGCGGAGGCTCCCCTCGACCTCGACGCACCGATCGGCGAGAGAGATCATGGCATCGTCCACTGCGAGGGCGGCGTGCTGCGCGCGGGCGAGGTCTTCGTGGTGACGCGCGTCGACTATCGCGGCCGAATCAGCGACGACGTGGAGGCCCCCGCGCGCTTCGCGATCGTGGTGGCGGGCGAGCGCATCCTCGAGCACGAGGCTCGCGGGCCGATCTCCGGCACCTGGACCGGCCGCCTCGAGATCGAGCCGAGGGGCGAGAAGCGCACCTACCTCGAGCTCCTCAACTCGAGCGTCGGCGAGGCGATCCTCACCGGCGAGTTCGTGCGGCGCTGAGCTGCATTGTCCTCCGCCCGACCGTCCGCATGTCGTGCAGGAACTCGAGGGACTCAGGCCGCATAGAGCACGGTACGGTCGCGCTCGATCTCGCGGACGAGGTAGGGGTTCGTCAGCGAACGGACCGTCACGAGGTCGATGGGCCTCTGGAACAGGTCCTCCAGAGCGGTGTCCGTGTCTGCTCGGAGAGTCATACTGCCGGGAATCCTACTCACCGGCCCCGCCAAGTCCTCACCACTCTGTCGAGCGGGCGGTTCAGGACCGCCTGCGTCGTTTCGGCTTGCTCCCCTGCAGGTCTCTGATGCTCGGGCCGCGCCCACGAACAGCCGACCAGACCGCGACGACGGTGACCGCATCGCGCGCAACCCGATAGTAAACGTGGTAGCGGGTGTTGCGCAGGAGGATCCTCCTCGCGTCGCGGACCCGAGGGATCGGGTAGAGCCGACCCGTGAGC
>JANOGB010000072.1:0-6101 GCA_031413955.1 Planctomycetota bacterium | reverse complement strand
CACAGATCGACGACCTCCTGAAGTCCGATCCCGCCAAAGTGGGCGAGATCCTCTCGCGCTGGGCCCGCGAGGAGCCCGTCGCCACTCCCTGAGCCATGGCGAGCCTCCGCAGTGTTCCTCCCTGGGACCGCCCGGCTCCAGCCCGGCTCTTCCATCAAAGCCGCGCTGGAGCGCGGCGGTCCCAGGGGAAAAAGCGCTGACCCATGGCCGACCTCGGCGCGATCCAGGGCTACCAGCGCGTGGCCGCCTTCCTGCTCTCGCTCGAGCCGGCGGTGGCCTCGTCGATCCTGAAGAGCATGCCGGCCGACGTCGTCACCAAGGTCGCGCAGGCCATGATCGATCTCGATCCGCGCCTCACGCAGCAGGGCGTGGTGGACGAGCTCGTGCGCCAGCTCGCACGCGGGCTCGGCAAGCCGCGCGCGGTCAAGGCGGTCGACGCGGACCATCTCAAGCGGCTCCTGGGCGAGGCCTTCGGCAAGCAGTCCGACGAGCTCCTGCGCCAGATCCAGGAGAAACGCCTGGCCAGCCGGCCGTTCCTCGAGCTCGAGCGGCGCGCTCCCGCCGATCTCGCGCGCGTGCTGAAGGATGAGTCCGCGGCCGTGGCGGCGCTGGTGCTGGCGCACCTCGAGCCCACGCAAACCGCGCAGGTCCTGAAGCACTTCGACCAGGAAGCCGCGCTCGACATCGTGCGCCGCATGGTGCAGCTCGAACCGCCCAGCCGCGAGCTCGTGCGCACGGTCGCGAACGACATGGTGCAGCGCCTGGCGGCGGCCCCCTTGCCCGCGGCCGGCTCCGATCCCGCCAAGCGCCTGCAATCCGTGGCGCAGATCCTGAACAACTCCGCGCCCGAGATGGAGAAGAAGGTGATCGAGGCCCTGGCTCAGAGCGACGAGCGCGTCGCGAACGAGCTGCGCGAGAAGCTCTTCACCTGGGAGGACATCGCCACGCTCAATCGCCGCGCCATGGCCAAGATCCTGGGCACGGTCGACACCAAGTCGCTCTCGGTGGCGCTCAAGGGCTGCTCCAAGGTGGTGGAGCAGAACATCCTCGGCAACCTGTCCTCGCGCGTGCGCGAGATGGTGCTCGAGGAGCGCGAGCTGGCCGGCGCGATGCCGATCGCGGACGTCAAGCTGGCGCGCGACGAGATCCTGAAGAGCATCCGCGCCCTGATCGAGTCGGGCGAGTTCCGCCCCAACCGCGGAGGCGAAGAGCTTGTCTCGTGAGCAGCTCACGCTGGACTCGAGTGTGGTGGAGGCGCGGCTCCTGGCCCATGGCGCGCTCGCGACGCACGAGCTCTTGCTCGCGCGGGCTCGCGCGGAGGGCGAGCGCCAGGGGCTGTTGGCCGCCGGCGCGTGCCTCGACGCGGCCGTCGTGCGCCTGGCCATCGTCGAGGAGGAATCACGCGCGGCCCTGGCACGCACGGCCGCCGAGCTGGCGCTCGAGATCGCGCGCACACTGCTGCGCACCGAGCTCGCGCGCGGCAATTACGACCTCGAACGCATGGTGCGCGAGACCCTGGGCGAGGCCTCGGTCGGCCGCAGCGCCTGCGTCGTGCACCTGCACCCGGCCGACCACGCGCGCCTGGCCGACGTGCGCTTCCGCAGCGGCACGCGCCTCGAACCCGACGAGGGCGTGGCGCGCGGCGACGTGCACGTCGAGACCACGCTCGGCCTGCTCGTGCGCGACATGGACGGCGCCCTCGAGGCCATCGGCAAGCGCTTGCAGGAGGAGCTCGCGTGAGCGCGCCGCTGCTTGTCGACTTCGCGCGCGCCAAGGCCGAGATCCGTGCCGGCGCGCGAGCGGTCTGGCGCGGGCGCGTCGACCAGGTCAGCGGCGTGATCGTCGAGGCCGCTGGTGTTCCGGCCGCCATGGGCGAGCTGTGCCGCATCGAGCGCGGCGAGCTCGGCCCGGTGGAAGCCGAAGTGGTCGGCTTCCGCGGCGCCACGACGCTGCTCATGCCGCACGGGAACCTGGAGGGCATCGCGCCGCGCCAGGCCGTGCTGGCCCTCGGCCGGCCGTTCGCGATCCGCACCGGACCCGAGCTCCTGGGGCGCGTACTGGACGGCTTCGGCGCGCCCATCGACGGCAAGAAGAGACTCCCCAACGCCATGGCCAGCGCGCGCGTGCGCAGCGAGGCGCCGCCGCCGCTCGCGCGTGTCGCCATCGACCAGCCGCTCGCGACCGGCGTGCGCGCGATCGACGCCACCTGCCTGCTCGGCCGCGGCCAGCGCGTGGGCATCTTCTCCGGTTCGGGCGTGGGCAAGTCGACCCTGCTCGGCCAGGTGACACGCGGCACCGACGCGGACGTGCTGGTGGTCGCGCTGGTCGGCGAGCGCGGCCGCGAGGTGCGCGCGTTCCTCGACGAGGTGCTGGACGAAAACACGCGCCAGAGGGCGGTCACCGTGGTCGCGACCTCCGATCGCTCGCCGATCGAGCGTTTCCTCGCGCCCTTCGTGGCCGTGACCGTGGCCGAATCCTTCCGCGACGCGGGCGCGGACGTCCTGTTCGTGATGGATTCCGTGACGCGCTTCGCCGCCGCCGCGCGCGAGATCGGCCTGGCGGCCGGCGAACCCCCCACCGTGCGCGGCTACCCGCCGAGCTTCTTCGCGACCGTGCCGAAGCTGGTCGAGCGCCTGGGCCGCTCGACGCGCGGCAGCATCACCGGGCTCCTGACGGTGCTGCTCGACGCCGACGACCCGAACGAGCCCGTGGCCGACACCCTGCGCGGGCTGCTCGACGGACACATTTTCCTCGCGCGCGAGCTGGCGCACCGCGGGCACTATCCGGCCATCGACGTGCTGGCCAGTCTCTCGCGCCTGATGAGCTCGGTCGCGAGCGAGAAGCACCGCGCGCTGGCCCAGAGCATGCGTGAGACGCTGGCCCAGTGGCGCGATGGCCGCGATCTGGTCGAGATCGGCGCTTACCGACCCGGGACGAACGAACGCCTGGACCGCGCGCTCACGCTGGTGCCGGGCATCGAGTCCTTCCTGCGCCAGAGCGGGGTTGAGCGCGCAAGCCTGCCCGAGACGCTGGCCAGGATGGAAGCGCTGTTCGCGCCGCCGAAGCCGCCCGCCAAACCGGCGGCGAGCAAGCGATGAAGCGCCGCTTCGAGTTCCGGCTCGCGCGCGTGCAGCGCGTGCGCGATGTGGAAGAGCGCGTGGCGCGCGCCGAGCGGGCCCAGGCCGAGGCCCTCGCACGTGCGGCCGAGGCGAGCCGCGATCAGGCTCGTGCCGTGCTCGAACAGTCGCGCGCCACCCTGCGCGCGCTCCTGGAAGGCGCGCTCGAGCCGCGCGGCGTGCTCACCGCGCAGCGCGCCCTCGACGGCGAGCTCGCGGATCTCCGCCGCCGCGTGGAGTCCGCGCGCACGCAGCGCCTGCAGGCTACGCACATGGCCGCCGCGCACCGCGAGCGCAAAGGCGCCGCGCGGGCCCTGGAAGAGCTGCGCGAGCGCGCCCGGCTGCACCACGCCGCCGAGCTGGAGAAACACGACAACGCCGCCCTGGACGAGGTCGCGCAGCGCCAGGCCGCGGCCGCACGCCGGGAGCCGGCGCACGGGAAGGAGGAAAGCGCTTCCAGATCGGACGCGCCCGTTGCCGATCAGGGCCCGCAGCGCCGCCCCGAATCCAGCGCACCATGAGCCTCCCCTCCCTCCGCGCCCTGGCGCTGGTCGCCCTGACACTCGTCCTGTGGGGCGCCGGCGTTCACGCGGCTCAGGAACACGCTTCGCCGCCGCACGAAACGCTCGCAGAGCCGCCGGGCCGCGAACGGGAGCCTGTGCAAGCGCGCATCCTCTCGATCTCGCGTCAGGAGACGAAGGACGGGCCGCGCTGGTCGGTGCTGTGCGAGGAAGCGCCGCTCGACGAGCTCGTGCGCTCGCTGGCCAAGAAGTCCGCGCTGGCGCTCGAGAATGCCGAGCTCTTGCCGCTCGGCGCCGTGGTCTCGATCCAGCTCGAACGCCGGCCCTTCGAGCAGGTCCTCGAGATCGTGCTCGGCACGCAGGGCCTGCGGCACGAGCTCGCGCGCGGCACGCTGCGCTTGCTGCCCCCGACCAACGACGCGGCCGAGCTATTGCGCCTCGCGCAGGACGCCTGGCACGGGGTCGAGGCCAGCGGCGAGGCCGAAGGCGACCCGCACGCGGCCGCGCGCGCCAGGCTCGCGCAGGGCAACCTGGCCGAGGTGCGCGGCGACCTCGAGGGCGCCTATCGCCTGTATGCCGAGCTCGCCCAGGACGACCTCAGCGAGGACGCCGCCGAGGCCACCTACCGCGCGGGTCGCATCCTCCAGCGCCTCGGCCACTGGGCCGAGGCCGCGCAGCATTTTCGCACGCTGGCCAGCCTGGACGAGGCCAAGCGCTTCCACTCGAAGGCGCGCCTCGAGCTCGCGCGTGTCTCGATCGAGCTCGGCGACGCGCAGAGCGCGCTGCACTTGCTCAATTTCCTGGACGCGAACTTCGCGACCGACGACAAGGTCGAGCTGGCCGAGCGGCGGCTCGTGCGCGCGCGCGCCTGCAACGCGACCCACGACTACGTCGAAGCCCTGCGCACGCTCGAGGAGGGCGAGATCATCTCCGCCTCCCAGGCCGAAGCGCGCAGCCTCGCGATCCGCGCCGAAGCCTTCGAGGGTCTCGGCTTCGAGGTCGAGGCCGCGCGTGCGTGGCTGATCTTCGCGCGCGAGGCCGCCGCAGCCGAAGAACGCGCGGCCGCCTTCGAGAAGGCCGCGCAGCTCTCGCTCGACGCCGGTGACGAGCTCGGCACGCTTTTCATCTGCCGCGAAGCCGCCAAGAGCGGCGGCGACGAGGGCCTCGGCACGTACGTGCACACCGCGCGCCTGCGCCTTGGCCTCGACGAAGAGGAAGCGCCGTCCACGATCGAGGAACGCCTGGAGCTGGCCGAGACCCTGCTGGCCGAGCAAGAGCGCCACAAGGCCGCCGAGCTGTTCGAAGGCCTCTACCTCGGGCGTGGCGCGCTGGCCGAACCCGATCAAGCGCGCGTCCTCTCCGGCTGGTCCCAGGTCCTGCTCGACCGCGTCGGCCTCGAGGCCGCGCTCGAGGTCCTCTCCAAGGCCCGCGCGAACTTCGAGGACCCACTGGCCGCCCAGGCCCTCGACCTCGCCGCCGCCGCCCTGCTCGAAGGCGAGGGTCGCTTCGAGGAAGCGGCCGAGGCGTATCGCGGGAACTACTGAACCTCACCTCAGAAGCCGCGGACGCAGCTCCCCCAGGGCGGACGCCAAGTCTTCCTTCGTCGCAGGCCGTCTGTGCCCGTGTCGAACGTGAAGCACGAAGACTGTCCTTCCGTCCACTGTGAAGAGCGCGCGGTAGTCCCCGACGATCCGCTGGCGAATCTCGGTCTCGAGCGACACGCTCTCCGGTGCCAGCGGGCAACGCTCCGGAAACGCGTCGAGAGTCCAAATCGCCTCGAAGATCCGAACCACCCATCGTTCCGAGTCTAGAGGAGTCCCTCGTGACACGATCCAGGCTCCGATGTCCGAGATGTCCTGGCAGGCCGCTCGGGTCAGACAGACCTCGAACCCTTCTTCCGCCGCAGGCCGAGGCGCTTCCGGACCTCGGCTTCGGCCTCGGCGAGCGACATCGTCCGGCCGGCCTTCATGTCCGCGATGCCGCGCCGGATTCCCTCCAGCGTCTCCGCCTTCTCCACGATGTCCGCCATGCGCTCGAAGGCCTCGACCCCGACGACCACTGCCTTCGCCTTGCCATCCACGGTCAGGACCTGCGGCCGTCCTGAGGATTCGAGGCGCTCGAACAGCTCGGTGGAGTTGCGCTTGAACTGGGTCAACGTATGGATGTCGCTGGGTTGGATCATGGCTGCCGCTCCTCGGGGTGGGCATCTCTAAAGCATCTATAAAGATGCTACCCTGGGCACAGTCCGGCCGCAATGGGGCCGCGACGGAAGAGGGCCCGGCCAAGCCCCCGCGGGATGCCGGGCGGGGGGAGTTCTGCTGGTGGACTGAGAGCGTGAGCAGAAATCCAAGTTCGACGCGATTTGCCCACCCGGCGGCCGGCGGCATCTTGGATATCGGGCGCGCTGGATCCTGCGGTCCAAGCCAAGATCCGGCTCAGGAGGCCGGCTCGATGACGAAGTTGG
>JANOGB010000071.1:0-19424 GCA_031413955.1 Planctomycetota bacterium | reverse complement strand
ATCGTCGACTCCCGGAGAGCCGAAGCCCCGGAGGCCCCATCCTCTCTGGATTCTCCCTCCGTGCGTCTCTGCGTCCTCTGCGCCTCTGTGGTCCTGCTGATTCTTGCTCAGCCAACAAGCGGTTCGGCGATAGAAGATCAGTTCGCCTGGGGCGCGAGCTCGGTCTCGGCGGCCGTCTCGGTCGCGCGGCGTCCCGGCCGGCGCAGCCACCAGGTGGAACGCACGACCAGGCAGTTCCACAGATCGTCGAGCAGGGTGTAGGCGAGCGGCACGACCCACAGCGTGAAGAAGGTGGCCGAGGTCAGCCCGCCGGCCACGATCACCGCCAGGGAACGGTAGTCGATGCCGTCGCGCGGCGGCGCGGCCGTGATCATCGGCAGGAGGCCGACGATCGTGGTCAGCGCGGTCATCAGCACCGGACGTACGCGCTGACGCGAGCCCTCGAGCACGGCCTGCAGGCGGTCCGGGAACGCGCCGCGCAGGGTACGGATGCGGTCGATCAGCACGATGCAGTGGTTCACGACCACGCCGGCCAGGATGATCATCCCGATCACCCCGACCGGGTCCATCGGCGTGCCGGTCAGGAACAGCGCCCAGAACGAGCCCAGCACCGCGAAGGGCACGGTGAAGATCACCGTGAAGGGCAGGAGCAGGGACTCGAAGAACATCGCCATCACCAGGAACACCAGCACGAGCCCGAGACCGAAGGCCTTCCACAGCGCCGACATGTCGTCGTCGCGCTGCTGGATCAGGGAATCCGAGGTGTCGATCGAGTAGCCGCGCGGTAGATCGAGCTCCTGCAGCGCGCGCTGGCCCGCGCCCGTGACCGTGAGGACTTGCAGCGGATCGTCGACCTTGCCCTCCATGGTGAAGCTCGTCTTGCCGTCGCGCCGGAAGATCGAGCGCGAGCCCTTGCCGAAGGAGAGCGAGCCGATCGAGGACAGCGGCACGCCGCCCTGCGTGCCGAACACGGCCAGATCGTTGAGCGTCGGCAGACCGGCGGTTTCGGTGTCGTCGTACTCGATGCGCAGGGGGATCTCGCGGCCCTCCTCCTGGAAGCGCGGCAGCGGAAAACCGCCCAGGGCATAGGCGATCGAGCTCTCGACCGTCTGCGTGTCGACGCCCAGCTCCTGGGCCAGGTCGCGGTCGACCAGGACCTCGATCTGGTCGGGAGCCTCCTCGAGCGGACTGGAGACCTCCGACAGGCCGGGCACCTTCTCGAGCAGCTGCATGGCCTGCGCGCCGATGCGCTCGAGCTCGCGCGAGTCGGGCCCGAGCAGCGTGAAGCTCGCCATGCTCTGGGTGTTCGATTCCGAGTCGTTCTCGTCGTAGAAGCGCAGCCGGTGGCCGGCGACGCGCGGCAGCTCCTTCTTCAGGCGCTTCTCGAGGGCGTCGAAGGACTTGCCCTCCTGCATCTCGTCGAAGTACAGGCCGAAGCGCCCGCCGTCCTCGTCGAAGCGGTGGCTCCAGTGATCGAAGCGATACTCGGGCTTCTGGGCGGTCAGGAAGTCCTCGTAGACGCGCAGCTCCTGCTCGGCCTCTGCCAGCGTGAAGTGTCCGTCCAGGCCGACGCGGAAGCGCAGCTCGTCGCCCGAGGACTCCTGGCCGAGGGCCGTCTCCAGCATGCCCCCGAAGGGGATCGCGATCGTCAGGAAGAGCAGGAGCGTGAGTCCGCAGGCGCCCAGGCGATGGTGCATGGTCCAGGCGAGCAGGCGCTGGTTCAGCTCGATGACCATGTCGACCAGCGAATCCCCGGCCGGGAGGAAGGAGCTCGGCCGGGCGACGGGCAGGCGCTCGCGCGCGCGCCAGCGCGGCAGGGCGAAGAGCGCCACGGCCAGCGCGAACAGCGCGGCCACGACCGGCCCGGAGAGGATCGCGGCGGCGCTGCCGATCTGGACTCCGAAGGGCGTCAGCGGCGCGCCGCCCACGAGCCCGCGCATTCCGGACCAGGCCAGGAACGCCGCGCCGCCCGAGGCGAGCAGAGCCAGCGGCCAGCGCAATGGCGCGAGGACGAGCAGCAACAGCCGGTTGGCGTATGCGCAGCCGCGCAGCATCTGGAACCAACTCCAGCGCAGGCCGGCCACCAGGAGTTTCACGCCCTGGAGCGGTAGACGCAGCAGGGGATCGAAGAACGCCGTGAGCCTGTTCTGCCTCTGCGAGCGCCGGCCCGAGAGGCGCGTGACGATCACGGGCGTGAACACCAGCGCCAGGAGCAGGCTCGCGAACAGCGCGATCGAGTAGGGGATCACCAGGCTCTTCATGAGCAGGCGCACGGCCGCCTGGTCGGTCAGGAAGATCAGCGGCAGGAACACGATCACCGTGGTGATGGTCGCGAGCGTGACCGCCAGGGCGATCTCGGCCGTGCCCTCGGCCGCGGCCTCGTCCTCGCTCGCGCCGGCGCGCAGCAGGCGCAGGATGTTCTCGACCACCACGACCGCGTTGTCGACCAGCATGCCGATCGCGAGCGTGATGCCGGTCATGGTGATGACGTTGAACGAGCCGCCGCCGAAGTACTCCCAGGCGATGGCCATCAGGGCCGAGACCGGGATCGAGAGCGCCACGCAGATCGTCAGGCGCAGGCGCCGCAGGAAGACCAGCAGCACGACCACCGACAGCACGCCGCCCTCGATGGCCGTCTTCTGCAGCTGGGCCAGCGAGGTCTTGATCATGTCGCCCTGCATGAAGAAGGGCAGGAAGGCCACCTGCCCGCCCAGCGCGGGATCGCGCTCCAGCTCCTCGATCGCCGCTTTGAAGTTGTCCGTGGTTTCGACCACGTTCGACTGGCTGTCCTTGGTGGCCATGCCGAAATAGGCGTAGCCGCCATCGATGCGCGAGACCTGGTTCTGGACCTCCTTGACGCGCGCCACGCGGCCCAGGTCCTTGATGCGCAAGCCGTCTTCGAGCGGGAACTCGGCGATCTCCTCCGGAGTGCGGAAGCGCATGTCCGAGCGCAGGATCAGCTCGCGCCCGCCGTCGTCGATCTCACCCAGCGGCTGGGCGAAGTTGTCGCTGGCCAGACGCCGGATGACCGAGCCCAGGTCGAGGCCCGCGGCAGCCACTTTGTCCTCGTCGAGCAGGATGCGGATGCTGTCCTCCTGCACGCCCCACACGTCGACCTTGCCGATGCCCGCCACGGCCTCGAGGCGCGGGACGATCACGCGCTCCATCAAGAGATCGCGGCGCTCGGGGTCGCCCTCCAGCTTGATGCCGAAGAAGGTGATCGGGAGCGAGTCGGAGGACTCCGACCAGATGCCCGCGGTTTCGCAGGTCTCGGGCAGGGTGGGCCAGGCACGCTCGACGCGGTCGCGCACCTCGGCCTTGGCCAGGTTCATGTCGGCCGAGCCGCTGAAGTTGAGGCGGATGCGCACGACATCACGCTCGGACCAGCTGCGCATCTCCTCGATGCCCGAGAGCGTGCGCAGCTGTTCCTCGACCACGCGTGCGACGAGCTCCTCGTTCTCCTGCGCGCTCGAGCCGGGGTTCGGGATCCAGATGAACAGTCCGGGCTCGGTGAAGCCCGAGGGGAAGAGCTGTATCGGGATGCGCTGGTACGCGATCAGGCTGACCACGATCAGCGTGACGAACAGGACCAAGAGCGCGATCGGCCGCCGCACCAGCCCGTGGAAGAAGCCGCGCGGGCCGTGCTCGCCGGGAAGATGGATCATCGCGCGCCTCCCGCGGCGGCCGCGCGCTTGCCGATCAGGGCGTAGATCGAGGGGATCACGATCAGCGTGAGCAGCGTGGCCGAGACCAGCCCGGCGATCACTGTGATGGCCATGGGCGCACGCAGCTCGGCCCCGGCGCCCGAGCCGAGCTTGCCGACCACCGGTACCCAGGCGAGCCAGCCGGTCATCGGCAAGAGGCCCATCACGCTCGCAATAGTCGTCATCAGGATCGGACGCAGGCGCGAGTGCCCGGCCTCGCGCACGGCGGCCACGACCTCCATGCCTCCGGCGCGCAGCTGGTTGATGCGGTCGATCAGCACGATTGCGTTGTTCACCACGATACCCTCCAGCAGGATCAGGCCGAGGAACACCACCACCGAGAGCGGGATGCTCAGCAGATCGAGCGCGAACACGACGCCGACGATGCCGAGCGGGACGGTGACCATGATGATCAGCGGCTGCACCAGCGACTCGAACTGGCAAGCCATGACCACGTACACCAGGAAGATGGCGAGGTAGAGCGCGAAGCGCATGCTCTCGAGCGAGGAGTCCATCTCGCGTTTCTGGCCGCCGAGCTGCACGCTCACGTCCTCGGGCACGGTCAGGCTTCCCAGACGCAATTCGATGTCGCGCGAGAGGCCGCCGAGGTCGAGGCCCGTGCTCGTGCCGCGCACGACCACCGCGCGCGTGTTGCCGATGCGCCGGATCTCGGCCGGGCCCTGGACCTCTTCGATCGTGGCGACCGTGCGCAGCGAGACCGGGTTCTCGGCCGCGGGGTTGATCGGCAGCGCGGCCACGGCTGCGAGCGAGTCGAGCAGCGCCGGATCGCCTTGCACACGGATGCCGATGCGTTCGTCGCCCTCGTGGAAGCGCGTGCTGACGTTGCCCAGCACCTGGTCGCGCACCAGGGCCGAGACCTGCGACAGATCCAGGCCCAGCTCGAGCATCTTCTCGCGATCGAAGGTGACCTGGGCCTCGAGGTTGCCGGGCTTGACCGAGCTGTGCACGTCGGCCAGGCCCGGGATCTCGCGCAAGGCCTCGACCACGTCGCCCGAGACCGCCTGCAGTTTCGCCAGGTCGTAGCCGCGGATCTCGACCGCCAGGGGCGACTCCAGCGTGAACGGCGTCGGGCGCGTGAACTCGACCGAGCGCACGGCCGCGTGCCCGTCGAGCAGCTCGCGCACCGCCTCTTCGAGCTCGTCCTCGCGCCGCGGGGTGTGCGCCTCCTCGGTCAGGCGCACCGTCAGGCGCGCGGTGTGCGGGCCCTCGATCTCGCGCGTCAGCGTGTCTTTCTCGACGCCTACCGTGAGCGCCGTCGTCTCCACGCCAGGGAGCGCGCGCACCTCTAGGTCGAGCTCGCGCATGACACCTTCGGTCGTGCGCAGGGGCGTGCCCTCGGAGAGGCGTACGTAGGCCGTGAACTCGCCTTGGTGCACCTTGGGCAGGAGCTCGACCCCGAGGTGGGGGAAGCGCTGCAGCGCTACCGCGAACAGCGCCAGCGAGGAGATCAGCACCAGGTAGGGATGGGCCAGGGCCCCGTTCAGGAAGCGCGGATAGACGCCCTCGATCAGCCCCCAGGCGCGGCCGAAGGCGCGGTCCACGGGCCAGGTGAGGATGCGTCCGAGCCAGCCGATCCCGGCCGCCAGCGCGCCGAGGGCGCGCACGACCACCCCCGTGACGAGGAGGAGCGTGCGCCCGAGCACGGTCAGGACGCCCTGGGTGGCAGCTCCCTGGCGCAAGGAGACACCCTGGGTGATGCCTGGCGGACGCACGGGCGCGCCGGCCTTCTCGCGGCCGCGCACGCGCGAGGTCATCAGCGGGATCAGCAGCAAGGCCATCAAGAGCGAGATGAACTGGAAGCTGACGACCGTCAGTGCCTGGTCGCCGAAGATCTGCCCCGCGATGCCGGTGACGAACACGATCGGCGCGAAGACCGCCACGGAGGTGAGCGTCGAAGCGATCATCGCGCCCGTGACCTCGGCCGTGCCGCGGATCGCGGCCGTCACGCGGTCGTCGCCCTGCTCGCGCCGGCTGGTGATCGACTCGAGGATGACGATCGCGTTGTCGAGCATCATGCCCGTGCCGAGGGCCAGGCCGCCCATCGACATGATGTTGAGTGTCACGTCGCCGATGAACATCGGCGCGAAGGCCACCATCAGGGAGACCGGGATCGAGATGCCGACGATGACCGTCCCGACCAGGTTGCGCAGGAAGAGCCAGATCACGATCACGGTCAGGAGCGAGCCCAGGATGGCCGAGCTCTGCACGTCCTCGACCGCGTCGCGGATGAAGACCGACTGGTCGGAGAGCAGCTCCAGCGACACCTCGGAGGCCAGGTCATTGGCCAGATAGCCCACCTCGGCGCGCTGCCCGAGCGTGCGTGCACCCGACTCCTTCGTCAATTCCGCCATCTCCGCCGCGCGCTCGCGTTGCTCGTCGGTGCCGAAGATGCGCTCGCGCAGGACGTCCGCGAGCTGCACGATGTTCGCGTCCGCCTCGCGGAAGAGCGCGATCTCGACCGACTCGGACCCGCCGATGCGGCTGACCACCTCGCGCTTCTCGTAGGCGCGTTCGACTTGTCCCAGGTCGCGCACGCGGATCACGCCCGCGCCGCGCCGCACGACTGGCATTTCCTCGATCTCGGCCACGCTGAGGAACTGGTTGACGGTGCGTACCAGGTACTCGTTCGAGCCTTCCGTCAGCGAACCGCCCGAGGCGTTGATGTTCTCCTGCGCCAGGCGCATGGCCAGCTCGCCAGGGTCGACGTGCAGCGCCGCCATGCGCTCGGGGTCGACGTGCACGCGGATCTCCTCCTCGAGCCCGCCGCGCACCTGCGCCACGGCCACGCCCTCGATGGCCTCGAGCTCGCGCTTGATGCGGTTCTCCGCCAGCCAGCGCAGGTGGATGAGCTCTTCGATGCGCTCGGCTTCGCTGTCTTCTCCCGACCCGGCCGCGCGCTCCTCGGGCACGCGGATGCCGATGCGCAGGATCGGATCGAGGTTCGGGTCGTAGCGCAGGATCAGGGGCTTGTCGGCGTCGTCGGGCAGGTTCACGCCGCCCAGACGCTCGCGCACGTCCTCGACCGCGAAAGTCATGGGCGTGCCCCAGTCGAACTCGAGCACGACGTCGGACGTGCCGGCGCGACTGATCGAGGTCGAGCGCACCAGGTCGTCCAGGGTCGAAAGCGACTCCTGCAGCTTTTCCGAGACGCGCTGCTCGACGTCCTCGGGCGCGGCGCCGGGCCAGCTCGTGCGCACGGTGAGGGTCGGGTAGCTGATCTCGGGCAAGAGGTCGATCTTGAGCTTGGTGAACGAGACCCCGCCGAAGACGACCAGGAGCAGGACGAACATCGACACCGCCACCGGGCGCTGCGTCACCGCACCCAGCGCGCTCACCAGCGGCCCGCGCGGCCCTGCGCCGTCCGCGGACATCAGCGCTCCGACGCCGGAGTTCCGGCTCGGCCGGGAACGCCAAGCTCCAGCCTGGCTCTCTTTTTCGAGAACCCGGAGCCAGGCTGGAGCCTGGCGTTCCCGGCTGAGCCCGAACGCACTACTTCGCCTCCGCGACGCCCTCGATCGGTCTCTCTTCGCTGGGAGCGCGCTCTTCGTCGATCATCACCGTGTCGCCTTCGGAGAGGTCGCGCCCGCCCACGACCACCACGGCGTCGCCGGCGGAGAGGCGCTGGCCCGTGCGCGGCAGGATCTCGATCCACTCGCCCTCGCCGAAGCCTTCGTCGACTTCGACCCGGCGCACGGTCGCGTGTCCGGGCGCACCGGCGTCGCGCTCCGCGGCCAGGAGGAAACGGCGTTCGCCTTCTCGTTCGAGCGCGCGCTTGGGCACTACCAGGGCTTCCGGGTGGCGGTCCGTGACGATGCGCAGGCGCACGAGCATGCCGGGCAGGAGCCGCACGCGCCCACCGTCCTGCACGCACTCCAGGCGTCCGGTGACGCGGAACTGGCCGGACTGCGCCTCGATCGTCGGGCTGATGCGCTCGATCCAGCCCGGGAAGGTGCGGCCCGGGAAGGAGTCGGCCGTGGCGGTGAGCGAGAGCTTGTTGTCCCCGTTGTTGTCTCCGTTGCTGGCACCGACGCGCGCGAAGAGCTCGAGCTCTTCCTGCGGGCGTGAGAACACGCAGCGCAGGAGGGCGACGTCCGTCAGGACGAAGGCCGTCGTACCCGGGCCGACCGAATCGCCCACGCGGACGTTGCGCCGCGCCACCACGCCGGCGAAGGGCGCGCTGATCTTGGTGTAGGTCAGCATCACTCGCGCGCGGTCCAGGTTGATCCGCGCGCGCGCCAGGGCGTTCTGGCCGGCGGCCAGCTCGAGCTCGGCTCGCTCGCGGGCGAGATCAGCGTCCTTGCGGTCCGCGTCGGCGTTGTCGCGCGCCAGCTTGGAGGCCTCCAGGGCGCTCTCCGAGAGCGCGCTGGCCACCTTCTCGCCTGCGAACAGCTTCAGGTTGCGCTCGTAGTCGCGTGCGGCTTGTTCGTAGGCGATCTGCAGGCGCTGCACGCGTGCCGCGGATTCGCGCTGCGCCAGGCGCAGCTTGTCGAGCGTGTTATCGGCCTCCTGCAGGGTGACCTCGGCGTCCTTGACGGCCAGGGTCTGTTCCACATCGTCCAGGAGCGCCAGCAATGCGCCCTGCTCGACGATGTCCCCCTCCTCGGCCGCCAGCGAGAGCACCAGGCCCGACACGCGCGGCACCACCAGGATCTCGCGCTCGGACTCGAGCTTCGAGGTCGTCTCCAGCACGAGCGCCATCTCGCGTACCACTACGGATGCAACGCGCACCGAAGGGAGCTCGCGCTTCTTCAGGCCGCCTTCCGCAGCCTGTGGGTCACCCCCCGCGCCGCCCGAGCCGCAGCCCGAGAGCTGGAACGACCCGCCGGCCAAGGCGGCCAGGAACGAGAAGAGCGCGGGGATCCGGATCCGTTTGGTCACGAAGGCAGGGAGAGAGACGCGGCGCAGTTCGCCGCGGGGAGCGGCCTATTCAGAACTCGGATTGTAGAGGAAGGCACTTCGTCGGCGGGCTCGGGGCAGAGGACTTTCCCCTCGAGCGCTGTTCCAGGCGTGTTACGGGCGCCGCTCCGGCCGCGTTTCTCCTGGCGTTCTCCTGCTGGAGGTCGCGTGCGGCGCCGCTAGACTCGCCGCGCTCCATGCTGACCCCGGGCGAAGCGCTATCGAGCATCCTGGCCCGCATTCCCGCGCCCACGCGCATCGAGAGTGCGTCCCTCGCCGAGGCGCACGGGCGCTGTCTGGCGGCCCGGGCCGTTGCGGACGTCGACCTGCCGCCCTTCGAGAAAAGCATGATGGACGGCTTCGCACTCCCGAGCGCCAGTCTGGCGGCGGGCGGCGGACGCCTCAGGGTGGCGGGGGAATCCCGCGCGGGCGTGCCCTTTCCTGGCGCGCTCGAGGGTGGGGGCTGCGTCGAGATCTTCACGGGCGCCGAGCTCCCGGAGGGGTGCGATGCGGTCGAGATGATCGAGCGCGTGCGGCGCGAGGGCGACTGGGTGGTCTTCGAGCAGGCCGTGAAGCGCGGCGCGAACGTCAGCCATCGCGGCGAGATCCTGCGCACGGGAGCGACCGTCTACGAGCCGCGCCGGCGGCTCTCGGCCGCGGACCTCTCGGTCCTGGCCTCGATCGGCGGCGACCCGCTACCGGTCTACGCGCGCCCGCGCGTCTCGGTGCTCACCACCGGCGACGAGCTCGTGTCGCCGCGCGTGAAGCCCGGGCGCGGTCAGATCCGCGAGGGCAATACATTTTTCCTCGCGGCTGCCTGCGCGGCCATGGGCTGCGTGGTCGTGCGCGCGGGCATGGTGCCCGACGACCCGCAGCTGCTCGAGCTCGCCTTCGGCACCGCGCTCGACGACTCGGACGTGCTGATCACGACCGGCGGCGTTTCGGTCGGGAAGTACGATCTCGTGGGACAGGTGTTCGAGCGCCTCGGCGTCGAGCCGCTCCTGCACAAGGTTGCGGTGAAGCCCGGCAAGCCGATCTGGTTCGGGGTGCGCGCGGCGGCTGAGGGTGCAACGACACCCGTCTTCGGCCTGCCGGGGAACCCCGTCTCGACCCTGCTCGGCTTCGAGGTGTTCGTGCGCGCCGCACTGGCGCGCCTGTGCGGCGACGATCCCGCGCTCGAGCGCGAGCGCATCCTGCGCGGGCGCTGGCTCGGAAAGCCCGAGAGGGGCGGCGACCGCCAGAACAACCTGCCGGCGCGCGTGCGCCAGGCGGAGGACGGCGTCAGCGAGCTCGAGCCGCTGCCGTTCCGGGGTTCGGCGGACAACGTGGCGGCGGCGCACGCCGACGGGCTGGCGATCGTGCCCGCCGGAGGCGAGATCCGGACCGGCGAACTCGTCGAGTATCGCCCGCTGTGACCGCGCGCGCGGGCACCGAGCGGGCGCCCTCGACCGCGCCCGCGGGCACCGAGCGGGCGCTCTCGCTCCCGCGACGGCTGGCGGGGGTCGTCGGGGCGGCCCTGCTCGGCTTCGTCGCCAGCCCGGGGATCATGGGCCAGGACGGATCCCTCGTGCTGGCCGTGCTCGGGGTCGCGCTGTGGGCCTGGACGTGCGTCCAGCCGCTCGGCCCGCGCTGGAAGCTCGCGTGGCTGTGCGAATGGGCCGGCGGGGCGCTCGCCGGCGGGCTGATGATGTGGTGGGTGGTCTACGTCGTCGGCTTCGGCGTCGCCTACATCGGGGCCGGCTGGGGCGTCTATTTCGTGGCGATGGGCGCGCTCCTGCGCTGCCTGACGCGCCGCCTGCCGCTGCCGCTGGCGGTCGGCCTGGCCTGGACGGGCGTCGAACTCGTGCGCGCGCTCGTGCCGCCGCCCTTCGGCCTGGGGTGGTTCCGGCTCGGCTACTACTGCCATGCCGAGCTCTGGCTCTCGGGCAGCGCGCGCGTGCTGGGCGTCGAAGGGCTGACCTTCGTGCTGGCCGCCCTCGGCGGGGGACTCGCGGCGCTGGCGCGGGAACGCCGTCTGCGCCTGCCCGTGGTCGCCGGCGCCCTCGCTCCGCTGGCGGTAGCCTCGTTCCTGGCGCGGCTGGTGCCCGCGCCAGCCATGATCGACGGTCCGCGCGTGCTGCTGGTCCAGCCGGGCTTCACGCAGCGCCGCAAGCAGCACGACGACTGGCGCGCGAACCTGGCTTTCTCGCGTGACCTCACGCACCGCGCCGTGGCCGAGGCCGGACCCGCGGACCTCGTCTGCTGGGGCGAATCGATGCTCTACGTGCCGGTCTTCACGCCGGCAGCCGAGGCAGCGATTCGCGCCGGGACCGCGCTCACCGCGCCCTGGGACCAGGCCTGGACGACGGAGGACCTGGATGCGTTCCGCCGGTTCGAGCAGGACCTCGTGGCGCAGGATCTGATGGGGCTCGGTCGTCGCCCGCGCCCCTTTCCGGAAGGCGCCTCCTTCTCCGTCGGCGCCGAGAACTGGGACCTGGTCGAGGGCGTGCTGCGCCGCCAGGTCGCGCTCGTGCTCTACGATGGCGCCGGCAACCGCTCGCCGCCCGCTCTCAAGCAGTATCTCGTGCCGCTGGGTGAGACCTTTTTCGGCCTCGAGCGCTTCGCCTGGTTCCGTGCCCTCGCCTTCCAGGCTGCCGGGTACATCCCCGACCTGCTGCCCGGGGGCGAGACGGGCCTGCTCGAGCTGCGCGGGCGCGACGGACGCAGCTATCGCCTGAGCGGCACGGTCTGCTTCGACAACGCTCACCCCTGGCCCTACGTGGATGCCCTGCGCTGTCACGACCAGAGCCAGGAGCCGGTCGATTTCCACCTCGTGGCCAGCAACGAGGCCTGGTACGAGACGAGCTGCGAGATGGACCAGATGGTGGCCTTCTCGCGCGTCTATGCCCTGATGACCGGGCGTTCGTTCGTGCGCGCCACGAACTCGGGGGTCAGCGCTGTGCTCGCACCGGACGGCATGGAGCTCGGCCGAGTCCGAGATGAGCGGGGCACCGACCGGGCCGTGGCCGCCTTCGGCGCCTGGAGCGTGCCCGTGCCCGCCCCGGGGACTGCGGTCGCGACTCCCTACGTCTCCTGGAGCCGCCTCTCCGAGGGGCTCTGGATCGGACTGCTCGCCCTGGCCGCGTCGCTCGCCCTGGTTGGGGCAGCTCGCGTGAGGACGGGTAACCGTCCCGGCGAGGCGGGTTAGAAGGCTCCGACTCGCGCGCTCGGCCACCGGCGGCCTGGCCGCGAGCTTGACCGCTTTCGGGGGTGCCCATAGAGTCTTGGCCCCCCGCCCCGGAGGCGGGACAAGCCTCACGCCGGTCCTTCTAGCGACTGGACCTCCGTACCCCCCTGCACCCGAGCTCGATTTCAATGAGCAACGTCGGCCGCGTCTTCATCGTCCTGAACCTGATCTTCTCGTGCGCCTTCCTCGGCTGGGCGGCCAATGCCCTGTCTCACGCCGAGGACTACAAGGGCCAGATGGCCTCCGCCAAGAAAGCCAGCGAAGAAGCGCTGGCCGCCAAGCAGAAAGAGGTCGACGAGCTGACGGTCGAGAAGAACACCGTCACCGACCAGCAGCGTCAGTTCCGCGAGCAGCGCGACGGGTTCGAGACGGAGTCCGGCCGGCTCAAGACGCAGCTCGACGAGCTCAAGCGCTCCAACGACACGATGCAGGGCAATCTGGCGAAGATCCAGGCCACCCTGAACGACTTCAACGACTCGAACAAGCAGCTCGGCGAGCAGAAGGACGCGGCCATCCAGCGCGCCAACGAGGCCGAGCGCGCACGGGACGACGCCGCGCGCGAGAAGGACGCGGCCGTGCTGGCCAAGAGCGAGGCCGAGGAAGCCGCTCAGGGTGCCCTGACGCGCATCGGCGACCTCGAGGGCGAGAAGATGGCCCTGGCGGAGCAGGTCGAGACCCTCGACACGCGCCTGACGGTCATGATGAAGCAGACCGGCATCAAGGCTCCGGACGTCTTCGCCCAGCCCGCGATCGAGGCTCTTGTGCTCGACGTGAAGAAGGACCTGAAGCTCGTGATCCTGAACAAGGGCAAGAAGGACGAGGTCAAGGCCGGCTACGTCTTCGACATCTACCGCGGCTCCCAGTACAAGGGCCAGGTCCGCATCCAGGACGTCCAGGAGGGCATGTGCTCGGGCCTGATCCTGCGCGAGATGAATGCCATCGGGCGCGGCGACTCGGCCACGACTTCCCTCTAGCTCCCTCCAGCCCCAAGCGAGACTCCCGCCATGGCCAAGAGCTCTGCCCGAGGTGGACGCGGCCAACCCGCCCGCGCCGCCGCCAAGTCGAAGAAGGCCGCCAGCGCCGAGGTCGAAGCCGTCGAAGACGCGCCCGGTCTCGGGATCGACAACGGCATCGCGATCCTGACCAGCGTGGTCCTGCTCGGCGCGCTGGTCCTGATCGACATGATCCAGGGCAAGAACGGCGACGGCATCTTCTTCTAGTCGCTTCCAGCAACCGTAGGCCCCGACCACGGGAGCTCGTTCGAGCGCGCGCGCGCTTGAACGGGCTCCTTGCATAGCTACACTGCCCGGGCGGGAGCTTGCCGCTGGTCCCGCCTCACCCGAACGCTCGCGCGCCGAGTGTTCGCGGGGTTTTCGCGGACCTTCCCTTGCGCCTCTGGCGTCCCCACTCCTCGCTTTCCATGGCCTCGTTCCTCAAGCCTCTGGAGTGGGTCTTCGGCAACTTCTCGGTCGACATGGGCATCGATCTCGGGACGGCCAACACCCTCGTTTGCGTGCGCGGGCGGGGCATCATCCTGAACGAGCCCAGCGTGGTCGCGGTCAAGAAGGGCACCAACGAGGTGCTGCTCGACGGCATGGCGGTCGGGAACTCGGCCAAGGCCATGCTCGGCAAGACCCCGGGCAACATCGAGGCCATCCGGCCCCTGCGCCACGGCGTGATCGCCGACTTCGAGGTGACGGAGAAGATGCTGCGCTACTTCATCAGCAAGGTGCACGACGGGAGGACCTGGGTGAAGCCGCAGATCGTGATCTCCGTGCCCACCGGGATCACGGACGTCGAGCGCCGGGCCGTGGTGCACTCGGCCGAACGCGCCGGCGCGCGCCGGGTGTTCCTGATCGACGAGCCCATGGCGGCGGGGATCGGCATCGATCTGCCCGTGACCGAGGCCAAGGGCTCCCTGATCGTCGACATCGGCGGCGGCACCACCGAGGTCGCCGTGCTGGCCCTGGCCGGCTCGGTGGTCGCCACCTCGCTGCGCGTGGCCGGGGACGATTTCGACGAGGCGATCATCGGCCACATGCGCCGCTTCCACAATCTGCTGATCGGCGAGCAGACCGCCGAGCGCATCAAGATCACCATCGGCTCGGCTTTCCCCATGGAGCAAGAGCTCTCCATGGACGTGAAGGGTCGCGACACGGTCACGGGCCTGCCGGCACGCACCCAGGTCACCTCGATCGAGATCCGCGAGGCCCTGCAGGGCCCCGTGCGCAAGATCTGCGAGGCCATCCGCCACGTGCTCGAGGAGACCCCGCCCGAGATCGCGGCCGACCTGGTCGACACCGGTTGCACGATCGTGGGCGGCGGCGCGCTCCTGCACGGGATCGCGCCGGCGATCTCGGATTTCCTGGGCGTGCCCGCGCGCATCGATTCCGACCCGCTCACCGCCGTCGCGCGCGGAACGGGCGTGTTCCTCGAGAAGCTCGACATCTTCTCGAAGGTGCTCTCGTCCGACGACGAGGGCTGACTTCAACCGGGAGCGCCGGGCTCCAGCCCGGCTCTGGTTCCTCGCTCTCGAAGAGATGAGGAAGAGAAGACGGAGCCGGGCTGGAGCCCGGCGCTCCCGGCTGAGTGTGGAGCCGGCCCACCCGGAAAGCTCCAATGAGCGCGCATCGTGCCGCGCTCCCGGACCTCAACTGCCTGGCTCGTCCTGTGGGGCGGGCTCGTCTTCCTCAGCTTCCAGAGGATCGCGCCGGTCGAGCAGGCACTGGACGTCGTGCTGGCGCCGCTTGGCCTGGTGGCCGAGCTGGGCTGGCCCTGCAGCCTGCTGCGCCTGCGCACCGTGGCCGCGGCCGAGCGCGAGCTCGCGCGCACGGCCGAGGTCGAGGCGGCCGAGGGCGCAGCCGCGCTGGCGGTCCTCGCGCAGCGCGCGAATCCGATCGACCCGGAGCTGCGCGCGCGGCGCCGCTTCGTGCCGGCCGCGGTGATCGAGCGTCCGAACCGCGACGAGTGCTGGGTCGCGCTGCGCGATGTGGCCGGCGTCGCGCGTGGCGCGCCGGTCGTCTGCGGCGAGGCTTTCGTCGGCCGTGTGGTCGAGGTGCGAACCGGCGACGCCGCCCGGGCGCGCGTGCAGCTCGTGACCGAGAGCACGTTTCGCGTGGGCGCGGAAGTGCGCGGCGGCAGCGGCGAGGGCGCGCGCGACGCAGCCCCGGACGTAGCCCACGACGCAGCCCACGACGACGAGCCGATCTATCTGACGGTGGGCGGTGTGCGCGCAGCGCGCGCGCGCGTCGGACCGCGCGCCGTGCGTCTGGCGGTGCACCAGCCGTCCGCGAACACGCTCGCCTCCGGGCTCGCGCGCGTGCACGAGCTCTTCGCCGACGCCGACGACTTCGCCTCCCTGGCCGAGGGGTTCCGGCTGGGGGAGGTGCGCCGCGAGGGCG
The DNA here is from genome assembly GCA_031413955.1 of Planctomycetota bacterium. Lineage (GTDB taxonomy): Bacteria > Planctomycetota > UBA1135 > UBA1135 > JABFRZ01. The sequence continues at coordinate 4,176 of JANOGB010000071.1, read as the reverse complement.
AGCGCGGCGAACCCTGGATCGAGCCCGAGCTCGACTTTCTCGACGGTCTGTTGCAGGTCGCGATCGTGGTGCCCGCCACGTCGTCCGAGGCGCCGCCCGCGCTGAGCGAACCGGCGCTCGCGGACGGCCAGTGGCTCGCCACGCGCGCGCTCACCTTCGGCGATCCTTCGCCCTGGCGTAGCACGCTCAAGATCCCGCTCGGGCACGCCGCCGGTGTGCGCCTGGGTGCCGCGGTGACGGGCGCAGGGGCGCGCCTCTTGGGCCGGGTGAGCCGGGCGGGAAGCAGCACCTCCGACATCGAGCTCCTCTCCGACCCGGGCTTCACCTGCGTCGCGATCGCCTGCCTCGCGGGCGAGAGCGAGCCGCGCATCCTCGGTCGGATCGCGACGCTCGGGCGCGGCCCGCAGGGGACGATCCGCCTGCGCTGGTGGGTGCGCCAGCCGCTCGAGCTCGGGGCGAACAGCACGCGCGAGGCAGGCTTGCGCGCGCGCCTCTTCTCCGGTTCGGGCGAGCCCGGTCTGCCTGGCGGGCTCGTGCTCGGCACGACGCTCCTGCCGCTCTCCGCCCGGGCCGGCGAGGAACGCGAGCTGCACCTGGATCCCGGACTCGATCCGGCCGACGTGCGCGCGCTCTTCGTGCGCCGTGAGGCCGGTGGGGAGGCGCCGTGAGGCTCTCGGTCGCGCTCGCCTGGAGTCTCTTCTGTCTGTACGCGGTGTGGGCGGCGGCGCTGCAGGGGCTGCTCGCCTCGCCGCGTCAGCTCGGGGAGTGGACGCCCGATCTCGGCCTGCTCTTGCTGTTCGCGTGGGCCGCGCGTCTGCGCGATGGCCGCGGCGGAGTGGCCGCGCTCCTGGTCGCGCTGGGGCGCGCCAGCTTCGGCGGCGATCCGCCGGTCACCCTGGCGGCGGCGAGCCTCGGAGCGCTCGGACTCTTCGCCGGCTTGCGCGCGGTGCTGGAGGTCGACCGCGCCCTGCCGCGCGCCGCGCTGTGTGGCCTGTGCGCCTGGCTCTCGGCCCAGCTCCTCGTTTCGGCGCGCACCTTCGCCCTGGCCGCGGAGCTGCCGGGGGTGGGCCCCGGCGGTGGGGACGCCGAGCACGTGCTCGCCCTCCGCCTCTGGCCCGGGGCGCTGCTCACGGCGCTCGCCTGCCTCGTGCTCGCGCCCTTGTGCCAGCGCCTTCCGGGGCTCGCCCCGCTCGCGCGGAGGCGGCCGTGATCCGGGTCCGGTTGCGACCCCTGTTCGCGCTGCTCTCGCTCCTGGCCGCGATTCTGATCGCACGGCTCTTCCAGGTGCAGGTGCACGAGCACGAGGTCTGGGCGCGCGAGGCTGCGCGGCTCGTCCTGCACGGACGCGAGCAGCCTTACCGGCGCGGACGCATCCTGGACGCGACCGGGCAGGTACTGGCGCGCGACGAGGAGGGACGCCGGGTCGATCTCGTCTACCGCGATTTCCGCCGTGCCCATCCCCTCGGTCAGGTGGCGCACGCGCGCTCGCTGCTCGAAGACCGTCCGGTGCCGCTGTCCGAGGCGCGCGCCAACCTGGTGGCTTGGGGCCGGGAGCTCGTCGCGCTCACGCCCCGCGATCTGGAAGCCTTCGCGCGCGGCGAGCTGGGGGAGAAGAGCAAACGCAGGCTCGACCGGCGCCTGCAAGCCCGTCGAGCGAGCGACCTCTCCTTCTACGTGCAGCGTCTGCTGGGGCTCGACGGAAGCGACCAGCGCGCGATCAAGAGGACCGTGCTCGCCCTGGCCGGGGCGGAGGGGGAAGAGCGTTCGTTCCTCGCCCTGGCTGCGTCGGCGCGGCACGGGAACACTCCGGAAGCGGTGCAGGCCGAGTCTGCCGAGCTCGAGACGCGCCTGACGCGTGCGCTCGAACGCATGGCCGTGCTGGCGCGCTGGCTGCGGCCCGACACGGCCGATCCGCTGGCCGTGCTGGTCGACGACATCGAGCACGAGCGCCGTCTGGTGGAGGACGCCAGCGCGGCCAAGCTCTTCGCCGAGGCTGCCGGTTTCGCCCCCGGGCGCATCGAGTCCGACACCCTGCTCGAGTGCTTCGACCACGGCTGGATCACGGCCCTGCTCGGCTGGGACGCGGCTCGTCTCGTCGAGTGGGCCCGGACCGTGCGCACCGGCTGGCAGACGAATTGGCGCGACGAGGTGTGCCTGGCGCAGATCTTCGGGAACCTGGCCTTCGATGCGGACGCCGAGCCGGGGCCGGCGGATTTCCTCGCGCGTCTCGCGGTCGCGTACCAGCCGGAGGGCGAGCTCGCGCGTGCCCTCGAGGCGCAGCCGCGGCCGTGGCGCGAGGTCGACGAGCTGGCGATCTTCCACGAGCTCGACGAGCTCTGCGAGGCCGATGTTCCCGCCGCGGCCCACGCACTCGGTCGCGTCGCCCTGCCGATCCAGCTCGCCGAGCTGCGCGCCGATCCCGACGACCGGCGCCTGCTGCCGCGCGGCGCGGGCCAGGGTTCCTTCGTCGCCCGGCTGGCCGTGGCCTGCTCGGGCCCGCACCGTGAGCTCGCGACGCTGCTCGACCTGGCCCGGGAGCTGGACCAGATTTGGGAGCTGCGTTTCCAGGAGACCCTGCGGCAGGCGCTGGACGAGACGCGGCGCGCGGCCGAGCGCAACGAGCTCGGTCCGGACGGCGGGCTGCTGCTCTCGGTTGCCGGCCGCGACCGCGCCGCCGAACGCGCCGAGTTCTACTCGATGGACTTCGGCTCGCGCTCCCAGCCGCTGTCCGCGGGCGAGCTCACCTACGACGTCGTCTACCTGCTCACGCGCCACGAGCGCGACTTCCCCGGTTTCCGGGTGCGCACGCTGGAGACGCGCGCGCGCGTCGAGCTCGGCGGCGACGACCTGCGTCCGGCCGAGCGTCTGATCGGGCGCGTGCAGGCGCCGACGCTGGACGATCTCCTGCGCCAGCGCCGCGACGCTTCGCGGCTACGCGAGCTCAAACAGCAGCCGCGGCACGAGGAATCCGAGGTCGAGGAGCTGCAGCGCCTGGTCGGCGCGGTGCGTCTCTCCACCGAAGTCTCCGGGGTCGAGGGTCTGGAGGCCTTCTTCGATCGCGAGCTGACCGGCCAGAATGGCTTCACGCTGACGCGCGGACTGGCCGACCTCTATGGCGCCGGCGGCGACGAGCTCCCGGTGCGCGAGCCGACCGACGGCCAGGACGTCCAGCTCACGCTCGACGCCGGGCTGCAAGCCGCCGCCCAGCGTTGCCTGCGCCAGCCCTCCAGCGAGCACGAGGACTCGGCCTGGCGTGCGAACCCGGTCGGCGCGATCGTGCTGCTCTCGCGCGCAGGCGACGTCCTGGCGGCGGCCTCGGAGCCCGACGAACAGTCGTTCGTCGACCCCGAGGCCGAGGGCCAGCGCAAGCTGCGCATCGAGCGCACGCTGAAGAAGCCCACCTTCCAGCCGCCCGGCTCGGCCTTCAAGGTGTTCGTGGCCGCCTGGGCGCTCGAGCACGGCCTCGATCCGACGCGCACGGTCCTGTGCGCGCCGCTCGAGGGCGGCGGCGCGGGCTACAAGACCTTGCGCTGCTGGAACTCGAGCGGGCACGGCGCGGTCGACCTGCGTGCCGCCATCGTGCAGTCCTGCAACGCCTACTTCGCCTGGCTGGGCGAGACGCTCGGAACGGCGGACTTCGCGGCCCTGTGCGCGCAGTTCGGCTTCGGCGAGCCCACCGGCGTGCGCGACAGCTTGCCCTGGGACGAGTCGCCCTCGGACAGGGGCGCGCGTCGTCGCACGGGCCTGAGCGAGGACCTCGCCGGACTGAGCCGGCCGAAGGACGGCGGCGAGCTGTCCGCGGCGCTGCGCAGCATGGCTGCCAACGGCCTGGGCCGGATCGAGGCCACGCCGATGCAGCTCGCGCGCGGCATGCTGGCCCTCGCGCGCGGCGAGAAGCTCGAGCTGCGGCTGGTACAGCGCGTCGGGGACAGATCCGTCCCGCGCGAGGCCGGTGCGCCACTCGCGCTCGGTTCCGGCGCGCTCGACTTCGTGCGTGACGCCATGCGCGGCGTGACCGAGGAAGCGCACGGGACGGCTCACAACGCGCTCAGTCCCGGCCAGCTCGGCTTCTCGGTCGCGGTCAAGACCGGCAGTGCCGACCTCGAGAACCGCAAGGACCGCGAGGGCAAGAGCCAGGTGCGCAAGCATGCCTGGGTGGCCGGCTGGGCACCGGTA
>JANOGB010000070.1:0-12333 GCA_031413955.1 Planctomycetota bacterium | reverse complement strand
CCAACTTCGTCATCGAGCCGGCCTCCTGAGCCGGATCTTGGCTTGGACCGCAGGATCCAGCGCGCCCGATATCCAAGATGCCGCCGGCCGCCGGGTGGGCAAATCGCGTCGAACTTGGATTTCTGCTCACGCTCTCAGTTGGCCTCGGCCTCGACCACGATCTGGATGCCGGCGTAGTGCTCGCCGAAGATGTGGATCGGGACCTCGTGCGTGCCCACGCTCTTGATGGGCTCCTCGAGACGGACGTCCTTCTCCTCGGCCTCCACGCCAGCCCTGGCCAGCAGCTTGACGATGGTGGCCGGACCGACAGAACCGTAGAGCGTGCCGCTCGCGTCGGCTTTCTCGACGACGGAGAGCGTGATCTTGCCCAGGGCCTCGATGCGCGCGCTGATCTGGGCCTCGCGCGCCACCTCATCGGCCTCGGAGCGGATGCGCTTCTTCTCCATCGAGCGCACGTTCTCCGGCGTCGCCTCGACCGCCAACCTGCGCGGAACGAGGTAGTTGCGGGCATAGCCCTGGCGCACACGCACGATCTCGCCGATGCGGCCGAGCGACGGCACGTTCTCGCGCAACAGGAGCTCGAGGTTCTTCATGGCTTCTCCGTAATTGCTAGGCGACGAAGGGCAGGAGCCCCATGTGGCGCGACCGCTTGATGGCGTTCTTGAGCATCCGCTGGCGCTGGGCCGAGAGGCCCGTGCGCCGCCGCGAGAACATCTGGCCCTGACCGCCCGTGCACTTCTTCAGGAGTTCGACGTTCTTGTAGTCCAGGTCCTCGTCCTTGGCCTTGACCTTCTCGTAGGTGGGCGCCTCGAAGCGGTCGCCGCGGTCACCCCGGTCATTGCGATCGTAACCCATGGATCAAACCTCCTCTTCCGCCAGCTCGGCTGGAACAACGATCTCGGCCTCGGGCTCCTCTGCGAACTCGGCCTCGGCCTCGGGCACGTCCTCGGGAGGGGGCACGGGCACGATGAAGCCGGGCGCGGACTCGGCCTGGGCCAGCTCGAACTCCTGAGGCGGCACCGCCTCGACCAGGAGGATCAGGTAGCGCAGGACGTTCTCGGTCAGATCGAGCTCGCGCCGCAGGGTCGCGACGCCCTCCGCCTCGAGCTCGGCGTAGGCCAGGAGGTACGTACCACGCCGCCGCTGCTTGATCGGATAGGCGAGCTTGCGCTCGTCCCAGCGGCGCGCGTTCAGCACCTTGCCTCCGTGTTTCTCGACCAAAGCGGTCGCGGCGGTTTTGGCCTCCTTCCAGCCAGCCCGCACGGCGTTGTTGTCGAGCAAGTACATGATCTCGTAGATCCGCATGTCGTTCTCCTTGTCGTGTTGTCGTGCGGGCCCGTGGCAGGAGTCACTGCTCGGCACCCTGATTCCAGCGGCTGTGGAACCGCGTCATGCAGGCCTCGATGTCACCTTCGCGGAGCCAGGCGAAGACCGCCTCGGCGGCCTCGGCCACCGCGCGATCGATCGCCGCGCGCTCCTCGTCGGTGAACCGGGCCAGCACGTGACGCGCCGCGTCGGTTTGGGAGCTTCCGATCCCGACCCGCAGGCGCGGGAAGCGATCGGTTCCCAGGGATGAGAGGATCGATTTCAGGCCGTTGTGTCCGCCGCTCGAGCCGGAGGGACGAAGGCGCAGCTTGGCCAGCGGCAAGTCGAGGTCGTCGACGACGACCAGGCATTGCTCCGGCCCTGCACCCGCCCACTGGAGCAGCGCGGACACCACGGCTCCCGAGCGGTTCATGAAGGTCTCCGGCTTCACCAGCAGGGCGTCAGGCTCGTGCAGACGCGTGAAGTGGAAGGCGGGCGGCCCTTCATAGCGCTCGAGTGTTCTCGCAGGTTCAAAGAGCAACCCCTCGCGCCGCGCCAGGAAGTCCAGCACGTCGAAACCGAGGTTGTGGCGCGTCGACTCGTACTCCTGCCCGGGGTTTCCGAGTCCGAAGACGAGCCTCACGATCCGTACCTCGGGTCGAGGGGTTCGACCCCCACGGGCCGGCCCAGGCCGGACTTCGAGGGGCGCAGCATCTTAGGGACGGCCGCCCCAAGAGCAAGGTTGCGCCGCTCCGGAGCCCTATTCCTTCTTGCCACCACCCTTGGCGGGAGCAGCAGCCTTGGCCGCCGGAGCCGCGCCCTTTGCGGGAGCGGCACCTTTCTCGGCCGTTCCTGCGGCGGGCGCACCTGCGGCCGGTGTCGCGGCCGCGGCCGCCTCGCCCTCGGCCGGTACGGCAGCGGCGACGGGAGCGGCGACCTCTTCCTTCACGATCACGACGACCGCGATCGGAGTGTTGCCCGGCGTCACGAGGCGCACGCCTTCGGGCAGCTTGAGCTCGCTCGCGAAGAGCGGGTGACCGAGCTCCATCGCATCGACCTTGACCTCGATCTTGTCGGGGATCTTCGAGGGAATGGCGGCCACGCTGACCAGCGCCACCAGGTGGTTCAGCACGCCGCCCTTCGGGTGGCCGACGAACTCGAGCATGACCTCGGCCTCGGTCTCGCGCGTCAGGTCCACGCGCCGGAACTCGACGTGGAGGATGTCTTCCCCAAGCGGATCCCACTGCAGCTCGCGCACCATCACGCTGTCCTGACCGCCGCCCTCGAGCTGCAGCATGAAGACGTGCTCGTGCTGGCGCCGCGCGGCCAGGAATTCGTGCTCGTCGATGGTCAGGAGCAGGGCTTCCTTGCCCTCGCCCTGCAAGTTGACGGGAATGCGGCCCTGCATGCGCAGGACGCGCGTGGGCCGGCTGCCCACGTTGGGGCGGGGAGAGGTCTTGAGGTCGATGGGCATGGCTCGCTCCGTTTTGGGCCGAGCAGTGTAGCGACGGAAAGGCGCTGGCGCCCCCCCCCCTCGCGACCCCTGGGGCTCCCCTAATCCTCCAGGGTCTCGAACAGGATGCTCAGCGAGCGCGAGTCGTGCAGGTTCTGGATGGCACGGGAGAGGAGCGGCGCGACCGACACCACCTCGAGCTGGCGCGGGGACTTGGTGCGCTTCGGGATCGTGTCCGTGGCCAGGATGGTGTCGGCCGGGCAGGCGTCCAGGCGTTCGACGGCGGGCCCGCACAGGACGGCGTGGGTCACGGCCAGGACGATGGTCTTCGCGCCGTGGGCGCGCACGATCTTGGCGGCCTCGGAGATCGAGCCGCCGGTCGAGATCATGTCGTCGACGATGAGCACGTTACGGCCCTCGACCTCGCCGATCAGGTGCTCGACCGCGATCTCGGAGCCCGAGACGCGCCGCTTGTCGACGATGGCGAGGTCCGCGGCCAGCGCCTTGGCGTAGGCACGCGCCATCTTGATCCCGCCCACGTCGGGCGTGACCACCACCGGATCGGGGATGTTCATCGCCTGGACGGCCTTGAGCAGCACGGGCTTGGCGTACAGGTGGTCGACCGGGATGTCGTAGAAACCCTGGATCTGGGCCGCGTGCATGTCGATCGTGAGCACGCGATCGGCGCCGCAGCGCGTGATCGTGTTGGCCACGACCTTGGCGCTGATCGGGACGCGCCCCTCGTCCTTCCTGTCTTTGCGCGCGTAGCCGTAGTAGGGCAGGACTGCCGTGACCCGGCCGGCCGAAGCGCGCTTGAGGCAATCCAGCAACAGCAGGAGCTCGACCCAGTTCTCGTTGACGGGCGGCGAGAGCGGCTGCAGCACGAAGCAATCCGTGCCGCGCACGTCGTCGTTGATCTTGATGTCGATCTCGCCGTCGGGAAAGCGCCCGACGTGGGCGTCGCACAGCGCGAGCCCCATCTCGCGCGCCACGGCCTCGGCCAGCACGGGATGGGCGGTGCCGGAGATGAGGCGAATGGTGTCGTTGTAGCTCGGCACGCTGATGGCTCCTTCCACGGAACGGGATTGGTCCGGTCTCACGCCTCGTCCTCGCGGGCCGGCCGCTGCGGGCGCGCTTCCTTGGGCGGCAGGGGCCGGGCCGGAACGCCCACCCAGGCCGCGCCCGGAGGCACGTTCGAGTTGCGCGTCACGACCGCGCCGCCCCCCGTGAGCGCGCCCTCGCCAACCTGACACGGGGCGATCAGCACCGATCCGCTACCCACGAAGGCGCGGTCGCCGATCACGGTCCGGTGCTTCTTCTTGCCATCGTAGTTGGCCACGATCGTGCCCGCGCCGATGTTGGCGTGGTGTCCGATGGTGACGTCGCCGAGGTAGGAGAGGTGCTTGGCCTTGGTGTGCTCGCCGATGTGCGCGTTCTTGGTCTCGGTGAAGTTCCCGACCTCGGCTCCAGCCTCGAGCACCGTGCCGGCGCGCAGGTGCGTGAACGGCCCGACCTCGCAGTCCCGACCGATCTGGACGCCCGCGCGGATCACGGTGCAGGGCAGGATGCGCGCGCCCAGGCCGATCTCGACCCCGTGGTCGATGAAGGTCGTGGCGGGATCCTCGATGTAGACCCCCGCGCTCATGTGTTCGGAGAGGATGCGACGCTGCAGCTCGGCCCGCGCCTCGGAGAGGTGTTCGATGGTGTTGATGCCGATGGCCTCGCGCTCGTCCTCGAGCTGGAGCGCCTCCACTGTGCCCCCGTCCGCGAGCAGTAGCGCGGGAAGATCCGTCAGATAGAGCTCGCCCTGCGCGTTGCGGTCCGTGAGACGTGGGAGGAAACGCTCGAGGTCCGCGCGCGCGAAGGCGTACACACCCACGTTGACCTCGCGGATCTCCTGCTGCTCGCGTGAGGCATCTTGCTCCTCGACCACGCCCGTGAAGCGCCCATCTGCGCGCAGGATGCGCCCGAAGCCCCGGGGCTTCGTGACCACCGCGCTCAGCATCACGGCCCGCGCCCGGGCGCGGGCCGAGCACAGCTGCTGCAAGGTGTCGGCCCGGAGCAGCGGCATGTCGCCGTACAGCACCAGAACCGGATCCGTCTTCCCGAGCCCGGGCAGGGCCTGCAGGACTGCGTGGCCCGTTCCCTTGCGCTCCGCCTGCAGCACGAAGTGCACGCGCTCGCGGTCTCTCGCGGAAAGACCCTCCGCATCCACCGCCGCGCGCACCTCGTCGGCGCCGTGCCCCACGACCAGCACGATGCGCTCCGGCTCGAGCGCGCACGCCTGGTCCAGCACCCAGCCGATCAAGGCCCGGCCGCACAGGGGCTGACAGACCTTGGGCCGGTTGGAGAGGAAGCGCTTGCCCGCTCCCGCGGCGAGGATCACGACCGTGCCGACTTTGCCCATGGCCCGAAGGGGGCGACCTTGTACGCGGAGGGGTTGTGGGGTGTCAACGCGACGCGCGCCGCGTGGGAAGGCCGCTCCGCTGTTGGCCCTCGCCCCAGACTAGGATACGAATCACAGCCTGCCATGAGGGCCCTGCGTCGTTCTTCCTCGGCCCTCGTGGGCTGGCTCGCCGATCGCGCGGTCCCGCGCCCGCTGCGCGGGTTCGTGTACGGCGGCTATTGTCGCTGGACCGGCGCGGATCCGGCCGAGGCCGAGCTCGAACCCGACGACTATCCCAGCCTCGGCGCCTTCTTCGTGCGCCGGCTGAAGGCCGGCACCCGCGCGTTCGACCCCGATCCACGCGCGCTGCTCTCGCCCTGCGATGGCACGCTGCAGGCCCTCGGTCGCATCGAGCGCGGCGCGCTGCTGCAAGCCAAGGGGCAGGACTACTCGCTGGAGGAGCTGCTGGGCCCGAGCATGCCCGCGAGCGGACTCGAGAACGCCTGGACGGCGACGATCTACCTCTCGCCGCGAGACTACCACCGCGTGCACACGCCGCTCGCGGCGCGGCTCGAGGAGGTCTGCTGGATTCCAGGGCAGCGCCGCTCGGTCGCGCCCGGCGTGCTGGCGCGTGTGCCCAGGGTGCTCGCGACCAACGAGCGCGCGGTGCTCGTGCTGCGCGGCGGGCCGGTCCCGGTCTGGCTGGTCATGGTCGGGGCGCTCAACGTAGGCCGCATCCGCGTGGTGGGCGTCGAGCCCGGGCGCGCGCCTGCCCAGGCGCTACCCTTCGCGCGCGGCGCCGAGCTGGCGCGCTTCGAGATGGGCTCGACGGTGGTCTTGGTCGTTCCGGGCGCGAGACCCCTGCCCGACCTCGCCGTGGGCGCGTCCGTGCGCCTCGGCCAGCGCCTCGCCGCGCTGCCATGAGCCTCTCCTCGAGCGAGCGCCGCCTGGTGCGCCTCTCGGCCGCGATCACCCTCGGCCGCTGGGACGAGCTGCGCGCGCTGCGCCGCGCCGCGCCGACCGGCGAGCCCGACCGGCGCTGGCGCGAGGTCCTCCTGCAGGCGCACCTCTTCGCGGGTTTTCCGCGCGCGGTCGAGGCGGCCAGCGTGCTGAGCGAAGGCGGTGGCCTCGGCGCCTGCGATCCGGACGAGCTCGAGCCGGCGGCGCCGGACGCGACCGGCGGCAGCACGCTGTTCGAACGCATCTACTCCGAGCAGGCGAGCGCCGTGAGGGCCTCCCTCGAACGCGCCCACCCGCTGCTCGCGCGCTGGATCGCCGAGCACGCCTACGCGCGCGTGCTGGCCCGCGTGGGCCTCGCGCCCGAGCGCCGCGAGCTGTGCGCCGTGGCCGCGCTGGCCGCCCAGGAGCAGGATCGGCAGCTCGCCGCTCACGCCCGCGGCGCCGTGCGCCTCGGCGCGACGCGTGCGGAGGTGCAAGAGACGCTGACCGAGATCGCCGACCTGCTCGCGCCAACAGCGCTGGAGCGTGCGCGCGAGGTCGTCGAGCACTTCACGCGCGAGCCCTGATCAGGCTGCCTTCAGGAGAGCGTGCCGAGCGCGCGCTCGACGCGCGGCAGGGCGGCCTCGATCTCGGCCAGCGAAACGGCCCCCACGCTCAGGCGGAACCAGCCCTCGTCGATTTGCACGCCGAACGCGCGGAAAGGAACGATGCCGATCTCGGCCACGTCCAGCAGGTAACGGCGCACGTCCTCGCTGGAACGGAGGACCTGCCCGGCCGGAGTCCGCTTGCCGTGGGCAGGGATGCGCACGGAGAGATAGATCGCGCCCGTGGGCGGCAGGCTCTCGACCGGCAGCCCGCCCCGGCGCATGTCCTCGAAGCCGGAGTGGAGCCGCGTCAGGCGCGCGGAGACCTGGCCCTTGAACCCGACGAGATAGCGCTCGGCGGCCGCGGGATCGTCCAGAAAGCGGGCCGTGGCGCGCTGCTCGGCGCGCGGAGCCCAGCCGCCGACGTGGCCGAGCACGGCCGACATGCGCTCGATCACGTCGGCCGGACCGACGGCCCAGCCGACGCGCAGGCCAGTGGCGGCGAAAGACTTGCTGATCGCGTCGACGTAGACGGTGACGTCGCTGACCGCGGGCACGAGCGCGCCGGGCGTCACGTGACGCGCGCCCGCGACGCACAGCTTCCAGTAGACCTGGTCGTAGAGCAGGAACAGCTCGCGCGCGCCGTGCGCGCGGCGCTGCTCGTTCTCGGCCACGACGGCCTCAGCGATGCGCTCCAGGACCGCAGGCTCGAAGGCCGTACCGGTAGGGTTGAGGGGCGAGTTGAGCGTGAGCAGGCGCGCGCCGGCCAGCACCGGTGCGAGCTCGCGCTCGGTGGGCAGGAAGCGCGTCGCCGGCCCGCACGCGACGGGGACGCCCTCGGCTCCGGCGAGGTGCGCGTAGTGGTTGTTGTTCCAGCTCGGCGTGGGGTAGACGACGCGCTCCCCTGGATCGAGCAGCGTCCGGTACGCCACGTACAGGAGTGGCCGCGCGCCGCCGGCCACCAGCACGTTCCCCGGTTCGAGCGCGAGCCCGAGCTCGCGCCGATAGAAGCGGCACACTGCCTCGCGCAGCTCGGGCAGGCCCTCGGAGGGCGGGTAGTTCGTCTGGCCCTCCTCCAGCGCGCGCACGATCTCGCGCCGCAGCTCGTCCGGGATCGGGAACTGCGCCGGATCGAAGTCCCCCACCGTCAGGTTGCAGATCTTCAGGCCGGCGCTCTTCTTGGCGCGGATCTCGGCCGCGATCTGCAGGATCTCCGAGCCCACCAGCTCGGCCGCCATGCGCGCCACGCGCGCCGGAAGTGCCGCGGGTGCCGGAACCCGCTCGGGGCGCGGGACATGCGTGGAGGGCTTCATGGCCACGGAAGATGCCAAACAACCTGCGCGGCGCGAAGCTCTGGAGCGAGTTCAGCGCCCCCCTTCGAGGGTCGCTTCCAGCACGCGCACCGAGCCCCACGAGCGGATCAGGAGCGCGCGCGCATCGCTGGGTGGGGCACGCAGGCCGGCCGTGTTCTCGAGCGGCAGGCCATCCAGGTACAGCTTGCAGCGGCCCGAGCGGCGCTGGGCCTCGAAGCGCAGCTCGCGCGGTGGCGTGCCGGGCACGAGCAGGGCCTCGGTGCGCTGGCCCTCGCCGGTCAGGAGGTGCTGCAGGAAGACCTTACCGTCCTCGGTGCCTACCAGATGGCGCGGCCCGCCGGTCGAGCCCGGCAGATCGGCGCCGATCAAGGCCAGCTGGAAACCACCCGCCGTCACCCACAGCAGGCGTCCGGGCGTCTCGCCCTGCAGCACCTCGAAGCGCAGCCGCAGCTCGAAGTTGTCGGGCACGAGCGGCGTCCGCAGGACCAGGCGCAGGCCGCGCTCGGCGGCGAGCTGATCCCAACCCTGGATGGTCGCACGCGGACCGAGCACGAGGCCGAGCCCGTCGAAGACCCAGTCGCCCCAGTCCCAGGCGCCCGGGCGGCCCTCGCCGAAGTCGTAGCCGAGGCGCACGCGCGCGAAGGGCGCAAGCTCGAGCGAAGTCGGCATGAACACACGCTGGAACTCGCGTTCGGCGTCCTTGGGCGCGTTTTCCTCCAGGCTGGCGCGGATCTTCACGAGCTCGCCGCTCTGACTCTTGACCGCCGGTACGTCGGCCAGTTCCTCCAGCAGACGGGCCACGCGTGCCTGGGCCTTGAGTGGACTGCGACGCCGGAACTCCGCGTCGAAGACGTCGTCCAGGAGCCTCCTGGCCTCGGCTTCGCGTGCACCGGAATGCTGCTCGCCACGCTCCAGGGCATGGTTGATGCGCCCGGCCAGATCGGCGCCCAGCGCGTGCTCGAGATCACCGCTCGGCAGCGGACCGGAGAAGAGCGCGCGCTGGGCTTCTTCCGGACGCCCCTCGTGCCAGCGGAAAGAAGCAAGCACCAGCCGTTCCTCGGGCAAGAGCTCGGTCTCGCTCGGCAGCAACAAGAAAGCCTCGAACTGCTGCGAGGGCAGTCCGGTCAGCGTCAGGACGCCCGCGATCCTGTCGGCCCGGAAGCCCTCCTGGCGCGGATCGGTCCTGGCCTCGACGCGCACGCTGGGATAGGCGATCGAGCCCCAGCGCAGCTCGATCGAACGGCCGTCCAGCGCGCGCACCCGTTCGGCCACGAGGTCGAGCAGCCGGTCGAGGGCACGCGCCTCGGCGATGCGCACCTCCGCCCGTCGCGCCAACTCGGAGCGCACGGACGAGTCCGCGATGCGCACTGCCCCCGCCAGACGCTCGCGCGCCTCCTCCCACAGCGTCAGGGCGCGCGCGTAGTCGCGCCGGCGCAGAGCGCTCCCGGCCAGCTCCTCGACTTCGGCGTGGTCGGCGCGCGCATCGTCCTCGAGCAGGCTCACCTCCAGCGCGGAGAGGGCGCGCGCGCTGGCCTCCAGCTCTTCGAACCAGGAGCGCGCGAAGTACAGCGGCCCGCCGCGGCCGAGCGCGAGGCGCTCGGGGGGCATCTTCTCGCGCGTGAGGCGGCGATCGAACAGCTCGCGCTCGAAGTCCGCGCGCAACATGCTCTCGGCGGCGATGCGCGGCGGGCCCTCGCGTAGCTGGCGCTCGAGCGTGGCACGGCGCGTCACCACGAAGTCGCGCAGCTCGCGATCCAGGCGCTGCCAGTCGTTCTCCAGACGCTCCGCGCGCTGCAGGAATTCGCCCCCGAGGTCGTCGAACAGACCCGCCTGGGACGTGGCCGGCAGACGCAGCTTGAAGCCCGCGTGATCGAACACTTCTTGCGGAGGGGGCAGCGAGAGCGCGGCCAGGGCACGCCTCCAGTCCTGCTGGGCCAGGGCATCGTCCACCTCCGTCAGATGCGCGCCGCGCCAGTCGAGCAGCAAGGCCTCCAGCTCGGAGACAGCCGTCTCGGTGGCCACCCCGAGGTTCAGCGCCAGCCGATCGCGCCAGGCGTGCAGGTTCACGCCGACCGAGGCGAGCCCATCCAGGCCATAGCCGGTGCTGCGCGCGAAGCGTGGCTCGAGCTCGGCCAGGAGACGCCAGCCGGCGTCGAGATCGCCGTCGTGGATCGCGGCGTCGATCTGGCCCTCGATCTCGGTGCGGAGCACGCGCACGGCGCGGCGCAGATCGGCGTCCACGGCGCGCTGGAGCTCCTCGTAGGCCACGCGTTCGCGCAAGGGCACGCGCGGCTCCATCTCCTGCAGCTCGCTCAGCAGCTCGGCAGGCCGCCCGAGTGAGCTCGCATGGCGGGCACTGAGCTCGGCCAGCGGCTCGAACAGCTCACCTGCGGGCGCGATCAACGCCCCGGCCGCGCGCTCGCCGCGCAGCAGAGTCGGCAGCAGCACGGCCAGGACCCCCAGCACGACCACGAGCGCCGCCGTCGCGGCCATGGCCACGCGCCGCGCCCGGTCGCCCCTCCTGTGGACCGGATCCAGCCGGCTGCGCTGGACCTTCGGAGCGCGGCGCTCGCGCACGCGCTCGAGGTCGAGCAGGAGCTCGCGGGGATTCTGGTAGCGGCGCGCCGGATCGCGCGTGAGGCACTTGCGCAGGACCAGGGCGAGGCGCGTGGAGAGCGTGGGCTCCAGGTCTTCGGGATCGGGGATGCGCGCGTACAGCACGCCCGCGAGGACCTCGGCCGCGCTCTCGCCGCTGAAGGGCGGGCGCCCGCACAGCGTTTGGTAGAGGGTCGCGCCGAAGGACCAGATGTCGCTCCTGACGTCGGCCTTGCGCGGGTCGACGGCTTGCTCGGGACTGATGTAGTGCGGCGTGCCGAGCGTGCCGCCGGTACCCGTGATCGAGGGATCGTCCTCGGCCACGGCCAGACCCAGGTCGGCCAGACGCGCTCCGCCCGCGCGATCGATGAGGATGTTGCCCGGCTTGATGTCGCGGTGCACCACGCCGTGCTCCCACAGGTGCTCGAGCGCCTCGCACAGCGGGATGAAGAGCCGCAGGGCCTCGCGCTCGCGGATGCGCCCTTCGGCGCGCAGCCGCTGCGCCAGCGAGGGGCCGTCGACGAACTCCATCGCGTACCACCAGCGACCGTCGGTCTCGCCCATGTCGATGGCCGAGACGATGTGCGGGTGCGCCAGGCGCGCGGTCGTGCGCGCCTCGCGCTGCAGGCGGCGCACGACCCGTGATTCGCGCGCCAGGTGCGCGTGCAGGATCTTGATCGCGACCTCGCGGTCGACAGCCAGCTGGCGCGCGCGGTAGACCGCGCCCGATGAGCCGCGCCCGATGAAGCCCTGTATTTCGTAGCCCGGGATGCTCGGCGGGACCTCCTCGCGGCGCGTAGCGCGTTGCGGTTCGCCGGCCATGGGGGTTCTATCCTAGTTCTTCCGCTTCTTCTTCGGCGCCGCCGGCGACCTCGACCGTCTCGGCAGCCGCTCCGGGGGCCGTGGCCGCGTCCTCGCGCGGACCCTTTTCCACTTCGCCCGCCTCCTGGCCGGAACCGAGGCCGTACTTCTCGAGCTTGCGCTGCAGGGCGAAGCGACTGATGCCGAGCTCCTTGGCCGCACGGCTCTTGTTGCCGCTCGCGCGGCGCAGGGCCTCGTCGATGGCCGTACGCTCGAAGGTCTCGACGGCCGAGCGCAAGTCGCCCACCACCAGCGGCATGAGCGCCGCCTGTCCGGCGCGCGGGCCGCCCTGGCGGGTCAGGATCCCGGGCGTCAGGTGCTCGATGCGCACGGACTCTTCCGCCAGGAGCAGCGCGCGCCGCATCTCGTTCTCGAGCTCGCGCACGTTGCCCGGCCAGTCGTAGGCCGAGAGCGCGGACAGGACGTCGTGCGAGAGATGTGGCGCGGCGCGGTTGGCCTCGCGCGCGGCGCGCGTGAGCAATGCATTCGCGAGCAGCGGGATGTCCTCGCGCCGCGCGCGCAGCGGCGGGAGGCGCAAGGCCAGGACGTTGACACGGTAGAACAGGTCCTCGCGGAACTTGCCCTGCGCGACCATCTGCTCCAGATCCTCGTGGCTGGCCGCGAGCAGGCGCACGTCCACCTTGGTCACCTGGTTCGAGCCCAGCGGGCGCACCTCGCCCTCCTGCAGCACGCGCAGGAGCTTCTTCTGCATCTCGGTCGACATGTCGCCGATCTCGTCGAGGAACAGCGTGCCGCCGTCGGCCTGCTCGAGCAGGCCCTTCTTCTGCTTGTAGGCGCCGGTGAAGGCGCCCTTGGCGTAGCCGAAGAGCTCGCTCTCGAGCAAGGAGTCGGGCAGGGCGGCGCAGTTCTCGCTCA
>JANOGB010000069.1:0-8904 GCA_031413955.1 Planctomycetota bacterium | reverse complement strand
GCCAGTTCTTCGTTACCTGTCTCGCCGTCCTGCGCCTCCGTCCCGACGATATACAGCTGGCTGCCCCCGGCGTTGAATGCCATGTTGAAGTTGACCGCTCCGAGTCCAGTCTGGATGAAGTACTGGTTCTGCAGGCTGCTGTTCGAGGCAGGCATCTCGATCCCCCACAGGCCCAAGTCGTATCCAAAGGGCAGGCCCTCGGAAGGAGTGACCTGCGATCCGCCGCCCTTGTGCCCCAGCACCCAGAACTGGTCCTTGCCAGGTCTCCAGAGGACCGTGTGGGGATGCTTGAGCGCCTTGGTCGCATTGGGTGAAGCCAAGAGAGCCTGACCGAAGACGACCTGACCATTACCCGTAGGCCCCTCGTTGCCGTTCGAGGTCATGATCACGTTGGCGCCGCTGCCCGCCGGAGTCCCGCCCGTGTTGTTCCGGGCGGCCATGACGGTCCCGTTGAACGGATGCAGCATGGTGTAGGAACTGGCGGAGCGCTTCGTGACTATCAGGAACTGACCGCACCCGGTCGGCGTTTGCGGCGGCGGAGGGATGGTCAACGGCCGATCGACGACCGTCAGGTGCATGGGTTCGTCGTCGCTGCGCTGGATCTTCGTGCCCGCGTGATGGAACGCGGTCGGATCGGTGACCCGCACCTCGCGCGTGATCACGAACTGGAACTGCGGCGTGTCCGTCAGGGACAGCTCGACGTAGGTCACCGAGTCCCCGAGCCAGTTGACCGAGTACAGCATGTCCTTGGTCGTGCTCCCGATCGTGATCCGCTTGAACACGACCGACACCGGCTCGAGGCCAACCGGGATCCGATCGACGGGAGTCGGGTTGTCGCGCAAGGCACCCGTGATGTCGAAAACTTCGATGGCATTGTCGGGGGTGTTGCAGGCGTACAGGAACGTCTTGGTCGTCCCGCCGGGAGAGGTCAGGCTCCCGATCGTGATTGGCTTGACCTGAGGCGTTTCGAAGTTGCAGTACTCCGTTTGGCCCTGAGCCGAGATCGGTCCGGAGGAGCCAAGAAAAACACAGAGAATGAGGATCGCAGCGAATCGTTTCATGGTTGCCTCATGGGGAAGGATTGGTGTGACAGAACGGTGTGAGGCCCCGGCGGAAAGACCGGGACGTCGACCCTGGTCGGGAGGGAGTGAGATTCCCTTCATCGTGGCCCCTTTCGGGCGCGCGCAATCTCGGCGCGTGCCCAGCTCCGCCAGGCATCGGTCTCGCCCTGGAGCGAGATCGTGTCGAGCCAGAGGGAGAGGTCCGGACACGTGCGCCCCGTAGTGACCTGCAAGCGCGCCAGCGCCTGCACGGTTCCCATGTGCCCCGGCCACACCTCCAGCGCGGTCTTGTACGTCTGGATCGCCTCGTCCGTCTTCCCGGCCTGCTCGAGCGTGAGCGCGAGGTTCATGCGCGGGTCGGGGTGGCCGGGCATCAGCTTGCGCGCCCACTCGAACTCCTCGGCCGCCTCATAGAGCCGCCCGGCCTTGAGGTGCAGTACGCCGAGGTTGTTGTGCGCCGGCCCGAAGAAGATGTCGGCGGTCAGCGCCGCCCGTAGCAGCTTCTCAGCCTCCCCAGGTTCCGAGGCGATCAGGTCGGCGGCCTTGGCGTTGAGTTCCTGGGCGCGGACCGTGTTGCGCTCGTTCTCCCCGGTGGTCTCGTAGGGGCCGCTCCCCGCGCTCCGGCATGCGACCGCCAGCGCCAGCGCGAGCGCCCAGGCCCTCATCGAATGATCCTCGGCTCGACCACGGGCAGGTCGTCGTCCACGCCGGCCAGAGCGAGCGCTGGCGCGGTGATGTGGCGCAGATCCTGAAAACTCACGCCGCGCAGCACGCTGCAGCGCAGGAACACGAAGAACCTGCTCTTGGTCTCAGTCCGCGACTGGCTCTTGAAGAGCTGTCCCAGGATCGGGATCGCTCCCAGAAACGGGACGCGCGATTCCGCGTCGGTCTTGGTCTCGACCTCGAGGCCCCCCACGACGACCGTGTAGCCGTCCGGCACGGTGGCCTGGCTCGCGAGCTTCGTCTCCTGGCGCGGCGGCGGCAGCGTCGGGTCGGACGAATCCCCGACGAAGGTCGAGAGCGACACCTGGTACTCGACCAAGAGCTGGTCGCCGTCGGTGATCTGGGGCGTGATCTGGACGGACGTGCCGGCGTCGAGCGTGCCGCCGAAGCTGATCGTGGCGAGGTTGGTCGAGGTGTTCGAGGTCGCGAAGGGCTGCTGCAGGAGCGAGTCGAGGTGCGCGGTTTG
This sequence comes from Planctomycetota bacterium, assembly GCA_031413955.1. Taxonomy (GTDB): domain Bacteria; phylum Planctomycetota; class UBA1135; order UBA1135; genus JABFRZ01. Next base: position 6,654 of record JANOGB010000069.1, on the reverse strand, counting down.
GTTGTTGTTGACCAGGACCTTTGGGATGTTGAGCGTGCGCCCGTGGTTGACGGTCTCGAGGGCCCGCATGACGCCGGAGAAGCTCCCGGGGTCGAGAAGAACGCCCTCGACGCCCGTGCCGCCTGGGGGGGGCAGCGTGCCGCCCGTTGGGTCAAGCGAGCCCGCGCCGAAGAGCGACGCGAGCCGCCAGAGCGTCCCGTTGTCCGTGCCGATCTTCTGCAGCTCGACCGCGAGGTCGCGCGTCTCGGAGTCCGTCAGCGTGACGATCAGCGCCTCGACCAGGACCTGCGGGTGGACGACGTCGAGTTCGGTGATCAGCCGCGCGAGCTCGTCGAGAAGCCGCGGCGGGCCCACGGCGAGGATGCGGTTCGTGCCAGAATCCTTCGCGAGCGAGAGGTCGCTCGCCTCGGGGACCGGCCTGCCGCCGGTCGGCAAGGGAGGCGCGGGCAAGGCATCCCGCGCAGTGGGGTTCTCTCCTCCTGCGCTCTCCCCCGTCGCCGGCAGCGGTTTTCCCTGCAGCAGGTTCTCGAGCAGCCCCAAGAACTCGTCCACGTCGCGGTGGCGGATGGGAAAGGCGCGCAGCGCGATGCGCGAGTCCGGCTGCTCGTTCTCCAGGCGCACGAGCACCCGCTCGACCTCCTCGTGCTGCGCCGGCGTGGCGGTGATCACGAGCGTCCCGGTCAGATCGTCCTCGACCATGCGCCAGCCGCCCGCCGTCTCGACCGGCCCGCGCGCGACGTCCTGCACGAGCCGCGCCGTCTCCTTCAGCGAGAAGCGCTGCGGCACGTAGTTGCGCGTGACCGAGGGCTGCACCCGGTCGAAGCGCTCGATCTGCTCCTTCCACCAGAAGAGCTCCGGCTCCGGCGCCACGACCAGGATCGTGCCCGACACTGGCTCGGCCAGCGCCACCCCCTCGGGCTTGAACTTTCCGACCTGCTCAATCGCCTTGGTCACTCGCTCGAGCAGCGCCACTACGCCGGTGGGCGTGGCGTGGCGCATCTGAAACGCCTCGACCACCGGCGGCACGGGGGAGTCGAGCATGTCGACGAGGTCGAGCGCCTCGATCACCTGCGGTCTTGGGCCGGCAAGGAGAATCTGGTTCGCGTCCTTGATCGGCTGAACGAGGCAGCCCTCGCTCGCGAGCACGGCGCGCAGGGAATCGGCAGCCTTCTCGGGTTCCACGTAGTGCAACTGCTTCAGCACCTTCACGAAGCCCGCCCGCGCCGTGCGCACATCGGTCTCGATGCGCGCGAGCTTCGCCGCCTCTCCAACCGAGACGATCCCGAGCGCATCCTCGCCGGGTGCCTGAATGGAGGCGAGCTTCTTCGAGGCGAGCAGGCGGTTCGCGAGCGACCACATGCCCTCGTCCGAAAACCCAAGATCCGACTTGATCGTGACTTTTCCCTGGATCTGGGCGCGGTCGTAGTCGAGCGCGAGGTCGAGCCCGGCGGCGCAGGCGTCGAGGAGGTCGACCAGCTCAACCTCCTCGCCGGTCACGAACCAGCGCGGCGATTCTTGGGGTTCAGGCTCCTGGGCGTTGCCTGCTGCGGCAGCAACCAAGCAGGCGACGAGCCCACCCAACCATGAACGGAGCGTCCACCCCGGCTTCCACGCGCGGGGCCAATGGCGAGCGGGATGCCCGAGGTGCACCCCCGAGCCCTAGTCCGTGGCCCCTGTGTTCCAGGCGGTCTGCACGGCGGCGATGCGCGTGTCGAGGTTGACCTTTGCGGTCGCGACCTCGGTTTCGGCATCGACCGCGGCGAGGGCGTCGCGGGCAGATTGAGGGAACTCCTCCTCCTCGTCCTGCTCGCTGATGCGCTTCGTGGCGAGCGCGTCCCGCAGCGCGACCCACTCTCGCTCGGTGCGGTCTTTCACCAGGTACTGCGTGGGGAGGGACCAGGCGTGGTTCGCGTTGATCCGGGTGACGAGCGCGGTCTGGCCGGCGGAGACCGTGGCCAGGGCTGCGCGCCGGACGTCCCCGAGATAGTTCTCGCGGCCGTTCGTGGCGTTCGTGAGCGTGGTCTCGGCCGTACGCAGGGCGGTCACGTCCTGTTCCGTGCCCTTTCCGCTCTGCACGAGCCGGCGCAGCCGGTCGTGCGTCTGGCGCGCGGCGATGTACGCCTCGTCGCGGCTCTGCATGGTGGCCGGGGCATAGCTCGACCGTGCAGCGCCGACGAGCGGAGAGATCTGTTCACCGGTGATTCCTGCGGCAGCGAGGGCGTCGGCGCCAAGGCCGAGGCGCAGCAAGACGCCCGCGAACGCGGTGTTGGCCGGCGGGGGCGGCGGATCGATCGGATCCGTTCCGCCCGTACCGCCTCCTCCAAAGGCGAAAGCCAGGGCGCCGGCGGAAACCAGAATGACGGATGAAACGACCAAAATCGCGCGCATTTCGAACACTCCTCTCGATTCTCTCGATGGGCGACCGGGAAATTGGCCGCCCCACTCTGCGCGCATGATAGCGCCGAGGGCTGCAACGGATACAGCGATCGAAACTTTCTTTGGAGCGGTCGCCTGCGCAAGGCGAGTGCCGCGAACATGAAGAACGATTGATCGCGCGCGCTCGACCATGGCCTGTGCAGAGTTGAGGAATTGCACGCCGAGCGACGACAGAAAAAGCCCTCCGCACCCGTTGCCCGGCTCCTCGAACCTGGATAAGGTCGGCGTGCGGCTCATCGCCGCCCTGGTGGGAACCGGGGGTCCGAAAATCAGGAGAGGTCTATGCATCTGCTCGTCCGTCCCGTTGTGGGCATCGCTCTGTTCGCTGGCGTTCTTTCCCCGTTCGTGCTCTCGCGCCGCGGCGCTCCCATGCCGGTCAACACCCGCGGGATCGGCGAGGTGCACTCAGGCTCCCTCACCACGATACAGGTCCTGACAAACGCCCCCGTGCAGGACACGCGTCCGCGCCTCCTGAACCGCGGCACCCAGCTTGATGGGATGCTGCGCTCGGCTTCGGCGCAGCGCATGGTGATCCACGCGAACCCCTTCGAGGATGCCTGGCGGGCACCCAGGACCGGGGGGATCGACCTCGCGACGGGAGCGTACTCGGTGCAGGAGGTGGACATCGCCCTCCCCGCCACGGGCTTCTCGTGGGTCGTCGGGCGCAGCTACAACCCGCGCCAGGAGGCCTCCGGCTCGCACATGGACTCGAACGGCGTGCAGGGGAAGAACTGGTTCCAGGCGAGCCAGCCCTCGATCGTGCTCTACAACCCCGCGGGGACAGCGAACGACATGGTCTACCTCATGTACGGGGCAGACCGCTTCGCGGAGTACAAGCGGGTCGACAACTCCGGGATCACCGGCGACACCTTCGCTGGGGTCAACGGAGCGGCCGGGGTGTTCGAGTTCACGGACGGCGGGGCCGCATCTGACACCTACGAGATGACCGACCAGCACGGGAACGTGCTCACCTTCTTCGGCTTCGACTCGGACGCTGGCGTTGCCGCCGGGCAGCTCTGGACGATCGTCGACCCCGCAGGCAACAAGGCCTACGTCGGGCACGCGACGTCTGCCGCGAGCGCGATCACGAGCGGCTACGACAGCGCGGGGCGAATGACGACGGCCTACGACACCTCGGGCCGGCGCTACTCGTACGCCTACACGCAGCTCGACTCGGTCTATCGGCTGACGGAGGTCAAGGCCGAGGTGAACACGGGCTCCTGGGTGACGGTGGCCGAGGTCGACTACGGCTACTACACGAGCGAGACCTACGGCGACGCTGGCGACCTGAAGACGGTCACGCTGACGACGCCGCTCACGGACTCCGGGGTGAGCCTCACCCAGAAGAAGTATTATCGCTACTGGGAGGGGACGTACAACTCGAGCTCGAACCCCGGCTACGCGCACGCGCTGAAGTACGTGGTCGACTTCGAGGGCGTGCGGAAGTTCGACTGGTCCGACTCGACCTTCGACGACGACCATCTGGCAGCGAGTGAATCGAGCTTGCAGCCCTACGCGGTCGCCTTCTTCGAGTACGACTCGGAGCACCGGGTGCGCGAGGCGTGGTTCAACGGTGAATGCGGCTGCTCGGGCGCGAACAACGGGACGCACGAGTTCGAGTACGAGTCGAACGGCAGCTTCTCGGGAACGGCTGGCTACGACACGACTTGGAAGGAGCGCACGGTCGTCAAGCGACCTGACCTCTCGTACCTGACGCAGTACTGGGACGAGGTCGGGCAACCCTTGAGCCAGGTGATCACCGATGCCGACCCGGACAACACGAGCCCGGCGCCCTCTCGCTGGGTGACGCGGGTCGAGCGAGACTCGAATGGCTGCGTCACGAAGATCGCGACGCCTGCGAACTGCACGGGCTACACGCACTCGTCGGGCGCGATCACGGCGAGCTCGAGCGCGGGGCTCATCTGGGAGTACGCACGCGAGACGAGCGGTGCCTTGACGGGCTTTGCCGAGGAGAGGAAGTACCGCGTGGGAACGAGCGGGTCTCTCTACTACGCCTCGGAGAAAGGCTTTGAACAGAGAGATCTGCCGATCGCGACCGGTGCCGGCGCCGTGGACGTGACGCGTCCAGCGATTCTCTCGAGCAGGCGGTACCCCCAGGTGACGAGCACCTCGTCGGCGGACTACGAGGACGGGCACGCCTTGACGTGGGACGGGACGACGAAGCTTTGGCTCGTCTCCGACCTCGTGACGGAGCAGGACGTTTCCCCCGGCAACAACGGCTCGGGTACGGCGAACACCTACACGCGCTACTTCCGCGTCGACGGCACGCAGTCCTACGAGAAGGAGCGCAACGCGATCCTCTCCTACCGCGCCTACACGAACGGCCAGCTCACCACTTCGATCGAGGATGCGGACACGAACGTGCTCACGGACGAGCCGACAGGGCTCACGAGCACGGCCGGCGCATTCCATCGCGTCACGACCTACGCCTACGACGCGCAGGGGCGGATCGACCTCGTCACCCACCCCGACGGGCGCAAGACCAAGCATTACTACTCGAAGCTGGCAGACGGGCGAGCGGTCGAGCTTGTCTACGCCGACTACGAGACGACGCCGAAGTTCCACGGACCGGTCGAGTTCACCGTCACGAACCAGGCCGGCAACGCCGAGGTGCAGGCGACAGTCGCGCTCACGAGCAACGAGTCGACCACGGCGCTGACCGGCCACGTGGACGAGTCCGACGCCGACCCGATCACGGCCATGGACCTCGGCACGGTCGCCAATCTAACAACGAGCTCTTTCAACGAGTCGGGCGGGACGATGAAGGAGTCGCGGCCCTACTTCGTCGTGCCCTCCTCCGGCGCCGGCACCGACGGCACCAACTACGACCCCACCCTCTACGGTTATGACGAGAGCGGCCGGCGGACGCGGGTCAAGGAGTCGCACGGGACGATCACGCGCACGACGTACGACAAGCTCGGCCGGGTAACCGGTCGCTGGGTGGGCACCAACGACTACATTTGGGCGGGCGGCGAGGCTTCTGGCCCGGCCAACGTGGTCCAGGTCGAGGCGCTCGAGTACGACGGCAACGACGACGACGGGAACAGCTACCTCACGAAGCGCACGCTGTACGTGCAGAGCGGATCGACCGGGCAGCGAGTGACGACCTACACGTACGACGCACACGGCCGCGTGCTGCTCCAGACGAACTCGACCGCGCCGCACGCCTTCAACAAGTACGACAACGAAGGGCGCAGCGTGGCGACCGGGCTCTTCAGCTCGACGGCGAACATCGTCGCGGGGACGGACGACCTGACGACGGAGACCTCGAACCGCCTGGCGCTGACCGAGTCCTTCTACGACGAGGTCGGACAGATGTGGAAGTCGCGTCGGGCCAACGTTGCATCAGACGGCACGATCGTTGGCTTTCCCACCAACCCGGAATACCTGGACCACCTCTACTGGCACGATGAGGTCGGCCGCGTGCTCAAGGAAGACGGGCCGCAGCTTTCGAAGAACTTCTACGACCGCGTCGGCCGCGTGACCCACCGCTTCGTCCTGAGCTCCGACAACGACACGACCTACGCCCACGTCGACGACGTCGCGGGCGACTACGTGGCCGAGCAGTACCAGACGGTCTACGAGTCGAAGACCTCGGACGACAATTGGATGAGCGTGCGCCTCGACCGAAAACACGACGACTTGGCCGGGCCCAACGACACGAAAGGCGCCCTCGACACCGGCGCCGACGGCGACCGTATGCTCCTGACCTCATCCGAGCTCAAGGGCCGGGCGCAGATCACCTGCTCCTGGTACGACCGCTTCGGCCGGGTGACCGACGAGGTCGAGTATGGGAACAACGGCGGCTCGACCTTCGACCGGGATCCTGTGGGAGGGCTATCTGTGCCCACCCGCTCCGACAACGAGCTCGTGACCAGTATTGCCTACGACACGGATGGGACGCTGCTGACCACGACTGACCCGCGCGGGCTCGTGAAGCGCACGGAGTACGACGACGCCGGACGCATGACGAAAGAGATCCGGAACTACAGCTCGGGCGTCAACAGCGGCAACCCGGCCAACCCCGACGACAACCAGACCGTAAGATACGAGTTCGTGGACGGGCTGCGCACGAAGATTGTCGCCGACATGCCCTCGGGCGAGGACGACCAAGAGACGGTCTACATCTACGGGACGAGCGCGGGCACGCCCTCGGCGATGAAGGTCTCGACCGGGCATCTTCTGCGGGCCGTGAAG
>JANOGB010000068.1:0-3361 GCA_031413955.1 Planctomycetota bacterium | reverse complement strand
CCTCGACGCGCTGTGCGAGCGCTACCAGGTGAACAACTCGGCGCGCACGCTGCACGGCGCGCTGCTCGACGCGCAGCTGCTCGCCGAGGTCTACCTCGCCATGACGCGCGGGCAGGAAAGCCTGATGATGGAAGTGGAAGTCACCGCTGCCGCGACCGTCGCCGCGGAAGTCGCAGTCGGCAAGCTCGACTTCGTCGTCGTGCGCGCCACGGAAGAAGAACTCGCCGCTCACGCGCAGCAGCTCGAGGCCATCGACAAGGCCAGCAAGGGCGCCTGCGTCTGGAAGAAGCTCGGCGCCTGAGCGCCGCGGCCGGTCAGCCGCCCAGCATGATGAAAGGCGCCCAGAAGAAGGGGTGAGCCTCCGCCGGGTTCGTTTTCCGGGCCTGCTCGATCATCTCGAGCTTCGCCGAGCGCAGCGCGTCCGCCGCATTCGCGCCCCCGCGCAGGTGCCGGTAGAAAGCCACCATCAGGCGCTCCGTCGCCTTGGACGCGACCGGCCACAGCGACACGACGACCGAGCGGCTGCCCGCGGCGAGGAACGCGCGGCTCATGCCCATCACGCCCTCGCCCTCGACGAATTCGCCGCTGCCGGTGTTGCACGCGGAGAGCACGGTGAGGTCGGCGTTGAGCTTGAAGCGGGAAACGTCGCTCATCGTGAGGAAGCCGTCCTCGCCGGGCTCGTCGCCCAGCACCAGCGCCGGCTCCTGCAGCCCCGGGATCTCGTTGCCGATGACGCCGTGAGTGGCGAAGTGGAGGAAGCTGAACGCGCCGAGGTCGGCTTTTTTCACCTCGGACTTGAGGGCCCGCTCGCCCACCAGCAGCTCGACCTTGGCCCCTGCGAACATGCCGCCGATCGCCTGCACCTCGGTGCGCGTTTCCGGCAGCGGGTCGAAGTAGGAGAGGTAGCGGCTGCCGCGGGCCGCGATCGCGAGATCTTCCTGCGGCACCGTTTCGAAGCGCGGGCCCTTGGCGTAGCGCGGGTCGGCCACGGCGAACAGCCCCCCCGCCTTGCCGCCCGAGCGGGCGCGCTCGGCATGCTCGACGAACAGCAGCGAGGGCGAGGTCGTCACGATGTAGTCGCGGTAGAGCGGGCGGTAACCTCCCGCGTCCATCGACAGCAGCTCGAAGGGCACCAGGTTCAGCACACCGTCGGGCAGCACCGTGATGCGCTGCTTGCCCGCGAGATCGGCAGCCACCGGGGAAAGCACGAGGCGTCCGAGCTCCGACAGGCGGTCGTTCAGGCGGTCGAGCGGACTGTCGTGACGGGCCAGATCGGCGGCGATCGAGCGCACCAGCGCCCGCAGCTGCGCGGGCTCGTACGGCACCAGCGCCGCGCGCGTTCCTGCGGCGGTCATCGCGAGCACGACGATGTCACGCTCGGTGACGGTGTAGGCGAGGACGACCTCCTCCGGGCGCAGCCGCTTCTGGAGCTGGGCCAGGTTCTCGGGAGAGACGCGCCGGCTCGCGTCCGGGTCGAGCAGCTCGCCGAGCTGGCGCGCGCGGATGAGCTCGGAGGTATGCAGCGCGCGGAAGAACTGGCCGGCGTCGCCGGATGCGGACGCGAGGCGCGCCAGCACCCGGGTCTGGCCCCAGTAGCCCTTGCGCAAGACCGTGCGGAAGAAATTCGCGCGCTCGGCGAGGGAGTAGCTGCCCCGCGTGCGCTCGACGCCCTCGATCGACCTCTGGTAGGCCTGTGAGGCGCGCTCGAGGTCTCCCGCGCCCTCGTAGGCCGCGCCGCGCAGCGCGTAGCTGATATCGGAGTCCTTCTGCCCGATGGCCCTGGCAAGCTGCTCGCAATGCTCGAACAACTTGATGGCCGCCGCGAACTCGCCGACGTACATGCGGACCGAGCCCTCCTTGCATACTGCAACCATGTCGGACAGGCGCTGCACGTTCGCGTTCGCCGAGAATTTCGGGCGCTCCTCGGCCCATTTGGACAGGCCGGTTTGCAGCAGTTCCAGCGCGCGCTGGCGCTCGCCCATGAGTCCGAATTGCTCCGCCGCCTCGAGGTACCCGGAGGAAGCGAGTCCCCAGTAGCGGCCGGGGATCGGCTCGCGCACGGCCCAGAGCCGCTCGACTTCAGCCCTGTCTCCGAGCATGGCGGCGTTGGTCATGAACTGCCCGAGCACGACCCAGTACTGGACCCATTCGTTCAGGTCCGAGGGTCTCGAGCCCAGCACGTAGTAGGGCTTGGCGGCTTCCAGCGATTTGGCCGAGTAGTAGCGCGCGAGCGTTGCCTGTCCCATGTCCGCATAGGCGCTGGATATCGCGTGGTAGCCGAGCACCGTGCGAAACACGTTGCCGGTCTTCAGCCAGTGCTGGAGCTCGCGGCGCATGTAGGGCAGCCCGAGCCCGTTGCGATAGGTCTTGGAATAGTAGATAGCGTAGCCGTTCTCGAGTATCGCGACGCGCCCCGGGTCGCCCTTGGCGCTGCGCGACATGCCGTCCTCGTAGAGCTGCCGGACCTCGGCATCCATCTTCTCGTCGAAGCCGCCGTGGAGCCCCGCGTATTCGCCGAGCGCCACCATGAGGTTCTGCCGGACGTTTGAGAGGTGGGTATCGGGATCGACGGTTCGCTTGGGATCAGCGATCTCCTCGCGCAGCTTCTGCAGCGCCTCCGGCCACTTGCCTTCGTTCTTGAGTCGGTAGTAATCCGCAACGCGGTCCTGGGCGTGGGCACCGCCGGCAAGCAGGACCGCGGCGGCGAGAGCGAGCGTGACGCAGTAACGGGCAAAAATTGCGGAAAAACGGGCGTGCGTGCTCATGTTGCCCTCCCTTCAGTCGCTAGAACGGCTCGCCGCGGATGAGCTTGCCGGAGATCGTATCGATCAACCGCCGCGAGATGCTGATCGGCGGCGGCAGCTTCGGCAGCTGGTCCGGATCGAACCACTGCGCTTCCTCGATTTCCACTCCGTCCGGCCGCAGTTCGCCGCCCGCGTATTCGGCGGTGAAGGCGATCATCAGCGAATGCGGGAACGGCCACGGCTGGCTGCCGAAGTAGCGGATGTTCTTGATCTCCACGCCGACTTCTTCGCGCGTCTCGCGGATGACGGTGTCCTCCAGCATCTCGCCCGCCTCGACGAAGCCGGCGAGCGCCGAAAATCGTCCCGCCGGGAACGCGGACTTGCGCGCGAGCAGCAGTTTCCGCCCGTGCGTTATCAAAATCATGACGGCCGGCGTGACCGGCGGGTAAGTCGTGTAGCCGCAGGCGGGGCAGGCACGCGAGCGCTCGTCGCTCCGCATCTGGGTGGCCGTGCCGCAGCGGCTGCAGTACTGGTGGTTGCGGTCCCATTCGAGGAGCTGGTACGCGCGCCCGGACAGCGCCGCGAGCGTCGTCTCCACCAGCCCGAAGAGGTCGCGC
>JANOGB010000067.1:0-5180 GCA_031413955.1 Planctomycetota bacterium | reverse complement strand
GCCGGGCTCCAGCCCGGCTCCGAGGTTCAGATCCGTTTTCGGAACGGAGGCGGGAGGAAGAGAGGAGAAGAACGGAGCCGGGCTGGAGCCCGGCGCTCCCGGATGAGCGACCCGGCGCTCGCGCCGGATCCAGCGCAGCACGAAGAATCCGAGCACGACGACCGTCAGCGTTCCCAGCACGCGCACCAGCGTCAGGATCGCGAAGCCGTACTTGCCGCGCGTGGGGTCGTAGTGAAAACAGCGCAAGAGCACCTGGTCGAACGCAGTCCCGATCGTGCCCTCGGAAGCCTCGACCAGTGCCAGGCGCAGGTCGCGCGGCGCGAACTCGACTCCGAACAGGACGCGCGAGACACGACCCTCCGGCGTCAGCACGGTGATCCCGGCCGCGTGCGCCCACTCGTCGCGCTCGGGGATGTAGCTGTAGCCGAAGCCGACCGCGCCGGCCAGCGCGTGGATCGCCGGCTCGTCGCCCACCAGGAAGCGCCAGGCGGAGGCCGCGGGTGCCTCGGGCGCGAGGCCGTAGGCATCGAGCACGCTCGCGCGCTTCGCCGCCGCGAGCTGCGGCGTCTCGCCCGGATCGATGCTGACCACGAGCACGTCGAAGTCCGTGCCCGTGGTGAACTCGACCGCGCGCAGTGCCTTGACCATGCCCTCGAGCACGAGCCCGCACAGCATCGGGCACTCGTAGTAGACCAGCGCCAGCACGACCGGCCGCTCGTCGAGGCATTCGGCCAGGGTGAGCGCGCGCCCTGCGTGATCCACGAAGCGTGCGTCGAGCGGGAGCTGCGCGCCGAGCTCCTGACTCCAGGACACGTCCGGCGGCTTCGGGCCGCCCATGATCTGTCCAGCGCTTGGTGCGCCGAGGATGCACAGGCCCAGGACGAACGCGGCCCTCACTTCTTCGCCTCCGTCTCCGTCTTCGTGCGCACGGGAAAGCCCTCCTGCAGGCTGAGCTCGATGGCGCGCTCGACGGGAATGCGCACGACGCCATTCACGGGATCGACCCACTCGGTCCCGGTCAGCATGCGCACTTCCCAGGCGCGCTGCAGCTCCAGTTCGTGCGCCGGCACGGCCTGCAGCTCGGGGCCCGTGGGCGCGATCCGCAGCGCGCGCACCGGGTTCGCGCTCTCTTCGCCGAAGAGCTCGGCCTCGGTTTCCTGGCTGAGCCACGCGCTCGCCGCCAGCGAGCCGGCCAGGAGCAGCGCCAGCACGAAGCCGGCCAGCACGACCGGACGCGGATCCGCGTCCGAGCGTTCGTAGCCGTCCTGTGTCTGCGGGCTCGTCACGGCGCGGGAACCTCGAGGGCCCCGAGGAGCTTGGCGTCTTGCAAGGAGACCAGCGGCCGACCGTGCAGCTTGTGGACGAAGAGGCCGAGCCACAGTGCCGCGAGCGTTGCCGGCACGACGAGGTCCAGCCAATGGGGCGCGAACTCGCCCGCGTCGAAGGACGGCGCGATCTGCCAGTAGATGTCGAGGAAGCGCAGCACGAGCAACGCACCCGCGAGGCGCGCCAGGACGCGCGCGTTCTGCTTGGAGCGACGGACCAGCAGGATCACGAACGGGGCCGCGAAATGGAACAGCACCAACACCAGCGCGAGGCCCTGCCAGGCGGGCCCGATGCGCTTCAGGTACCAGGGGATCTCCTCCGGCAGGTTGCCCGACCAGATGATCAGGAACTGCGAGAGCGACACGTAGGCCCACAGCATCACGAAGGCCAGCGTGAGGTTCCCGAGGTCGTGGAAGTGGCTCGGCGCGAGCCAGCGCGAGAAGGGCTCGTGACGCGCGAGGAGGGCCGCCACGACGATCGCGAAGCACAGCGTCGAGAGCCCCTGGCCGACGATGAAGTGCACGCCGTAGATGGTCGAGAACCAGTGCGGCTCGAGGGACATCGCCCAGTCGAAGGAGGCGAAGCTCATGCTGAGCACATAAGCCGCCAGGCCGAAGCCGCTGGCGGACTTGAGCCGGCGCAGGGCCTTGAGCGAGAGCTTGCGGTCGTAGCGCTCGGCGAGCTTGACCATGAACAGGGCCAGCCCCGCCCATAGCGCGAAGTAGAGCAGCGCGCGCACGAGGAAAAAGGGCACGTTCAGGTAGGCCGCCTTGTGCTGCAGGATCGGATCGTTCGCCATCACGTCTGCGTGCGACCACTCGTACAGACCGTGCAGGCCGACCGCGATCGGCAGGAAGGCGAGCCCCACGAAGGGCAGCGTGCGCATGGCCGCCTCGAGCAGGCGCCGGACCGCGAAACCCCACGCGCCGCCCGTCATGTTGTGCAGCATGACGATCGCGAGCGAACCCAGGGCGGGCCCCAGGACGAACAGGTAGCCGGTCAAGTACGCCTGCAGGAAACGCTGGCGGTCCAGGAACAAGCCCAGCACGGAGAGCAGCGCGCCCGCGGCGCCCACGAACAGGGCCACGCGCTGGATGCGCGCCAGGGAAGTCGCGACCGTCTGGCTCACTTCCCGACCTCCGCGAGCAGACGCGCCTTGGCGCTCTCGGAGACGTCCGCCAGCGTGCCGTTCTGGCTGCGCTGGAGCGCGCGCACGTAGGCCGCGATGGCCCAGCGATCGGCGGGCGTGATGCGGTCGGCCATGTCGTACATGGCTCCGAAGCCGCGCGTGATCACGTCGAACACGTAGGCCGGCGGCGCCTTGCGCAGCCGCTCGATGTGCAGGCTCGCCGGCTGCTTCAGCCCGCGCTTGACCACGATGCCCTGGCCCGTGCCCGCGCGGTCGTGGCAGGCCGAGCAGAAGACGTCGTAGCGCTCGCGGCCGCGTTCGAGCAGCGCGCGCGTGACCTCCATCGGGAAGGTCGTGGCGAGCTCGCCGTTCACGCGTCCGTCCAGGAGGTGCGCGTCGTACTCGCCCTCGCCGCGCGCCACCGTGCCGGGCACGCGCGGCCGCGAGGAACGCCCGTCGGCGAAGAACTTGCTCGCCTCCAGCGGTTCGAAGCGCGGCTGGTCGTGCATGTCCTGGCGACAGGCGGCGAGCAGGGCGAGCAGGAGGAGCGCCTTCAACCGGGAGCGCCGGGCTCCAGCCCGGCTCTTGTCTTTTCTTCTTCCTCCCCGTGCCCGATTCGGGCACGGCCAGGGGCAAGAAGAAGAAGAAGAAGAAACGGAGCCGGGCTGGAGCCCGGCGCTCCCGGTTGAGCTCACGGGTGCGGCACCTCCTGCACCGAGAACGCCTTCGTCGAGCGCAACGTCGCCAGCGCCAGGTCCGCGTCGAAGCGCGGGTCGTAGTGCAGCACCAGCAGGAAGAACCGGTCGCGGCTGGCGAGCTCGAAGCCTGGCACGCTGAAGACCGGGTGGTGCGGGCGCGGCAGGCCGTTGAGCGCCAGCATGCCGAGCACCGCCGTCAGCGCGGCGAACAGGATCGTCAGCTCGAAGGTGATCGGGATGAAGGACGGCCAAGAGTTCAACGGCCGGCCGCCGACGTTGATCGGGTAGTGGATCACCGAGGCGTAGTACTGCATGCCGAAGCCGACCAGCGCGCCGACACAGCCGCCGCCGAGCACGTACTTCGGCAGGTCGTTCTCGTGCCCGAGCGCGTGGCTGACCTCGTGCATGGGCAGCGGGGTGTAGGCCTCCAGCTTGGTGAAGCCGGCCGCCTGCGCGGCGGTGATGGCCGCCAGCAGCGTCTCGCCGCTCTGGTACTCCGCCAGGACGCCGAAGCAACGGTGCGCGTGCTTGTGCGGAGCGCTCATGGCTGCCGCTCCGTTGTTTCGTTCGCGGGCGCGCTGGCGCGCCCTTCGGCGCTCGGCACCAGCGTGCGCATCTCGAAGATCGAGATCATCGGCAGGAAGCGGATGAACAGGAACAGCAGCGCCACGAACAGGCCGATGCTCCCGAGGTACAGGCCGACCTCGTACTTGGTGGGCGAGTAGGTGTCCCAGGAGCTCGGCAGGAAGTCGTGCGAGAGGGACGTGACCACGATCACGAAGCGCTCCAGCCACATGCCGACGTTCACGATCAGCGCGATCACGAACAGCGCGAGCACGTTCGAGCGCACCTTCTTGAACCACAGGAATTGCGGCGTGACCGCGTTGCAGGCGAGCAGCGACCAGTAGGCCCAGGCATAGTGCCCGTGCATGCGGTTCGCGAGCATGGCCTCCTCGTAGGGGTTCGCGCTGTACCACGCGAAGAAGGCCTCCATCGCGTAGCCGTACACCACGATCATGCCGGTGGCGAGCACGATCTTGGCCATGTTCTGCAGGTGGCCCAGGGTGATGAAGTCCCGCAGGCCGTAGATCGCGCGCAGCGGGATGGCGAGCGTCAGCACCATCGCGAAGCCCGAGTAGATCGCGCCGGCCACGAAGTAAGGCGGGAAGATGGTCGCGTGCCAGCCGGGGATGATGCCGACCGCGAAGTCGAAGCTCACCACCGTGTGCACCGAGATCACCAGCGGCGCCGCCAGGCCGGCCAGCAGGAGGTACGCGGTCTCGTAGCGCTGCCAGTGCGCCGCCGCGCCGCGCCAACCCATGGCGCCGATGCCGTAGATGATTTTCCAGGGCTTGCTCTTGGCCCGATCGCGCAGCGTCGCCAGGTCCGGGATCAGGCCCACGTACCAGAACAGCAGGGAGACCGCGGCATAGGTCGAGACAGCGAACACGTCCCACAGGAGCGGCGAGCGGAACTGCGGCCAGAGTGCCATCGTGTTCGGGTACGGCACCAGCCAGTAGGCGAGCCACGGGCGGCCGAGGTGCATGAGCGGAAAGATGCCCGCGCAGGCGACCGCGAACAGCGTCATTGCCTCGGCGAAGCGGTTGATCGAGGTGCGCCACTCCTGGCGGAAGAGCAGCAGGATGGCCGAGATCAGCGTGCCGGCGTGGCCGATGCCGATCCACCACACGAAGTTGACGATGTCGAAGGCCCAGCCGACGGGCACGTTCAGGCCCCACACGCCGACGCCCTTCCACAGCAGCATGGCGATCGAGAAGAAGAGCACCATCACCAGCAGGAACGCCGCGGCGAAGCCCAGGTACCAGCCGCGCGGCGTCTCGCGCGTCAGGACGATCTTGGTGATCTTGTCGGTGACGGTGGAGAGCGTGTGACCGGGGGCGATCACCTCGGTCTTCTTGTCTTGCTCGCGCGTTCCCGGGCTCATGAGCTCAACCGGGAGCGCCGGGCTCCAGCCCGGCTCCGTTTCTGGTTCTTCTTCCGTTCTCCGCGGCTCCGGAAGAAGCAAG
>JANOGB010000066.1:0-2189 GCA_031413955.1 Planctomycetota bacterium | reverse complement strand
GAGGCGATCACTGGCACGCGCACAGCGTCGCTCACGGCGCGCGCCGCGGATGCGCAGCCCGTAGGCCATGTTGTCGTACACGCTCATGTGCGGGTAGAGCGCGTAATTCTGGAACACCATCGCGATGTCGCGCTCTTTCGGGTGCACGTGGTTGACCACGCGCCCGCCGATCTCGATCTCGCCGCGGGAGATGTTCTCGAGGCCCGCGATCATCCGCAGCAACGTAGATTTGCCGCACCCCGAGGGACCGACCAGCACGCAGAACTCGCCGTCTTCGATCGCAACGTCGACGCCGCGGACCACCTCGGTGGAACCGAAGGACCGCGACATCGCGATGGTTTTCCAGAACTACGCTCTCTATCCGCACATGAGCGTGTACGACAACATGGCCTACGGGCTGCGCATCCGCGGCCTGTCCAAGGCGCAGATCGATACCCTGGTGCAGAAGGCGGCGGCGATCCTCGAGCTGGGCAAGTTCCTGCAGCGCAGGCCGCGCGCGCTCTCGGGCGGCCAGCGCCAGCGCGTCGCCATGGGCCGCGCCATCGTGCGCGAGCCGAAAGTGTTCCTGTTCGACGAGCCGCTGTCGAACCTGGACGCGAAGCTGCGCGTGCAGATGCGCGGTGAGCTGCAGGCGCTGCACCGGCGCCTGGGGTAACCCGCCGCGCGCCGCGGCGGGGACTTGGGATCGCTGCCGCCTACGGAGCAACGCGCTTCGGCCTCGCTCGCGTCGACAATGGACACCTCTCCACCCTTGGCCACGAGCTTCTTGCCCTGCTTCTCGAGCAGCGTGTAGAGCTGCGCCGGACGCTTCCACAGCGCGGCCAGGTTCGAGAGCGTCGCCTGCGCGCGCCCGAGCGAGAGATCGCGCCCATCGTGGTGATGGACCAGGACCAGTTCACCCCTGCCCTCGCCGTCGTCCTCCACCAGCTCGATCTGCGGCAGACCGCCCCAGGAGAGCTGCTGCAGGCACGCGGACTTGACGCTCTTCCAGTCGGGGCCGGCAGCGGAGGACTCGGCCGCCGGTCGCGCCAGCAGCGGCCGCAGGAACCGCTCGGCGAACTCCTCGTCCACCAGCTTGTGCACCAGGCTCACGTCGTTGTGCACGCAGCGCAGGCGGAAGATGTCCTCGCCAGCGCGCTCGGCGTGACGGAAGAGCTCGAGGCCGAGCTTGTAGGGGTTGATCTGTCCGGGCGCGCAGTAGGTGGCCGCGGAGTGGCAGTCGGCGAAGTCCAGCACCTCCGAGGGGTCGAGGATCCCGCCCGTCAAGAGGCGCGAGTGCCAGTAGGAGGCCCAGCCCTCGTTCATGATCTTGGTCATGCGCTGGGGCGAGAAGTAGTAGGCCTCGGAGCGCACGAGGTGCACGAGGTCGCGCTGCCAGGCCTCGAGCGGCGCGCACTCCTCCAGGAAGCCCAGCACGTCGTAAGTCGGCAGCTTGCGTCGCCGGGGCTCGACCGCGAGCTCGCTGGCCGGCACGGGTGTATCGACCCGCAGGGCCGGAGCCGAGAGCGAGTCGAGCGCGCGCAGGGCGCGCTCCGAGGGCAGCGGGTAGACCGTGCGCGCCTCGGGCGCGTGGCCCTGCTCGCGCCGCGGCAGGAAGGGGTCGATGAGCGTGTCCAAGGGCAGCACGCGATCGAGGAACTGTTCGACCGCCTCGAGGCCGAACGCGTCGATGTAGCGGCGCACGCGCGTCGAGTGGTTGGCCATGGCGTCGAGCATCTTGCGCTCGCTGGGCGCGAACCACAGGTTGTGCTTGAAGAAGTCGGCATGCCCGTAGACGTGGGCCATGACCAGCTTCTGCTCCATCATGGAGTTGGAGCGCACCAGGTAGGCGTAGGTCGGGTCGTTGTTGATGACCAGCTCGTAGATCTTCGAGAGTCCCCACTGCCGGCCCTTCTCCAGGCGCTCGTACTCCATGCCGAAACGCCACGAGGGATGGCGTACGGGAAAGCCGCCGTAGGCCGCGACGCCATTCACGTCCTTGGCGTCGAGCAGCTCGAACACCACGTCGAAGAAGTCGAGCCCGGCCTTGCGCGCCGCGTCCTCGATGATCACGGCCTGGTATTTCAGCGCCGGCGGCAGGTCGTTGCGCAGCCTCACGGTCGATCTCCTCGACACGAACACACCGCGGAGGCACGGAGAGCGCGGAGACTCACAGCGGAAGAAGTGAGCGAGGATGCGACCTCCGGGGC
>JANOGB010000065.1:0-19238 GCA_031413955.1 Planctomycetota bacterium | reverse complement strand
TGTTGTTGCCCAAGGCCGGGTCGTAGAGCCGCTCGTCGTCGTGCGTGCCGCGGCGCGTCACGGCGTTGGCCGGGTACTGGCGGTTGTTCACAACGTCCGCGTTCTGGTCCAGACGGATGCCCCAGTACTGCAGCACCGTGCGGTTCGAGCCCTGGTGGCAGCCGGCGCAGGTGATGTCGTCGATGGCCGGGACGACGGCGTTGTTCGCCAGCGTGCGATTGACGCCGTGGATCTGGTGCGAGCGCGGGTGCGCGCGCTCGGGCTCGTCGATGTCGTCCGGGTCGATGGGCTCGAGCTTGTTCACGTTGGCGTCGCTCGAACCCGAGCGGCCGCCCAGCGAGTAGGGCATGTGGCACGCCGTGCAGCCCGAGGAACGGAAGTCGCCGGCGCGGTTGTTCGCGCCCGCGCTGCCCAGGTGGCAGTCGCCGCAGGTGAAGGAGATCTGCTCGTGGTAGAGCTGCATCAGCGGCGAGCCCGTGACCACGCGTCCATCGGCGAGCTGGTCGTCGGCGATGGCCGCGGCCGAGAACTCGGCCAGGTTGTTCCACACGCCGCCGACTCGGCCGAAGACGCTGAAGGTCGGATACTCGACCAGGCGCGGAACGTTGCCCACCGTGGAGAAGTCGACGCTCGCGTCGCTGACCGCGCGCACGCCATAGTCGGCCGCGGTGTCCTCGTACAGCCCGGCGTTCTCCGGCACGACGTTGTCGGCGCCGAACTGGTAGCGCGCTCCCGCCAGGACCCCGGCCTCGGTCGCGAGCAGGCTGCCGTTCACTTCCTCGGCGTGGTTCGCGTGGCACTGGCCGCAGCCGAGGCCGAGCTTCGTGACGCGCAGGTCGCCCGGGTTGACGAACTGCAGATAGTCGAGCGCCGTGTAGCTGCGGCCGTCGACGACGTAGTTCGCGAACTTGTCCATGCCCGCCAGCGTCAGCTTGTTGAAGTAGGCGCGCGCGTTCGTCGTCTGGAACAGTCGGTCGCCGACCTCGGGCGGCGGCGGCACGTGGCTCGCGAGCTGGTCGGCGCCGTTGCCGTCGCCGCCGTGGCAGGTCGTGCAGGCGATCGTGTCCGCGCCCGGGAACGGGTGCGGGTTCTCGATGCCCGGCCCGCCGTAATCCTCCGCCAGCGAGCCGTTGTGGCACAGCATGCAGGACGAGGTCGTCTGCTGCGTCAGCGTGCCGGTCTCGCTGCTGCAGGCGGCCAGCAGGCCCAGCCCCAGCGAACCCCCGAGTTTGCGAAGTGCGTGCGACATCGTTCCCCTCTCCCGCACCGCGGCCCGAACGCCGCCGAGCGGTCTCCCTTCCGGGGCGAGTCATCGGAGCGCGAGCAGTGCGATCTTGACCGCGCCACCTCCGCCGGCCGTTATCTTCCGGCCTGTTTTTCCCTCGCCCGGGTTCCCAGCCCGATCAGGGCAGGACGCGAAAACCTTCGCGCCGGGCGGCCTCGGCCAGGCGCTCGTCGAGCGTGACGAACTCGAGGCCTTCCGGGGAATCGTCGGCCACGAGCAATGCCGCTCCGAGCTGGAGCGCGTCCGCGGCGCGCAGCGCGTGCCGCGCGAGCAGACGCTTCGCTCTCAGCTTCACGGCATCCACGAGGTCGATGGGGCGGAGCTGCTGCCAGACGGTTTCACTGTCCTGGACGTCTCGCCGGGCTTGCTCTGGCGTCAAGACGCCCTCGCGGCACAGACGTTCGATCGCCGAGCGCACCTCCACGTCGCTCAACACCCAGACGACGGCCTCGACGCCCTCCTGCTCGAGGGCGCGCACCCGCGCGCTGGCGGTCTGTTCCACGATCAGCGCGACGAGCGCGGAAGACTCCCAGAACCTCACAGGCCTCCGCGTTGCTCGATCAGGATCTTGACCACGTCTACGCTGCAGGGCGTCGGCGGGCGATTCTTCAGGAAGTCCGGATCCCACTTCTTCTGCGGGCGCTTCAGGATCCCTCGCCGTTCCAGGTCTTCGACGTCGATGTCGCGCCTGCTCCCGGCCCGCGCAACGCCTTCGATGCGCGCGATTGGGACGTTGCGCTCGACGATTTCGATCGTCTCGCCCTTCTTCACCAGGCGGAGGTACTCGCTGAGCTTGTTCTTGAGCTCGGTGATCGAAACCTGCTTCATCATGGCTAGTATAGCCAGATCGATCTGGCCAGAGTGGCCCGTTTCGGCCCGGGAGGAGGGCGGACTTGGGCTGCATGGCCCGAAGACCGTGCCGGGAGCCCTCTGGCCCTACCGCCTCACTCGTTGATCTCGGCCTGGTTCCAGGTGCGCGGGATGTGGCAGCGGTCGCAGCGGTCGACCCAGCCGAGTCCGGCGTGGTTCGGGTTCACCGCGCGCGCGAGGTCGGTGCGGTGGCAGGTCAGGCACTCGGTGTCGGTCGGTACGAAGACGCCCACCTCGCTGCCCGGGTGGCAGCGGAAGCAGGCGGTCGAGGTGTGCGCGCCGACGAGCGGGAAGCGCGTGCGCGCATGCAGCTCGATCTGGCCGAAGGGTTGCCAGGTGCGCTCGGTGTGGCAGCGCGCGCAGTCGGGGCCGAGCTGCGCGCGGTGCACGTCCTCGTGGCAGCCGGCGCAGCCCTGGGCGGCGAAGGTCGCCACGGGGCCGCGGTCGTTGTGGCACAGGAGGCAGGCGGCGCGCGCGTGCGCTTCGAGCAGCGGCACGCCGGTCTCCTTCGCGTGGTCGAAGGTGAAGTCGGCGCGCACGCCCTGCCAGTCGGTGCCCTCGTGGCACAGGGAGCAGTCCGCCGGGAAGGTCTGGTGCGGGAGCACCGGCCCGAGGCCGGACCACCACAGGTGCTGCTTGACGCTGGCGGGGCTCTGCGCGAGGCAGCCGCCCAGGATCGCGAGCGTCGCGAGCGTCACGAGGACGAGGATCGAGCGGGGAGCGCCCATGGTCAGTAGTGGTTCCGCTGCAGGTAGAGGCCCACGCTCACGGCGTTCTCATCGTCGTACACGAGCCCCTCGATGCGCCAGGAAAGATCCCAGCCGCGCCAGGTGTGGTCGTGGTGGAAGCGCAGCCGGTGCTGGGGCAGGTCGTCGTTGGCGGAGGAGAACCCGTCCAGGCGGTTCTGGGAGAACTCGTAGTCGAGCTCCCAGCGTCCGTAGTCGGTCGCGAGGCCGAGCGTGGCGCGTGTCCCCAGGCTGCTCTGGAAGCGGCCGCGCGTGCCGAAGGCTGTGACCTCGCCGAAGGCGCGCGGCGCGAAGAGGTCCTGTAGCGCGAGGCCGATCTCGGCGTCGCCGCCCTCCTCGTCCTCGTCGATCCAGCCGCCGACGCCGGTCAGGAGCCGCATGTCGCGCGTGAGCTGCAGCCTGCTCGTGAGCGCCAGGCGCTCGTTGTGGTCGTCGGCGATCTGGGCGTCCTCGACCGGCGTGAACTCGTCGCGGTCGATCTCGGGGAACTCGAGGTGGCTGAGGACGAGATCGAAGGAGTTGCCGCTCTGCCAGCGCCGTCCGGCACCGAGGTACGCCTGCGTCAGCCCCAGGAGCGTTCCCTTCAGATCGTCGCCATCGGTGTAGAAGTCGATCCAGGCCGTGCCGTAGAGGCTCCAGCCCGCGCGCGGGACGGAGCTGAAGCTCGTCACCACCAGATCGCGATCGGTCGCGCCGTTGTGGAAGGTCTTCTGGTAGGCGGCCGAGGCGCTGAGCTCCTCGCTCTCGTCCGCGACCCAGCGATAGAAGGCGGCGAGCTGGAAGTCGGAGCCGGTCTGGAACTCCTCGTCTGGCTCCGGCAGGAAACCGAGGCTGGCGCCGTAGCGGTCGCCGCCGCGCGTGCGCACGATCCGCTCCACACCGTCGAGAACGCCAAGCTCGGGCACGCCGCTCGGGAGGAAGCGGCCGATTTCCCAGCCCTCGGCGGCGAAGCGCGTTCCGCCCCAGGCATAGGACAGGCGATCGAGGCGCAGCTCGGTGCCCTCCTCGTCGTCGAGATCGTCGACCTCGACGCGCCGCGCGTTCCACTCGAGGTCGGCGTGCAGCCGATCCCCTTGCCCGAAGGGGTTTTCGAGCACGAGCCCGGTACCGACGCGCAGGAAGCCGTCGCTGCGGTCGCCCTCGCTGGCCCGCGTGCCGTCGTAGCTCGCGTAGCTGCGCCCGTGCATGCTCCGCGCCCGCTCCTCGGGCCGCACCGCGCGCACGCGCGCGAGCAGCGGCTCGCCCTCCTGCCAGCCCTCGTCGCGGTTCGCGAAGCTGGGCTGCGGGAGCTCGACCTCGCCCGCCTGACGCTTCGGCGCGGGCCTCTTCGGCGGCCGGGCCTGCGTGACCCCGTCCATGCGCGCGCGCGGAATCTGCACCTTGCCGCGCGTGCCTGCGGGCGGGACGAAGGCGGGATCCCTGAGCTCCACGCGCGCCGCGCGCTCCTCGAGCTCGGCCACCGTGCCCTGGTAGACGCCGCCCTCGCGCGGGAGGAACGACACGACGTCGCCCACGACCAGTCCGTCGGCCGAGCCGCGGTCGATCCGCGCCCAGCCACGCTCGGCCGAGCCGACGCGCACTTCCAGCGTGATCCTGCCTTCGGCCGCGATCTCGGCCTGCCAGAGAGCGCTGGCGAGTGCGGGAGCCGGGAGTCCTGCGGCGAGCAGGAAGGTCACGAGGAGCGCGCTCGTCACGGTTTCCTCGTTTGCTGGCTACGGAGCAAGGGTTGGCGGCGGAGCAAGACTTCCGCACTGCTCCCGTGGCAGTCCACGCACTCGAACCCGAGCGGGCGGTAGTGCACGACCGCCAGGCCAGTGCGCAGCGTCGACGCGTGGCACTTGGCGCACTCGAGCTCGCGGTGCGCGTCTCCCAGCGGGAAGCGGGTGTCGCGCTCGTGGTCGAAGGTGAGGAAGTCCGCGGCAGCCGAGTCGTGGCAGCGCTGGCAATCCGTGACCCCGAGATCGTCGGCGAACTGGCGCGCGTGCGGGTCTTCGTGGCAGTCCGTGCAGCTCGCGCCGGGGGCCTCGGTGCTCGTCCGACCGAGGCGGCTCGTCCCGGGGATCGGCGCATGACAGGCCGTGCAGCTCGCCTGCTCGTGTGCACCGGCGAGCGCGAAGCCGGTCCAGAAGGCGTGCTCGAAGTCGCGCGCCAGGACGCGGAACGAGCTCTCGACGTGGCAGCGCGCGCAATCGCGCTTGCCCTCGACCTCGGCCGGCAGTCCGGCCGCGTCGAAGCGCTCGCCGTGCGGATCCTCGTGGCAGGTGACGCAGCCCTCGAGGCTTCCGAATCGCTCCTGTGCGCGCCCGAAGGTGCGCCCGGTGGCGTCGGGTTCGGCGCGCTCCTCGTGGCACAGGGTGCAGGCACTCTCGGCATGGGCGCCGAGCACGGCGAAGCCGGTGAAGGCCGCGTGGTCGAAGTCGGCTTCCGCCCGAGCGAAGCTGGTCGTGTCGTGGCAGCGCTCGCACTCGCCGTGCTCCGGCGCGGCGCGCCCGGCCACGAAGGGCGCGAAGAAGCCCTCGTGTGCGTCCGCGTGGCAGGCGTCGCACGCTGCCTGCGTGCCGCGGAAGACGCGGGCCGCGACCTCCGTGGGCTTCTCGTGGCAGTCCTCGCAGGCGATCTCGAGGTGCTTGCCCGTGAGGTCGAGCGCGGCGAGGTCGTGGTCCTCGGCCGTGAAGGCGTGCGGTTCGAAGGTGTCGGGCTCGTGGCACGCGCTGCACTCCTGGTCGGCGAAGGGGCCCTCCGCGAACTGGCCCTCGTGCACGTCGGCGTGGCAAGCGCTGCATTGCTCCGCGGCGCGCCCGGGAAAGCGCTCGGCGAAGGGCGCCTCGGGGGCAGCGTGGCAGTCGGCGCAGGCGAGCTCCGCGTGCGGGACCTCCAGCGCGAAGCCCGAGGCCGCGTGCTGCTCCTTCGTCATGTCCTGCAGGGCAGGCTCGTGGAAGCTGACGTGCTCGCTCGCGTGGCAGCTCGCACAGCCCTGGCCCGGCGGAAGGTCGACCAGCGCGGCCGCGCCCTGCATGAAGGCCTCGGTGTGGGGCGATTCGTGGCACGCGACGCAGTCCCGCGGCTCCGGCTTCAGGCTCCTCCCACCGAGGACCTCCAGGGCATGGGCCCCGTCCTGCGCATGACACTCCGTGCAGTCGAGTCCGCCGTGACCGCCGACCAGCGGCAGCACGCGCTCGTGACCCAGCGAGGCGAGGTCTTCCCACGTCTCCTGCCCGTGGCAGCTCGCGCAGGCGAGCGCGAAGCGCCCCTCGTGCGTGTCCTCGTGGCAGCTCGCGCAGTCCCGGTCGAGCCCGAGGAAACGCGTCGCGCCCTCGGGCAGGACCGCGACGCCGGCGTTCGTGTGGCACTCGCTGCACTCGAGCGGCGCGTGTGCGCCGTCCAGCGTGAAGCCGATCAATTCGTGATCGAACTCCGTCGCCTTGGGCACGCCCGCCAGGGCGAAGCTCTGGCCGTGGACGAGGGGCGCTCCGGCGCCGTGGTGCTCCGCGTGGCACAGGCCGCACTGCTCGGCGCGCGCGCCCAGCGTCCCGTGCAAGCCGCTGCTCGCTTCGAGCTGGGTCTCGATCGGCTCGTGGCACTCCAGGCAGGCCGCGCGCAGATCGCCGAAGAGACCGCCGTGGCACTCGGAGCAATCGTTGTTGCCCGCGAGCTCCGGCACGCGCTGGTGCACCTCGGAGAGCCCGCCCGGCGAGGTGCGGCCCATGTCGCTCACCGCCACCAGCGTCACCGCCATGGCCGAGAAGAAGGCGATCAGGACCTGGGTGCGCGACTTCATGGCGTGCCTGCGGGGAAGAACGCGCCGTAGGAGAGCGCGTACACGACGTGCAGGACGACCAGGAGCGCCAGCAGGGCCGCGATCCAGCGGTGCAGGTAGCGCCAGGACGAGAGCAGCGCGCGCAGGTCCTCGTAGTGGGCCGCCGCCATGCTCGTGCGGTGAGCCACGTGCGCGAGGGCGAGGATCGCCTCGAGCTTCGCCGCGGGAATGCCCTGATCGAGCCCTTCATCGGTGAGGCGTGCGAGCTGCCGGCGCAGACTGCGCTGGCCGGTGAGCAGCGCGCCCACGCGGCCCAGGAACGAGCTCTTCCACTGACGCGCGGCGATCTCGTGCTCGATGGCGCGCCGCACGCGTTCGACGAAAGCCCGCTGGCTCGCATCCCAATCGCCGGCCAGGTGCTCGAGCTCGTGTTTGACCTCCTCGAGCTCGAGCTCGCGCCCGTTGGCCGCGCGCGGCAGCCAGGCATAGAAGTAGCGCCCGATCCCGCCCGTGACGAACAGCAGCGCCAGGGCCAGCAGCGCGTGCCCGCCGACCGTGTCGCGCGGATCCATCGCGCCGTGCAGCGTGGCGAAGAGCACCGCCAGGATGCCCGTGGCCACGTGGCTCGTCATCCAGGTGCGTAGCGAGCCCCAGCGCAGGCCGGGCCAGCCGGCGCGCCGCGCGAGGTAGAGCAGGTTCACGCCGACCAGCGCGGTCGCGAGGATGCCGAAGGCGAGCCCGAGGCCCGAACCCGGCCGCAGCAGCACGTGCTTCGCCACTCCGGGACGAGCCTCGATCGGCAGCAAGTAGTAGTCGGCGTGCCACAGGGCCCAGAGCATGGCTACGACCGCGAGCACGAGGCCGAGTCCGAGCGCCGGCACGAGCCCCGTGCCCTGCTCGACGATCGGCGCCGGCGCGGGGCGCAGGCTCGGGTCGCAGCTCACGCCCGAGCTCGCCAGCAGCTCGAGCGGCGCCGTGCCGCCTGCCATCACGAAGACCTCGTCGTTCGGGACGCGCTCGAGACGGCGCTGTCCGTGCGCGTCGAGCTCGAGATCCACCGCGTCCGGATGGATGGCGCGCACCTCGCTCGAGAGCGCGACGCGCAGGCGTCCCTCCGCGCAGGCTTCCTCGAGCCGCACCAGGTTGCGCTCGCGCACGCGAAAGAAACCGTCGCGCCGGTAGGAGAGCAGGACTTCGTTGCCGGGTTGCTCGGCCAGCGCCAGGGCCGCCTCGACCGCGCTGTCTCCGCCGCCGACGACCAGCACGCGTCGGCCTTCGTAGCTGCGTGCGTCGAGCAGGCTGTAGGCGACCTTGGGCAGACCCTCGCCGCTCACGCCGAGCTTGCGCGGGCTGCCGCGGCGTCCGATGGCGAGACACACGTGGCGCGCGTGCAGCTCGCCGTGATTCGTGCGCACCAGGTACCCGCCGCCAGAGGTGGGCTCGCAGCCGACGTAGGTGACGCCGCCGTGGATCGGGAGCTCGTGCTGGCGCGCGATCTCCTGCCACAGCGTCACCAGCTCCTCTTTGGTGAAGGTCGTGCGTCCGCCGCCGAGCGGGCCGTGCAGCGGCAATTCGACCGGCTGCGTCAGCACCAGCTTCCGGCGCGGATACTGCGCGACCGTGCCGCCGGGACCGGACTCTTGCTCGAGCACCACGAAGGAGAGCCCCAGACGCTGTGCCTCCAGGGCGGCTGCCAGTCCGGCCGGTCCCGCGCCGACGATGCACAGCCCGTATTCACCGGCGGCGGCCGGGGCCTGTTCCAGCCTGTGCGCGACCTCGTTCGCGGCGGCGGTGCCCTGCTCGATCGCGACCTTGATCAGCGCGTGGGCCGTGACCTCGCCCGCCAGGAACAGGCCGCTGGCCGAGACGGACTCGAGCGCGCTCGTCACGACCGGCACATCCGCGCGCTCGGCCAGGTTCGCGACCGTGACCGTGATCGCGCCGACCGGGCACTCGCGCTCACAGGCCGCGTGCCCGACGCAGCGCGC
Organism: Planctomycetota bacterium; assembly: GCA_031413955.1. Lineage (GTDB taxonomy): Bacteria > Planctomycetota > UBA1135 > UBA1135 > JABFRZ01. The sequence goes on along the minus strand of JANOGB010000065.1, from coordinate 10,592 downwards.
GCCGTTCACGACCAGGGCTTGGCCGTGCACGAGCTCGAGCACGCCCTGCTCCGGGCAGGAGGCGACGCAGGTCCCGCAGCCCAGGCAACGCGACAGATCGACGACCGGATACTGGAGCAAGGCCGCGGAGCCGGCGCGCGTCGTGCGTTCGCGCTGCTCGACCCCGCGCCGCATGCGTGCGAGCTCGGCGCGGCGCGAGAGCGTCGCCAGGAAGGCGAGGCCCAGTGCGAGCACGAGGCCGAGCAAGAGGAGCCAGCTCATGGGCTCGCGCTCACCGCTCTGCGGCGAGCGAGCGGGTCAACCTTGCGGCGCCGGGCTTTCGGCCGGCTTGGTCTCGGTCTCGGTCTTCTTCACCGGCGCCGGCTTGGGCTTCGCGGGCGCCTTGCTTTCGGTCTCGCTCGCGGGTGCCTCCTGCGTGCTCGGAGCCGAGAACTCCACGTAGGCTTGGCAGGCCGCCGCGCAGGCATCGAGGCGCCGGGCGAGCTCCTTGCCGCGGGTCTTGAGCCCTTCGAGCTCCTGCGCGATCACCGCCACCGCCGCGGCATTGAAGTCGTGCTCCAGGAACAGCGCGTGGTCGGAGAGGTCGCCGTTGAAGGCGTCGTAGGCGAGCTGGGCCGAAACGGCCGCGGCCAGGACCGCGTCGTAGCGGCGGCGCGTCTCTTCCAGCCGTTCCTGGCTGCGCTGGCGCATGGCGAGGTTGCCGAAGGACTCCAGGTCCCCGGTCCAGCGCTCGAAGACCGATTCACCCGTCTTGCGCAGCGGCCGCACGCTGCCCTGCAGAGCTTCGGCCTGTTCCGCGGACCGATCGACCGCGGCCACGAGCTGTGCATGACCGCTCGCCGGGTCGCCCCGGAACTCCGGCGCGATCATGTGGCGTAGCCCCTCGATGGCGGCCTGCGCCCGGTCCTTGGCGACGGCCGATTCCACGTGCACGCGCTCGACGTGCGAGAGCAGCTCGTCGACCTGCCCCAGGCCATCCTTCTGTGCCATCCCGAGGGCCGAGAAGGTCGCGCAAGCGCTGGTCGCGAAGAGTGTGGCGAGCAACGAGAGCGAGAGCTGGAGCGAGCGCGTCTGCACGATGTGGTTCCCCCGGGTGGCCGTCCCAGTCCGCTGGTGCGAGAGCGCGCCCGCGGACGATCGCTGGGGCAGTTCGGCAGGGGAAGGACGCGGTCTTGAGGGCGCTCGCGCGGCGCCGCGGGGAACCGTGTTTTTTTCGGGGTCCGGAGCGCGTCACTCGCCGGCGGATGACTGCTTTCCGTCGAGCGCGTGCTCCTCGGCCGCGTCTGCTCCGCTCCGCCAGCTCTCCACTCGCTCCCGCAGGGTGTACGCGAGCCGCGCGCGCCAGCGCTCGAGCGGAAACGCGAGGGTCGTGCAGGGTCGTAGCACTCCGCCCCAGTCGTGTTTGTGACGCGCGTCGCCGGCCATGAAGTCGTACACCCGCACCCCGCGCGCGATCATCTGCCCCATGGCCAGGGCGCGCAGCGCCGTGCCGACGCGCTGGTCCTCGCGGGCGGGGTCGAAACCCTCCTGGATCTGGTAGTAGCGCTCGCCGACGCACACGCCGATCTGGATCGCGCTGACCGCCCCGCCTTCCTCGAGGCGCGCGAAGCACAGCTCGTTGCGTTCCAGCGCGGCGCCCGCGAACGCGCGGTAGAAGGCGCGCCGGCGCGGGTCGGCGAAGCTGCCCGTGCGCCCCTCGGCTTGCCAGCGCAGCTCGTGCAGGCGAAAGAGCTCCGCGAGCCAGTCCTCGAGCTCGTCCCGGCGCCGGCACCAGGCCAGGCGCACGCCGCGCTCCTCGGCCGCGCGCAGCGCGCTGCGCACCTTCGAGCGCATGCGCGGCTTGAGACTCGCCAGCTGGCGCTCGAACGAGTCGGCGAGCGGCGCGGCCAGGCACGCTACGGCGTGCTCGCGATGGGGCAGCCCGCGCAGGTCCAGCTCTGCCCGTAGCGCCGCCAGGAAGCGCGAGTCCTCCGGCATTCCGGAGAGGACCAGGACTTCGAGCCCGCGCTCGTCGCGCGCCAGGTCGAACAGCTGGCGCACGACGGCGCGCTCCAGCCCCGGGCGGATCGGCGGCTCGAGGTAGTCCGAGTCGAAGGTGCCGTCGGCCACGAACAGCGCGCGGCGCAGGGCCAGCACTCCGCGCGATGGTTCGCGGCGCAGGGCCAGGATCCCGGCCGGTTCGCCCTGGTGCTCGAAGCTCCAGCCGAAGACGTCGCGCTCCGCGGCGAAGGCGCGGGCGTAGGCTTCGCTCCACGCGTGCGAGTTGCACAGCGGGTCGCGCCCCGCTTCGCGTGCGAGACCATCCCAGGCTGGAGCCAGGGCGGAGAGGGCCGCGGTTCCTCGCCACGCTCGCGCGTCGAGACGCGCCGCAGAGCTCACTGCGTCGCGAGCCCGAGCCCGGGTTGTAGGGCGTGGGCCGCTTCGCTCAGGGTGCAGGGCACGGCGTCGAACTCCTCCAGGCACAGCTCGAAGATCCCGGCCAGGCGCTCGAAGACCTGCTCCACGTCGGCCTGCGTGTGCACGCGCCCGGACATGCCGGGTACGAGCTCGCTCGAGTGCACGAAGACATTGAGCACCGGCGCGCCGCCCGCGACCAGGGTGCGCGCGGCCTTCTTCATCAGCTCGAGGTCGAAGCGCACCGGGTAGAGCCAGGCGAAGTCGAGCAAGTTGAGATAGTCGCGCGAGAGCAGTCCGCGCAGACGCGTGGCCTGCGGGATGTGCACGTAGGCGTGCTGCAGCGCGACCGGCAGACGCCGCGAGAGCCCGACCGAGACCGGGATCTCGACGATGGGCAGGTCGCCGCGCTTGCGCACGTCGTCGCGCGCGGGGCGATAGGGATGCTGGGGCGCGTTGCGGAAATCCGGGCCACGGTCGGCGCGGAACTCCTCCAGCGGCGCGACCGAGGTGTCGACCTCGTAGCCCATCGCGATCAGCTCACGCAGCGTGGCCGCGTCGATGCCGAAGCGTCCGGCGCGGAACGAGCGCGGTCGCACGCCCGCGATCGCGGCCACGGCGCGATGCAGGACCTCGAGCTTGGCGCGGAAGCGCTCGGGGCCGAGCTCGAACTGGTAGTAGGCGTGGCCGCGCTCGTCGCCCGCGCGCCCGGGGACGGGGTGAAAGGGCGGCGTGTTCCAGGGATGCAGGTGCGCGCCGATCTCGCAGTCCCCGCGCGCATGCAGCAGGCGCAGGATCGCGGCCGACTCGGGCGTGGTCGCCACCGGATACGTGCACAGGTAGGTCGCGCGTGTGCCGAGCTGGGCGCACAGCTCGGCCAGGCGCGGCAGGGCGGCGACGTTGGAGACCGTGATCGGGTCGGTGATCTTCCAGCCGGGCATGTCCTCCTCGACGTCGACCGTGAAGAGCAGGCGCGGCGGCATGGAAGCAGGTCCTGCTAGTTCCCGCCGATGTACCCGAGGGCGCGCAGGCCGGCCTCGATCTCGGGCGTCAGCGCGGCGGGGGGGACGTCGCGGAAGCCCTGCTCCTCCAGGAACTTGGCGTGGCGGCGCAAGCGCTCCAGGAGGCCACGGATCAGGGCCTGGTGTTCTGCTTCACGGAACAAATTTCTGCGTTCCTCTGGGTCTCCGGATAGATCGTACAGCGCCTCGCGGCCGTAGTGCGGATCGGCGGGCGGAAAGAATTGATTCTGCTCGGTCAGGATCAACTTCCAGCGCCCCGCGCGCACCCCGGAGAAGACGAAGGAGCGCGGGTCGAGCTCGTTCTGGCCGAACTCGCTCTCCAGGAAGATGGTCTCGCTGGCGGGGTCTTCGCGCGCGCGCAGCCGCGCGTGGAACGAAGTCCCGTCGCCGAACTCCTTCACGCCCGTGCCGGCCAGGGCCAGGACGGTGGCGGGCAGATCCAGGAGCTGCACCGGTGAGTCGAGTACCGCGCCCACGGGCACGTTCGGGCCACGCAGGATCAACGGCACCTTCACGACCTCCTGGTAGAGCGAGAAGCCGTGGCCGAGGACGCCGTGCTCGAAGAACTCCTCGCCGTGGTCGGAGGTGAGCACGAAGATCGTGTTCTCCCACACGCCCTGCGCGCGCAGCTTGCCTACCAGCGCGCTCACGGCCTCGTCGCAGTAGCGGATCTCGCCGTCGTAGCGGTCGATGCCCACGAGTCGCTTGCGTTCGTTGAAGAATACCGCGCCGTGCTCCTGCTCGAACTCCTCGCGGTACCGTGCGGGCGGGTCGTAGGGGATGTGTGGATCGATGTAGTGCAGGTAGAGGAAGAAACGCTGCTCGTGGTTCTTCTCCAGCCAGGCCAGCACCTCCTCGTTCATGCGCGCGCAGTCGTTCTCGTAGTTCCAGTTGAACTGGTGGCGCAACATCGTCATCAAGAGCTGGCCGAACCACGTGCCGCGGATGCAGGCCAGCGTCACGGTGTCCTCGACCGGCGAATCGAAGTACACGTCGAAGCCGCGATCGAAGCCGAAGACCCTCTTCAGGTTGGGATTGGCGACGAAGCCGGCCGTGACGTAGCCGCGGTTCCGGAAGGCCTCGGCCAGCGTCTCCTTGCCGTCGGGCAGGTGCAGCATGCTGCCGTGGTACAGGGCACCGTGGCGCGAGGGATGGAGTCCCGTGAGGATCGTGCCGGTCGAGGGCTTGGTCCACGAGGCCGCGGCCGAAGCGTCCTTGCACAGCGCGCCCTCGCGCGCGAGCGCGTCGAGGAAGGGCGAGGTCGGACGCGGGTAGCCGTAGCAGCCGAGGTGGTCGGCGCGCAGCGTGTCGACCGTGACGAAGACCACGTTCGGGCCGGGACCCTCCGGGCGCGGGGCGAGGGTGGCATAGTTCGGCTCGTCCTGCAGCGGCGAGAACTCGAGGTGCGGCAAGGTCCACAGGCCGGCCAGGCCGAGCAGCGCGCCGCCGGCGAGAGTCACGCGCCATGGATACAGCGCGCCGCGCCGTGCGCGCACGCGCGCGCGGGCGAGCGGCCAGTCGCACGCGCGCGCGACCAGGCCGGCCAGCGGTACGGTCAGGAGGTAGACCACGCCCGCGAGCACGAGCAGCGTGGGGTCGCGCCAGCCCTCGTCGCCGCCCTTCACGATCCAGAGCGCGATGCAGGTGCCCAGCGCGGCGCCCGCCAGGCTGCCGAGGGCGTTCGGTTCGCTGGCGCGGGGAGCCCACGGGCAACGCCGCGTGAGCAGGTCGTAGAAACACAGCCCGCCCAGGAAAACGAGGCAGCCCAGCACGTCCAGCGCGATCACCTGCCAGCGCGTCAGGAATGCCAGCGCATCCTCAGCGAGCCAGGCCAGCGCGGCCCAGCCGAAGAAGGCTCCGACACACAGGATCAGCGCGCCGCCGTAGCCCGAGCCACCGTCGTCGTAGCGCAGGCGCGGGAGGATTCGCGTCAGACCCACGGCGGCGGCCGCGAGGCCTGCCCCGAGCAGGAGGAACCCGAAGCCCTCGATGGCCGTGCTCTGCACGATGGCCGCGAACTTCTCGAGCCAGCCCGATGGCGACCCGGCCTGGAACTCGAGCACCCATGTGCGCCCGCCGATCTCGAACGCGGCGTGCAGCCCGCCGAAGATCATGGCCGTGAGCGCGAAGGCGATCGCGGTGTGGAGGATCGTGCGGGACGGTCTCATTTGCCGAGCAGGCTCATGCCGAGCGGGGAGGATCTGTTTCGGCCATCGCACCTGCGCAGCGCGGCACTTCGCGCGGAAAGCGCGCGCGCAGCTCCTGCGAGAGGAACGTCCCCTTCAGGCCGGGCCAGTCGAGCTGCGTGACGCGACCTGCGCTCGTGAACTGGAGCGTCGCCAGACCCTTGCGCGAGACGGATTTCTTCACGTGCGCGTATCCCACCAGCTCGGAGAGGCCCGTTCTACGCATTTCGCACAGGACGAAGCGCATCCCGCTCTCGTACAGCCTCTTCCCGCGGTGCTCGGGGCTGGTGTAGGCCTTGTAGATGAACCACTGCCCGGGGGCCAGCGCGCGCTTCATCAGTCCGGGCACGTTGAGGTTGCGCGGGTTGGCCCACATCGTGAACACGACCGTCCCGGGCGCGGGCCCGTGCAGGGCGAGCACGACCCGGTGCCCGAGCGCGAGCCGCCGCACGCCAGCCCGGCGCTCGTGCTCGTCGAGCTCGGTGTGGAACGGGTCGCAACGCTCGATGTCCGCCGCGCTCCCGAAGCGGAACTCGTATCCCTGCGGCGCCGCGAAGCTCGCGTCCGCCGGCACCGGTCGCAGGAACACGTCGTAGGTGTCCAGCACGAAACGCCGCCGCACTCGGCCGAGGAGCTTGCGCAGGCGGACGAGGGGCGAGGATGAGCCTGCATCCATCCTGGGGCAGGCTAATCAATGCGAGATAGGGAGGCGAACGAGGTCCGCTCCCGCCGCGAGCTCGGTCGTCGAGAAGTCCCGGGGGAGGTCGTTGTCGGCGAGCTGGGACCCCCTCGAACTCGCGCCCCCAGAGACTCTCACTCGCGTCCACGCAGCCCGACTCCGATGCCGCGCGCGGCCTCGGTACGAAGAGGAACTCGCACAGGTACGGCGCGGCGTCGGATGACTTCGCGCCACGCCGCGGGCAACCGTCTTCTCGACCCAGGCCCTGAACGCCTTGATTCCAGATCCACTTGGCCCATCGCCGAGCACGGCCCGGCGCGCCGGGCGCTGGAAGCCACGCCGCGTGGCCGCGCGCTGGGACGCGCGCCGCGAACGGGCCATCGGGAGGGGCTAGCTTGGATCGATCAACGGCAATAGGATTCGGCGGGTGGGCATTGGGCCCGACCATGTTGGCTTCGAGTGCTTGAGCCCGGGTTCGGAGACGAACCCATCACGATAGGAGATCACGATGACGGCGAGAGTCATCTGGTGTGGCTGCGTTTTGGTCTCGATGGCGACGTGCGCGACGCTCGCGCACGCTGAAGTGGCCGCCCAGGGCGAGCCCTCCGGTGCGACGCCGGCGCCGCTCGGTGGCGACCCCGAATCCTCGGCCAGAGTCAGGGTGACGCTCGAAGGGTTCGTCCTCGGGCCCGACGGCTCCCCCGCCGAGGGCGCAGTGGTGATGAGCAACGCGGGTGGGAAGGCGGTCACGGACGTGGCCGGCAACTATCGGCTCGAGGTGGAGGTTCCGCTCGAGGCGACGAGCGTGCAGGTGACGGCTTCGGGTGGCGTCGGAGGGAACCTGGTCGCGAGCGCAAGCGTGGTGCTGCGCGCGTCGACGGGAGCAACCCGCGTGGATCCACTTGCGCTCTCGCTCGGCTCCTCGTGCACACCCAAATGGATTCCGACATTCGGAGGGCCGTTTGGGGCCGACTTCGCCGTCAAGGCCATTGCCGTGTTCGACGACGGCGGCGGGCAGGCACTCTTCGCGGGTGGCGGCTTCACGCTCGGAGGCGGCGGAGGCGGCGTGGTGGCGAACAGGATCGCGAAGTGGGACGGCTCGAGCTGGGCACCACTCGGAAGCGGGATTGCCGACTCCTTCACTTCAGTCGCGGACCTAGCGGTGTATGACGACGGCAGCGGGCCGGCGCTCTACGTCGGAGGTGTCTTCACGAGCGCGGGCGGCGTCGCGGCGAACGGGATCGCGAAATGGGATGGCTCGAGCTGGTCGCCCCTCGGCAGCGGGGTCAGCGGCACCTCCAGTGGCGTATTTGCGCTGACGGTCTTCGATGACGGCAGCGGCCTGGCGCTCTACGCGGGCGGTCAATTCACATCCGCGGGGGGAGTGCCGGCGAATCACATCGCGAAGTGGAACGGCTCGAGCTGGTCCGCCCTCGGCAGCGGGGTCAGCGGCGGCCCGGTGCTTGCTCTGACGGTGTTCGACGACGGCAGCGGTCCAGCACTCTATGCGGGCGGCCTATTCACCCGGGCTGACGGGTGGCCGGCGAGGCGCATCGCGAAATGGAACGGTTCGAGCTGGTCGGGGCTGCAGAACCCGCTGAACCGCGACGTCTTTGCCCTGACGGTCTTTGACGACGGCGGCGGCCCGGCGCTCTACGCCGGAGGCGAGTTCACGACGGCGGGCGGCGCGCCGGCGAACCGGATCGCGAAGTGGGACGGCTCGAGCTGGTCCGCGCTGGGCAGCGGGATGAACTTCCCCTTCGGCTACACAGCAGTCAATGCCCTTGCGGTGTACGAGGACGGCAGCGGGCCGGCGCTCTACGCCGGAGGCTCCTTCACGACCGCAGGCGGGGTGAGCGCGAACGGGATCGCGAAGTGGAACGGCCAGAGCTGGACGGCGCTCGGCAGCGGGATGGATGGCGACTTCATCTCGTACTACGGCACCGTCCATGCCCTGGCGGTGCATGACGATGGCGGCGGGCCCGCACTCTACGCCGGAGGAGACTTCTCGAGCGCGGGCGACGTGGGAGCGAAGTGGATCGCACGGTGGATCGGTTCGACCTGGTCGGCCGTGGGCAACGGGCAGAACAACCACGTCAGTGCCCTCGCGGTGTACGACGACGGCAGCGGGACGGCGCTCTACGCCGGAGGCCACGCAATCGCGGGCGGAGTGGCGGCGAACGGGATCGCGAAGTGGGACGACTCGAGCTGGGCTCCCCTCGCAAGCGACGTGGATGGCTTGGTCGAGGTCCTCGCGGTGCACGATGACGGCGGGGGGCCAGCACTCTTCGCCGGAGGAACCTTCTCGACCGTGGGGGCGGTCGCAGCGAACGGGATCGCGAGATGGGATGGCTCGAGCTGGACGGCCCTGGGCGGTGGGATGGACGGCGCCGTCTTTGCCCTCGCGGTGCACGACGACGGCGGGGGGCCAGCACTCTTCGCCGGAGGAACCTTCTCGACCGCGGGCAGCGTCGCGGCGAACCGGGTCGCGAAGTGGAACGGCTCGAGCTGGACGGCGCTCGGCGGTGGGATGAACGACGACGTCCGCGCCCTGGTGTCGCACGACGATGGCGGCGGACCGGCGCTCTACGCCGGAGGTGGTTTCACGACGGCCGGCGGGGTGGCGGCGAACCGGATCGCGAGGTGGGACGGCTCGAGCTGGACGGCGCTCGGCGGTGGGATGTACGACGACGTTCGCGCCCTGGTGTCGCACGACGATGGTGGCGGAACGGCGCTCTACGCCGGAGGTGGTTTCGCGACCGCGGGCGGCGAGGTGGCAAGCCACATCGCGAGGTGGGACGGCTCGAATTGGTCGGCACTCGGAAGCGGAATAACCGGCACTGTCTTCGCCCTGTCGGTATTCGACGATGGCGGCGGACCGGCGCTCTACGCCGGAGGTCAGTTCATTTTTGCGGGAGGCCTCGGGCCGAACCGGATCGCGAAGTGGGACGGCTCGAGCTGGTCCGCGCTGGGCAGCGGGACGAACGACGAAGTTCTTGCCCTGGCTGTGCACGACGACGGCGGCGGGCCGGCGCTCTACGCCGGAGGACGCTTCACCGTCGCCTTCGATTCCGGCGACAGCCTCATCGCCAAGTGGGGCTGCCCGTTCCCGGTGACCGTCTCGCCCAGGGCCCGTCGGCGCTGATAGCCGCGGGCAACGACCTGCTCCAAGCTCGGCCGGATCGATGTCCGGCACGGGCTCCGCCGGCGCGCAGGAACTCGTTCGGCAAGCCGAGCAGATTGCCGCAGGCGAGGCCGAGCAGACAGCCACGCGCGCGTGAGACGAGCGGGTCCAAGGCTCCGTCATTGCGCGTCCGGGACGCGCCACACGACCCAGCCGTCGAGCACGAACCACTCCTCGGCGCCGGAGCGTGAGTCGCGTAGACGGAGCGTGCGCTGCGGAGCGGCGACGTGCTGGTCGACGAGCGCGAGGGCGAGCTCCGGATCGAGCGCGACCGGCCGCGCGCGGCCCGCGGCCAGCACGAACAGCTCGCCCGCACGGTTGAGCGCCAGCGTGCGCCTGCCGTCCGGCGCGGGCGCGAGCGCGACCAGCTCGCCGCGCAGGCCCTCGTCCGGCCCGGCCACGGGGCGCACCTCACCGCTCTCCGCATCGAAGGCGAGCACCCAGCCCGTGGCGGTCCCGATCAGCCCGCCCCCGCTGCCCTGACCAGGACGATGCGGCGCGGGCACCAGCACGCGCGGCTTGCCGTAGCGCGGATGCGGCGTCCCGGCCACGGTGCGCGCGAGCGTGAGCCCGAGCGACGCATCCACCAGCGTCTCGGCCGGCGCGGGCACGCTCGGCTTCTGCCACAGGAAGTCGAACTCGGAGACGTACAGGCTCCAGCCGGTGGTGCTGCCCGAGCCGGAGGTCGAGGGGGCGATGGCGAGCCCCGACGGACGGTTCAGGTAACCCGCGCCGAAGCGCACGAAGGCGTCCGCGGCCGGGTCGTAGCGGATCAGCGACCAGTCGTCGACGAGCAAGGCAGGATCGCACTGCGCCTCAACGGCTACCTGCCGCCGCACCGTTTCGAGGCGGCGCTGGATTACGCCGCCGGCCTGGCAGGCAAGGGCATGCGTTACGACGAGTACGTCAAGACGGCGGCCAAGGAGGCGGCCAGCGCGAAGCTGCGCGACGAGACATTCTTCACCGCCCCACCAGTCGCGCTGACAGGGCCCAAACCAGTTGCATTGCTGTTCGAGACGCCCTACTGCGCCGGCTGCGACGAACTGCATCGCGAGGGCCTGCAACGGCCCGAAGTACGCAAGTTGCTCGAACGCTTCTCGGTGTACCGCCTTGCGTTGAATGACCTG
>JANOGB010000064.1:0-2992 GCA_031413955.1 Planctomycetota bacterium | reverse complement strand
GATCTCGATCTGACCGGGGCTGGCGTCCTTCTTGGAGAGCTCCTCGTGCACCTCCTTGAAGTCCTTGTTCATCTTGTCGATCCGCGCCTGGAGCTCCGCGACCTTGGCCTTCGCCGCCGCGACCTTGGCCTTCTGGTACTCCGCGTCCGAGAGCTTGTCGCCGCTCTTGCCCTTCTTGCCCGAGACCGAGCCGTGGGACTCGGTGTCGCCGCGGATCTCGTCGCCGGAGTTGCTCGAGTTACGGATGTCACCCCTCGGGCCGTCCGTCAGGGGGTTGGACGTTTCGCCTTCGAGCCCGTAGGGATCGACGCGCGACCACGGGTTGTTGCCGCAGTAGGCGTAGGAGTTGCCGAGGTTGGCTCCGTCGCCCCAGACACCCAGGGGATCGCGGGTGGTGAAGCGACCCGTCGACGGTTCCAGGTAGCGCGAGCGGAAGTCGTAGAAGCCCGTCTCCGCGTCGCGCACCTTCCCGTTGAAGAAGAAGGGATTGCCGCGCGACGACGAGGCCAGCGGCTGGTACGAACCGTCCAGCAGCAGGCCGTAGTCCGCGTACTCGTAGCGCTCCACGACGACGCCGCCCGCGTCCGAGAGGAAGAGGACGTTGTCCAGATCGTCGGCGTGGTAGAAGTAGTCCTCGGCCCCCGGCAGGCCGTCGGCATCCCGGCGCATGCTTACGATGGCGTCGGAACCTTCGGCCCAGACGAAGGTCGCCAGGGTCGTGCCGCTCCCGTCCTGCTCCTCGCAGATGCGATAGGAGGGATCGTAGGCGTAGCGGCGGATCTGCGGGGATCCGGTCGCGTCGGTCAACTTCAGGATGCGCCGCCCGAAGGGATCGTAGCGGTACTGGTGCGTTCGACCGGCCACCAGGTCGTGGTACTCGGTCATCTTGTTGGTGAAGTCGTACTGGATGCCCGCGAGCCCCTGCCTCGACACGAGGTTCCCGTTCCCGTCGTGGACGCGCGCGTCGAAGGGCGTGGTCGTGTACTCGTTGACCAGCGCATCGGGACCGACGAGCGTGTAGTCGCCGGCTCCGGCTCCGCCGCTGACCGTGTCACGGTTGTTGGCGTGGTCCAGGTCGTAGAGGACGTCCTCCAGAACCGTGCTGCCGCGCAAACGCTTCGCGCGGGTCATGCGGTAGCTCGAGTCGTACTGGTAGGTGCGACGCTGGGCCGGCAGGAGGTGCTGCCGGCTCTGCTCGGTCTTGTTGCCGGCCCGGTCCCACAGGAACACGCGCTGGTCGAGGACCGCTGCGGGGGGCCCCGGTGAGACCAGGGTCCTGGAAGCGATCTGGCCCGCGGCGTCGTAAGCGTTGGATGAGGCCAGGCTGTTCCGATAGCGGCGTGAGCGCTCGCGCGACACGCCCAGGTATTCGATCTCGACCAGCGCCGAGCTCGCTCCTTGATCCTTGACGCTGCGCAGACGGCGCGCGCCGTCGCGCTGCATCTCCAGCCTCCGGCCTCCCGGGTAAATGCAGCGCACGAGGTTCCCCGTGCCGTCGTAGACCCCCGACCAGCTCCGGCCGTCGACGGCGTCGCGCGTCAGGTTCGAGAGTGAATCGTACTCGCGCGAGCAACTGAAGTACTGGTTCCAGGCCAGCACGACGCGCCCCAACCCGTCACAGGTGAACTCGTCGAACAGGTGCCCGACGACGCCGGGCCCCGGCACGGCGTCCTGGCGCCGGAGGCGGCGCGCCGCGTCGTACGTGTAGGTCACCACGCTGTGGTTCACGTCGGTCGCGGTCTTGGGCAGGCCGTCGCGGTAGTACGTGATGACGAACATGCTCTGGTCGCCGAACGTGGTCCGGATCTCGCGGTTCAGCGCGTCGTAGGCGTGGATCGTGACGTTGCCCGCGCCGTCGGTCTCGGACCGCAGGCGACCGTTCAGGTCGTACGTGCGCCGCACGAGCAGGGTGCCGTCCGGACCGGGGAGCAGGGGCTGGAGCCCGAGACCGTTCACGCGCTGGTGCCGGACGGTGTCCTGCACGTAGCCCATGTCGTCATGGGTGAAGCGGCTCGTGTTCCCGTGGTCGTTGATCTGCAGCGCGGGAAGAGTGGCGTGCTGGGGATGCTGCGGATTCTCGAGCGATGCCAGGGGCAGGTTCGTGGTCGAGCTCTGGGCGTCGCTGACGAACACCAGGTTGCCTGAGCCGTCGTACAGGAAGCGCTCGGCGTGGCCCAGGTCGTCCACACGGGCCGAGATGCGCCCGGCGGCATCGTGGAACAACCAGGTGGTGAACGTGGAGGTCGTGGACGGCGCGTCGCTGGCCACGTCCGTCGACCGGCTGCGGATCAGGTTCCCGTCGGCGTCATAGGTGAGGGTGCGCACGTTCCCGACGGCATCGGTCACGCTGGTCGGCCGGCCGGCGCCGTCTTGGACGAACACGACGGAATTCCAGCCGTCGTCGACCTTGCGGCGCACGTTGCCCCGCCCGTCGTAGGCCGTGCGTTCCGTGGCCACGCCATCGCCGATGGCGAGCCCCGCCGCGTCGACGTGCATCCGCCGGGTCTCGTAGACCCGACCGAGCTCGTCGTGGTCCTCGAAACGGCTGCGCAGCAGCACAGGCGACCCGCCAGCCGCTCCGTAGGACGACTCGCGGATCACGTGGCCATCGCGGTCGAGGACGAGCTCGGTGTAGTTGTCCAGGCTGTCCGTGGTGCGGATCCGTCGCCCGAAGCCGTCGTAGGCGTACGTCGTCCGACTGCCCTCGGGGTTGAGCGTGCTCGCCGGGCGGTCGATCGCGTAGTAGCTGCGCGTGGTGGCCGTCTGGTTGGGAACGTCGACCGGGATGGAAGCGCGCTCCGGGATCGCGGCCATCCAGGGCAACGCGGCGAACTCGGCAGTGATGCCGCCCTGCGACGAGGTCCACTCGTTCCCGAACTCGTCGAAGACCGTCGCCAGGACGTTGGCGGGAGCGTTGCCCCACTCCGGATAGAGCGTGAGCACGCGATACTCGTTCTTGTCGTACCGGTAGCGGATCACCGCCGTGGCGCCG
>JANOGB010000063.1:0-4308 GCA_031413955.1 Planctomycetota bacterium | reverse complement strand
GCCGGGCTCCAGCCCGGCTCCGATCTCTGCTCTTCTTCCCTTTGCCTCGGAGAACGGAAGCAAGCCAGGAGGAAGAGCCGGGCTGGAGCCCGGCGCTCCCGGTTGAGATTACGGTCTTCAACGAAGAACGAACGGGGACGGAGCCCGCGGACATTCGATAGGATGCTGCGTCACGCTCCGAACCCAGCGCAGCCCCCCAAACGCCATGTTCTCGAAACAGCAACAACCTCCCGCCGGCGGCGGCATGTACGACTCCGCGATGGTCCAGCCGATGCGCGACGAAGTGACGCGCCTCGGGGTGGCCGAGCTCAAGACCCCGGCCGAGGTCGACCAGGCGGTGCAGAAGAAGGGCACGGTTCTCCTCTTCGTCAATTCCGTCTGCGGCTGCGCCGCGGCGGGAGCGCGCCCGGGCTTGACCCTCGCCCTGATGAAGAAAAACAGGCCCGATCACCTGTTCACGGTCTTCGCCGGGATGGAGCGCGAAGCCGTGGCGCGGGCGCGCGAGTACTTCCAGCCCTACCAGCCGAGCTCGCCGCAGATCGCACTGCTCAAGGACGGCAAGCTCGTGCACATGCTGCAGCGCCACGACATCGAGGGTCGCGATCCGCAGACGGTCGCCCAGAGTCTGATCAAGCTCTTCGACGAGCACTGCAAGAAGGCCTGAGCCTCAGCCGGGCGCGCCGGGCTCCAGCCCGGCGCGGCTTTCTTCTCCTTTCCTTTCCTCTTCGGAGACCGGGAAGAGCCAAGACGAAGAGCCGGGCTGGAGCCCGGCGCTCCGGCCAGATCCTGGATCCTCTCGTGCGCCTCCCATGACCGACTCCCTCCTCTCGCAGCAAGTCCTCGATCGTCTGGGTCGCCTCGAACGCGCGAACCTGCGCTACCGGCTGGCCCTGGCCGCGGCGGGCCTGCTCGCCTTCGGCTGGGCGGCCTGCAGCGTCGGGCCGCAGGCGAAGAACGTGCTCTCGGCCGAGCGCTTCGTGCTCGTGGGCGCGGACGGCAGCGAGAAGGCCACCCTGGAGCTGGATTCGAAGGGCAACCCGATGCTGCAGATGCGCAACGGCCAGTCCTCCGCCTTCTTGACCACCAACGGACCCTCCCTGCTCCTGCGCGGCCCGGACGGCAAGACCGGGGCCTTCATGGGTATCGACTCGAAGAACTCGAGCCGTCTGGAGCTGTGCAGCCACCGCCTCCTGGATGGGGTGCGCCTGAGCGCGCACGCGGACGGTTCTTCGGGCGCGTATGTGCTCGACGTCAACGGACGCGAGCGCGGCGGACTCGAGTCCTTCGCGAGCGGGGGGGCCGCGCTCAACTTCCGGGACGGGCAGGGGGGCATGCGCGGGCAAATGGGGTTGGACGAGGCGGGCCTGCCCAATCTGATCCTGCTGGATGGTGGTGGTGGACGCCGCGTCGGGATGGTCGTGCAGGAGGACGGGAACGCGCTGCTCGAGGTGGCCGACGAGCGCGGACAACCCCGGCTCCAGCTCACGACCCTGTTCGACGGCTCGCCGCGCCTGGAGTGCAAGAGCCCGGATGGTTCGGTCGTCTTCCAGGCGCCCTAGCCCCTAAACAAGCGCTTCGTCACCGCTTCACCGGCGAGAGTACGGTGCCAGGCTCGGCTTTGCCGGATTCCGCCCGTTGCTCCCCATCCCTCCTGCGCGCAGGCGGAATCCGGCGAAACCGTGCCTGGCTCCGTACTCTTGCCGGCCGGACGGCATCGAAGCGCTTGTTCAGGGCCGTAGCCGTCCGAGCGAGGCGAAGTTCTTTCCGAGGGCGGGCCGTCCGGCCGGGGCGAAGAGAAAAACGGACTGGAGCCGATGCGGTCGGGAGTCGAGCAGAGCTAGACTTGTGCTTGTCACCCTTCCTCGCATCCTCCGGGGATCCCTGATGCGCACCTTCGTTTCTCGCCTGGTCGGAGTGCTCGTCTCGCTGACGCTGTTGGCGCCAAGCGGAGCTTCGTTCGCGCTGCAGACCCGGAAGCAGCAGTGGGTCGCCCCGAGCGGCCCGCCGAAGCCGGGGGGTGTCGAGGTCGACTTGTTCCCGTTCGAGGTCCTCCCGATCGGGCTGGATTTCGGCGCCGTCTCGGCCGGTCAGGAACAGAGCCAGGTCTTGACGCTGAAGAACACCGGCCCCGAGCCGCTCTCGTTGTTGAAGCTCCACTTCCTGCTCGGGGCGAGCGGGAACAGCTCGGCCTTCCGAGTCACGCTGAACGGCACGAGCTATTCGGGCGGCTCGGTCAGTGTCTATCGCCCGATCACCCCGGCGCTCTCGATCGGCCCCGGGCAGGAGCTCGCCGCCACCGTGACCTTCGAGCCCGACGAGGAACAGCTCGACGTCTTCACGCTGCGCTTCGAGGCCTCGGGTGAGTACGCCGCCGCTTCCGTGAGCGGGCTCGGCGGCCACGCCGGAGACCCATTCTTGCACGTCACGCTCGATGGCCCGCTGTGGCTGGTCGACTACGACGAGGACGGGAGCGAGCCGGTCTTCTTCGACGGGACGGGTTCGCACACACACGAGCCCGGGCACACCCTGACTGCCTACGCATGGCGCGTGGATGGCCAGGTGCTCTCGACCACGACGACCCTGAGCACGGTGCTCTCCGCACCCACGACCGAGATCGAGCTCCAGATCTTCGACGACAACCTCCCGCCTCACTCGCTGGCGGACGAGCGCGACGTGCGCGTGGTCGAGCCGGACCAGGTGCCCGGCGTGCTCGCGCACTACTACGACGCCAGCGGGAGCGGCGCAGCGGCGCTGCTCGACGCCGTGCCCGCCTCGGCCGATTTCCTCGAGCAGCGCGCGAGCATGAACCTGGGCGGAACGGGTCAGGTCGGCGGCTCGCCCTTCACGGGCAACGTGCTCGTGCGCCTGGCCGGACGCTTGTGGATCGAGAATCCGGGCGTCTACAGCCTGACGGCCACGGGCGGCGCGGCGCGCAAACTCTTCATCGACGGGGCGGAAGTGACCCTGCCCCTCGCTCTCTCTGGTCTGCACGAGATCGAGGCGCGCTTCGCGGTGGATACGCTCGCCGATCTGCCCCTCGACGTGAGCCTGACGCAGGGCGGTTCGGGCGGCCCGCTGAGCGGCGACCTCCTGACTCACGACGAGACCGGCGTCGTGCCCGTGATCCACGCCATGACCGAGGTCGGCGCGATCGCCGGCGGCGATCCGATCACGATCGACGGCTTCGGGTTCTTCCCGCCGCAGCAGGTCGTCGTCCACTGGGGCGACATGGACCTCATCGCGGCGGACTTCACCAGCCTCACCCCGTGGCGCATCCAGTTCCCCTCGCCGCCCGGCGGCGGGGCCATCGCCGTCTCGGTCGAGAACCAGAACGGCGCCAGCAACGTGCGCACGTTCCTGTACCAGCTCGAGGGTCCGGCGCCGATCCAGTTCCGGCGCGATCTGATCCTGAGCGTGCCGTCGCCCACCGCCGGCGTCTGGGCTCCGGACGGCAAGCTGTACGTGGCCTCGCTCGACGGCCGCATCACGGCACTCGAGTTCGACGAGGACTACGAGCTGGTGTCCGAGACCCAGTATCCCGGTGTCTCGGGGCTCTCGAACAACGACACCTTGGCGCTGGCGATCCACCCCTACGACCCGCCCTCCCCGGTCCGGCTCTATGTCGGGCACGGGGACCACTTCGTGAACGGCGGCGAGACGCCGACCGGCCCTTCGGCCTACACGGGTCAGATCAGCGTGCTGACCGGGCCGAGTTTCGCCTCGCCGAGCCCGCTGATCACGGGTCTGCCGGTGTCGAACCACGACCACGGCATCAACGGGATCGTCTTCGACAACAACGGCGATCTCCTGATCAGCGTGGGCAGCATGACCAACGCGGGTGTGCAGGCCTACGGTTCGGGCGACTTGCCCGAGTCCCCACTCTCGGCCGCGGTGCTCAAGGCGCGCCTCTCGAAGCCCGGCTTCAACGGCGTGGTCTCCTATGTCGAGACGGTGTCGGGCCTGCCCAACGACGACCAGCGCTTCGGCGAGATCGTCGACGTCGCCCCGGGAGTCGACGTGGGAGTGCACGCGGCCGGGTTGCGCAACGCCTTCGGTCTGCTGCTCACGTCCAAGGGGCGCCTCTATGCCTCCGACAACGGCCCCAACATCGGCTTCGGCCCGGCCTCGATCGGCCCGTCCAGCCAGGTCGCCGACCCCTACGACGACGACGAGCTGAACCTGATCGAATGGGGCAACTACTACGGCTCGCCCAACCGCAACCGCGGGCGCAGCGATGCGCGCCAGAACGTCTACTACGCAGGCCTCTCCGGTCCTCCGAGCATCCCGAACACGCTGTTCCAGATGATC
>JANOGB010000062.1:0-14814 GCA_031413955.1 Planctomycetota bacterium | reverse complement strand
GGAGTCGACGATCCGGAGGCCCCTTTTCTTGTTCTCCCTCTGTGAGGCTCCGCGCCCTCTGCGCCTCTGTGGTTGGCTTGGGTTGCGGGCGAAGCCCGCGCTGGTCTTCTATTCCGGAGAGTCGTCGCCTGGCGCGAGGATTGGCGGAGAGGAAGAAAGCGCACCACAGAGGCGCAGAGGACGCGGAGGTTCACAGAGGAAGAATCGAGAGAGGATGGGGCCTCCGGGGCTTCAGCTCTCCGAGGGTCGACGATCCGGAGGCCCCCTTTCTTCACTCTGCGAGACTCCGCGTCCTCTACGCCTCTGTGGTGCGCTTGGGTCCTGCGCCAGGTCCTCGACGTCGCCCTCAACGTTCTCGGCCTGCGCCTCGAGTCCCCCGCGATGCGCACGACCCTCCTGCTCCTGCCCCTCGCTCTCCTCGTCGCGGCCGGCACCCGCTGGATCGACCGGCATGCGGAGGAGGTGCAACTCGCCGTGCTGCTGCTCTTCGTCGCGAGCGCGGCCTTCAGCTTCCTCGATCCGCGCCGCGCATGGTTGTGGTGGCTCGTGCTCGGACTCTCGATCCCGGGCACACACCTGTGGGTGCGGGTCACGGGCACGCCGCTGCCTTACGAGGTCGGCAACTTCGGGTCGACTTTTCTCGCGCTCCTGCCGGCCGGATTCGGCGCTCTCCTCGGCCTGGGTGCGCGGAGAATGACGCGCGCGCGCGGAACGAGCCCGGGCTAGAGAACGAGCCCGGAGGAGCGTGCTCGCCGCCTCCGGGCCCGTGTTCCGTCGATCGAGCGCGCTACTTCTTGCGCGTGTAGCTGATCTCCATGCCCATGAACTCCTTGCCGTCCGGGCCCGGCGAGTACATCTGCATCGTCCAGTGGTCGGCGTCGACCATCTTCTCGACGGTGCGGGTTTTCACGTACTTCCCGGCCATCGTGTCGGCGGACTCGCCCATGTAGGCGAACGTCTTGGTAGCGGCGTCGAAGGTGCCTTCGGAGTGCATGATCCCCGTGCCCATCGTGTCGATCCAGGTGGTGACGTACTTCTTCTTGAGGTTGTCGAAGCCCGTCGTCCCGCGGCCGTGGAACGGTCCACCCATCATGGTCCCCGTGTACGTGTCCTCGACGAAGCGGCCTTCCAGGATCCACTTCATCTCGGAAGTCCCGGCGTCCATGGTCGGCTCGGTGCCGGGCGCCATCCACCACTTCACGACGGTGGTCCACTTGCCGATCTTGCCCTCGAGCACCTTGTGGGCCGGTCCGGGCGTGGCGAACTCCATCATCTTCGCCATCGCCGGATCGTCCTTCGCCGCCGCCGCGTCGGTCGGTTTCTTCTCTTGGGAGTAGGCGAGCGAAGCACCCACGGGAATCAAAAGCAACGCGGCGATACAGAGCTGACTCTTCATGTTTTCTTTCTCTTGCAGGGTCTGGTTCGGATGAGCGCGGATCACGGCCCCCCCGGGCGCCCATCTCCCGCGCACTGTAGCGCTGGGCAGCTCCGCAAGGCAGCCCCGACTCCCTACCAGCCCGTCGGCTTGCCCGGCTGGTACAGCCAGACGTCGAAGAAGTGCGCCAGGTCGAGGCCGGAGTCGCGCTCGGCCAGGGCGATGAACTGTGGCGTGGCGACGTTGCCGTGGCGGTTCTCCGCCGCCCAGTCGCGCAGGATCCGGAAGAACGTCGCTTCACCGACGCGCACCCGCAGGGCCTGGAGCGTCATGCCTCCGCGCAGGTACACGCTCGGCGCGAAAAGGAGCTCCGGCGTCCCGGGCGCGCCCGCGGGCGGGTTCCAGAACGTGTCGGCCTGACGGGAGTAGAGCGTGTCGAAGGTCTCCTGCGCCGTCTTGCCGCCGTTGTGCTCGCTCCAGATCCACTCCGACCAGGTCGCGAAGCCTTCGTGCAGCCAGAGATCCGGCCACGCGGTGAGCGTGACCGAGTCGCCGAACCACATGTGCGACAGCTCGTGCGCGAGCGTCGCCTCGTCGGG
The DNA here is from genome assembly GCA_031413955.1 of Planctomycetota bacterium. Lineage (GTDB taxonomy): Bacteria > Planctomycetota > UBA1135 > UBA1135 > JABFRZ01. The sequence continues at coordinate 12,840 of JANOGB010000062.1, read as the reverse complement.
CATGCGGTCGAACACGGGCTTGGTCTGCGTCTCGAGCGCGTAGCCGACGAAGCGCGCGTCGTCCACGATCGCACCGACGGCGTCGAAAGGATACGGCCCGTAGATCGACGAGTAGAACGCGACGATGTCCGGCAACGCATCGAGCACGTTGCTCGCGCCGAGCATCGGATCGACCGCGACGTAGGCCGGCGTGCCGCTCGGGAGCACGTACTGCGTCAGGTCGAACACTCCCAGCGTGACGGTCGAGAGGTACGGCGCCATCGGATCGTTCTCGCGCCAGACCCAGGTCGTCCGGCCGCCGCTCGACGCGTGCGACAGGAGCACGCCGTTCGCCATCACGGTCAGTCCGACGGGAACGCTGACACGAAAATCGTAGGTCGCCTTGTCGCGCGGGTTGTCGTTGACCGGATACCAGCCCGGTGAACCCTGCGGCTCGCCGACGACGAAGGCACCATCGGATGTCGGGATCCAGCCCTCGATCGACTGGTCCGGATCGACCACGACCGTGGGCATGCCGGCGTAGTCGATCGTGACCGTGAAGGTCTTCCCGGTCTTGAGCACCTTCCTGGGCGTGACGATCAGCTCCTGGCCCGAGCGCGCGAAGGCAGCGCTCAGGCCGTTGACGAGCAGGCGCGTGATCGCGAAGCCGCGCAGGTCGAGGTCGAACCTCGACAGGTTCTGGGTCGCCCCGGCCGTGATCACGGCCGTGCCGCTCAGGAAGTTCGCCGCCGGCTGGTAGTCGAGGGTCAGCGCGTAGTTCGCCACGTCGTAGCCGCCGTTCCCGGCCAGCGGGAAGAACGGATCGCCGAGCCCCGCGGCGCCCGGCCCGGAGCTGCCCCCTTGCTGGATCGGCGCGGCGGCCGTCACGGACGAGATCAGGACGCAGGCGACGAGGGGCAGGGATCGAGAGAGCTTCATGGTTCGGTTCCTTGGGTGTGTGCGAACATCGGACGCGAGCTCTTCCCCTCGCACTCGTCTCCGGCTCGAGCGCATCCGCGATGGATGCGCACGGGCGCCTCAGGTTACCAGCGCGAGCGGAAAGCGCTCGGATCGTGGAAAAAACCAGACAGAGAGCCGCGCCCGCGTTCAGCGCGGGCCCGGTAGTACGCCCACCACGAAGCGGGTCGCATGTCCGCGCGAGCGCAGCACGCGGTGCGTCTGGGTGACGAAATCCGACTCCTTGGCGTCGCGGATGTTGTCGACGTAGGTCTGCGGGTTGCGATCCATGAGCGGGAACCAGGTGCTCTGGATCTGGACCTGGATCCGGTGACCCTTCTGGAAGGTGTGCAGGAGGTCGAGCAGCTCGACGTCGACCAGCGCCGGCTGATCCGGCACGAAGGGCTCCGGGCGCTCGTAGCTGCGCCGGAAGCGCCCGCGGATCGCCTCGCTGCGCACGAGCATGTGGTAGTTGCCCTGGTGCTGGTCCGCCTCGAGGCCCTCGAAGTCCGGCGCGTCGGGCGGGAAGACGTCGATCAGCTTGACCACGAAGTCGGCGTCGGTGCCGGTGGTCGAGACCCACAGCTCGGCCTGGATCGGGCCGGCCAGGGTGAGCTCCTCGGCCAGCGGCCCGGTCTGGTAGACGAGCACGTCCGGACGGCGCGCGGCGAAGCGCTGGTCGTCGGTCATGTACTCGCGCGTCATGCCGATGGCGACGTCCTCGGTGAAGGGCGCGGGCCTGGCGGGGTCGCTGACGTAGGAATCGCTCGCATCCGCGTCGTCCGGGGCGTCGAACGCCAGCCCTCCGTGTTCGCGCGGATAGAGCGCGCGCAGCTGGACCTCGCGCGGCGGCCAGTGCTCGAACCGCCGCCAGCGATTCGCGCCGGTCTCGAACACGGTCGCCTCGGCCAGGTCCGGCGCGCTCGCGCCCTTGAGGTGGTGCTCGAAGAACGGGAACTCGACGTTCTCGCGGTACCAGATGGACTGCTTGCCGCCGAAGCTCGCATGCCCGAGCAGGTCACCGTCGCCGCGCGCCCAGCCGCCGTGGAACCAGGGCCCCATGACGAGCCCGTTCCACACGAGCGGGTTGCGTTGCTCGACCTCACGGTAGGTCTTCAGCGCCCCGAACAGGTCCTCGGCGTCGAACCAACCGCCGACGGTGAGCACGGCCGGCGCCACGCGATTCAGGTGCGGCCGCAGGTTGCGCGCCTGCCAGAAAGCATCGTAGTTCGCGTGCTCGAGCAGCTCGTTCCAGTACGGGATCGCGCCCTTGAACCAGCGCGCGTCGGCGTTGGCGAGCGGACCGAGGTCGAGGAAGAACTGGAAGCCATCCGGCGTGCCGTGCTCGAAGCCGTCCGGCCATTCCGAAGTGAGCCCGCTGCGGACGTGCCCGAAGTCCGCCAGGAAGTTGAACGCGTGCGGCAGCCACAAGGCTCCGTTGTGGCGAAAATCGTCCCAGAACCAGTCGGCGATCGGCGCCTGGGGCGAGACCGCCTCGAGCGCCGGGTGCGCATCGATCATGCCCGCGGCCGAGTAGAAGCCGGGGTAGCTGATGCCCCACATCCCGACGCGGCCGTTCGTGTTCGGCACGTTCTTCACGAGCCAGTCGATCGTGTCGAAGGCGTCGCTCGACTCGTCGATGTCGCTCGGACCGCGCTTGAAATCGATGTGCGGGCGCATGTTCACGAACTGGCCCTCGGACTGGAAGCAGCCGCGCACGTCCTCGTACACGAAGATGTAGCCGGCGCGCTCGAAGAGTTCGCTCGGACCGAGACGCTCGCGCTCGCCTTCCCCGTAGGGCGCGACCGAGTAGGGCGTGCGGTCGAGCAGGATCGGGTAGCTCCGCGAGGCATCGTCGGGCGCGTAGACCGCCGCGTGCAGCGTCACGCCGTCGCGCATCGGGATGCGCACCTCGCGCTTCGAGTAGTGGGCCTGGGCGTAGCTCGGTTCCCCCTGCACGGGCGCCGCGGCCTGGGCGAGCGTGAGCACGACGACCAGCAAAGATGCGGCGATCATTCTCGCTCCAGCGGATACCCGGCGCCCTTCCAGGCGTCGATCCCGCCCGGGAAGCGCGCCACGCTCAAGAAGCCGTGCTGCGCCGCCCACAGCGCACCGTTGTGGCTGCGCAGACACTTCACGTAGCCGCAGTAGAAGACCACGGTGCGCTGCCGGTCCTCGCCCAGGAGCGCAGCGAAGTCGGCCTCGCTCTTGTCGCCCGTCTGGGAGGCGTCCCACGCGCGCATCTCTTCCTTGGGGAAGGGAAAGCTCTTGGCACCGGGCAGGTGCTCCTTGCGGAAGCTGTCCTCGTAGGGCATGGCGTCGATCAGCAGGAAATCCTTCTTCTGGTCGAGCCACTGCTTCAGCTCCGGAGCCGTGACGAGCGCGTAGCCGCCCGCCACCGTCTGGCGCGCGAGCGGCACGGCCGCCTGCTCGAGCGCGAGCTCCTGCTCGAACTGGTTCGTGCCGCAGGCGGCGAGCAGCAAGACGGCACACAGCCAGAGGATCGACTTCACGCGCGTGATTCCTTCCGTTCCCGGGACCTTCGCCAGTAGAGATACACGATCAGGCCGAGCAGCACGAGGTCGCGCCGGAACGCCTGCGCGAGATTCGTGCGTTCGCCCGGACCGAAGCAGCCGCAGTCGATGTCGAGCCCGAGGTGGAGGCCGTAGCCGAGCACGCAGAGGAAGAGCAGCGCCAGCGCCAGCGCACCGGGCAAGGCCACGCGCGTGCCGAACACCAGGCCGAGACCGACCAGGAGCTCGGCCGTGATCAGCGCGAGCGCGCTGGCCGGCACGAACGCGTCGAGCACCAGGCCGAAGCGCCCGAGCGTGTCCTCGAAACCGGCCAGGTCGCGCAGCTTCCACGCGGCCGCGAGCAAGAACAGGACTGCGAGCGCGCGCGCGATGAGCCAGTCCAGGAGCCCGAGAGCCCTCACGCGCGCACGAGCCCGAGCTTCTCGCGCGCCGCGGAGAGCACCTGCTCGACCGTGATGTCCTCCATGCAGGCGTGGCGCGGCTGGTTGCACGTCTTGCGGTGGCACGGCGCGCAGGGCGGCGGCACGCGCACGATGCGGTGTCCCTCTCCCCACGGCCCCGTGCGCACCGGATCGGCGGGCCCGAACAGCGCCACCACCGGCGTCCCCACGGCCGCGGCGATGTGCATCGGGCCCGTGTCACAGCCGACGAAGAGCCGCGCACGGCGCGTGAGCGCGACGAGCTGGCACAAGCTCGTCTGGCCCACCAGGTCGCGCACGCGCGCCGCGCCCGCCGCCGCGCGCGCTGCGGCTGCGACGGCACGGTCTCCCGGCGCACCGGTGAAGCACACGGGAACTCCGTCGCGCGCCAGCGCGCTCGCCAGCGCGCCGAAACGCTCCGGGATCCAGCGGTTGGCCGGCTTGGTCGCGCCGAGGTTGACGAGCACCGGCTCGCCGCCGAGCTCACGCACGAGACTCTCCGCCCAGGCGTCGGCCGCCGCGTCCACCGGAAGCAGATGCCGAGGCTCCGCTGGCTCGGCCCCGAGATGGCGCGCGAACTCGAGGTAGTGCAGCACCATGTGCCGCGCGAGCTCGCGCGGCGGGATGCGCTCCTTGGTCCACAACCAGGAGAGCTCCTTCGCGCGCGCGCGGTCGTAGCCCAGGACGCGCGGCGCGCCCGAGAGGCGCGCGACCAGCGCGCTCTTCTGGATGCGTTGCAGATCGACTGCGAGCTCGTAGCGCTCCGCCCGGAGCTCCTTCACCAGTCGCGCCAGCTCCGCGAGGCCGCCGCCGCGGCGCCACACGTGCACGCGCGCCACGCACGGATGCCCCTCGACCAGCGGAGCCGCCAGCGGATGCACGACCCAGCCGAGCCGGACGTCCGGCCGGGCCGCCTTCAGGGCCGCGGCGAAGACCAGCGCGTTGACCACGTCGCCGATCGCACCCAGGCGCACGACCAGCACGCGCGCGGGCAGGTGCGCGCTGCGCGGATGCGCACGCGCCGCCGGCAAGGGTGAAGGGGTCTCCACCCCCCCATCGTGCCACGCTGCGGCCGATGCGATCGAGTCTGCCGACCCACTCAGAAGCCACAGCCTCCCCGTGCGGCGCCGGCCGGCGTTCGAAGTGCGTCGGGGCTGGGAGCCTGGGCCCCCTTTCGGTTAGAAGCGCTGCTCCCATGTGGCTCCCCGTCCTGGTCCTGATCGGCCTGCAAGGCTCGCCCACGCCGAAGCCGGCCGAGCTATACCGCCGCGCGGTCGCGCGCGCGCTCGCGCGCGCCCAGGCCGAGCTGGTGGCCGCGGCCAGGCCTGACGTCGACCACTCGCGCTGGGAGGACCCGTGGGTGGTCGTCAGCGAGCACTACGAGGTGCGCTCGACCAGGAGCTACGCCCAGGCGCGCTCGATCGCGGACAGCTCGGAGTTCCTGCGCGGCGAGATGGTGAAGCTCCTCGGCGAAGGAGACGGCGGACGCAAGGCCAGGCAGCCGATCTGGATCTTCCCGACCCTGGCCGCCTACAAGGCCTTCGGCGAAGCGAACGGCGAGGAGCACTCCTCGATGTGGGGCAGCTACTACGCCAAGAAAGATGCGGCGCTGGCAGTCGCCACCTACGAGAACGGGAACCCGACGCTGCTCGGCATGTGGGTCACGCACAGCGCCGTGCACCAGTTCCTCGAGCAGAGCTTCGGCGAGCAGCGCCTGGTGTGGGTCGACGAGGGTCTGGCCAGCTACTTCGCGCTGTTCTGGGACTGGCCCTACGGCGCCAGCGAGCTCGAGCGCATGAAACAGGCGCGCACCTTCTTCCCGCTCGCACGCCTCGTGCGCGAGCCGATCCAGGCCTACCTCGACCAGCCGCACGACCGCTTCATCGAGCTCGGCATGCTCTTCCACTTCCTGCTCAACTCCTGCGAGGCGACGCGGAACGGCGCGAGCGGCGACCCCAGCACGGGTCCGTTCCAGGAGTTCCTGCGCCTCGCCGTGCGCGGTCAGGACACCTCCGACACCGAGTTCCTGGCGAGCTTCGAGGAGGCGACCGCGCTGCTCGAAGAGGACTTCAAGGACTTCGACTTCGCCAAGCAGTGAGCAACTCCGCCGGGAACGCCAGGCTCCAGCCTGGCTCTCGCTGCTTCTTTTTTCTCCGACTGCTCGTGCAGAAGAGCAGAGGAACGAAGAAGCAGAAGTGCCAGGCTGGAGCCTTCCCGGCTGATCAGCACTCCTCATCGGTACGCGAGTTGCTCGCGCGGCACGCGCTACGCGCGTCGAACTGCTCGACAAACGGTCGAACCGCGCCGCGCGCCTGCTGGTCCACGCTGCCGCTCTACGATCTGCTCGCGAGCGAGAAGCTGCTGACGCCCGAGAGCGCGGCGGCCGAGGCGCCCAAGTAGGAAGAGTCGCTCGAGGACCACGGCTCGGGGCGTTCCCGGCGAGCCTCAGCGCAGCTCGTCGAGCCAGTCGGCGAGGCGCGGGTCTTCTCCGCCCAGGGCCTGGTAGCGCTCGAGATGCAGGAGCGCCTTCGCCTCGTCGTCGAAGAAGTTCCTGTAGAGCTGGCCGAGCAGCAAGTTCGCCGCGAGGTTCTCCTCGTCGTAGGCGAGCACGCGCTCGAAACGCTCGCCCGCCTCGGTGTACTTGCCCTGCGCGAAATGGACGAGCCCGAGCGCCAGGTTCGCGGCCGGGTAGTCGCCTTCCTCGCGCAGCACGGTCTCGTACTGCGCGATGGCCTCGTCGAGCTTGCCTTCCTTCTGGTACAGCGCGCCCAGCAGGCAGCGCGCTTCGGGATCGTGCGTGCCCTGCTCGAAGCCGCGCCGCAGCGCGTCGATTGCGCCTGGGACATCACCGCTCTCCTGGGCGGCGAGGCCGCGCAGGATCCACAGGCGCCCCTCCTGCGGCACGCGCTCGGTCGATTCCGTCAGGAAATCCAGCGCGTCGCCGCCGCGCGCGCCTTCGAGCAGGAGCGCGCCGCGCCGGACGCGCAACTCGGCCGAGCCCGGGTCGAGCCGCAGGGCCTCGCTGAGCTGCGCGTCCGCGAGGTCGGCGTTGCCCTGCGCCAGGTAGGCCTCGCACAAGAGGATCAGCGGCTGCACCCAGAACGGGTCCTTGCTCTTCGCCTCCACCAGCGCGGGGATGGCGCCGGCGGCGTCGCCCTCCTCGAGGCGCAGCCGTCCGAGGAAGAGGTGCGCGGGCGCGCAGGCTCCGTCGCGCGCGATCGCCTGCTGCAGCAGCGCGCGGGCCTCGTCGCGCTGCCCGCGCACCAGGGCGAGCGCGCCGCGGGCGGCCAGCACGGCGGCGCGCTCGGGGTCGATGGCCGTGGCGCGCGCGACGCTCGCTTCGGCGCCCTCCAGCTCTCCGCGCTCGAGCTGGATCCAGCCGCGGCCGAGGTGTGGCTCGGCCGAGCCGGGCTCGGCCGCCGCGGCCGTGTCGAACTCGGCCAAGGCCGAGACCATGTCGCCGCGCGAGCGGTAGATCTCGGCGCGCACCAGGAAGACCTCCGCGTCACGACAGTCGAGCAGCGAGGCCTTGTTCACGGCCGTCAGGGCCGCCTGGCTGTCGCCGCCGTGCAGCGCGAGGCGCGCCTCGTCCAGGAGGCCGATGTAGAGCTGCTGCTGCTCGCTGCGCTTCTCGGCCGTGAGCATGCGCACGCGCGCGGGCCGCCCGTGCTCGCCCCCCGAGCTCTTGCCCCACAGGGCCGCGAGCGTCAAGCCCAGGACGATGGCGCACCCCAGCGCCAGCAGCAAGACCAAGCGAACGCGGCGGGCCGGAGGCGGCGAGCCAGGCGCCGCCGAGCTGGGCGTGGGCGACGGCGCAGCTCGGGAGCGCCCCATGCTCGTCGCGGCAGACGAGCGGCTGGCCGCGGCGTCGAGCGGCACCTCGTCGAGCGCGTTGAGCATCTCCTCGGCCGTCTGGTAGCGCTTCGCGCGGTCACGCTCGAGCGCGCGCAGCAGCAGCGCCTCGAGCTCGTCCGGCACAGCGAGACCGGGCACGTTCACGCGTAGCGAGGGCGCCTCGGCCGTCGGCCGCGTCAGGAAGAGCTGCGTCGCATCCTTCTCGCGAAAGGGCCGCTCGCCGGCCAGCATCTCGTACAGGATCAGCCCGGCCGCGTACACGTCGCTGCGCTCGTCCGCTTCGTCGCCCGCGACCTGCTCGGGCGCCATGTAGAGCGGTGTGCCGAGCAAGCGCCCCGGCTGGGTCACGAGGCTCGAGTTCAGGCGCCGGTCGACCAGCTTCGACAACCCGAAGTCGAGCACCTTGATGCGCAGCTCGCCGCGCGAGCCCTCGCTCACCATGATGTTGTCCGGCTTGAAATCGCGGTGGACGATCCCGTGGCGGTGGGCCTCGGCCAGGCACGAGAGCATCTGGCGCTCGAGCCTGACGGCCACGTCGATCGGCAGCCTTCCGCGCTGCTTCAGGAAGAGCGTCAGGTTGACGCCCTCCACGTACTCCATCGCCAGGTAGAAGACCTTGCCCTCGCCGCGAGTCGAATCGGAGCGGTCGAAGTCGAAGATCTGGATCGCGTGCGGGTGGTTGAAGCGCCCGGCAGCCATGCCCTCGCGCTGGAAGCGCTGCAAGGACTCGTCCGAGACCTGCAGGTCGGAGTGCAGCACCTTGAGCGCGACCTTCTTGCGCAGACCGATGTGCTCGCCCAGGTAGACGGTGCCCATCGCTCCCTGCCCGATCTGGCTCTCGACGCGGTACTTCCCGTTCAGCGTGCGCCCGAGGAGCGGGTTCGAGCCCACGGCTCCCTCGACCGATTTCGTGCCGCAGCGCGGACAGAAGAGGAACTCGCCGGGGTCGGCGTGGCCGCACTGGAGGCAGGTCGTCATCGGGGGGGAGATTCTCGCGCCCTCGGCCCGGGAAGCGAAGGGGTGGCGCTCTTCTGACTCGGTACGAACCGGGGAGCCAGCCAGCGGTAGAGGCCAGAGCCGGCGTTGCGCACCGAAGTGATCGGCCGCGCGTCTTCGCCGGTCGGGTGCTCAGCTACGATCCGGATTGATATGATTCCTCGAGTCAGGCGAGGCGAAGATCTGGCTCGAACCGAAGATCCGGGTCGCACGCAACTGGGGACTCACCCACTAGCGCTTGGTGGCCGCCGTCAAACTCGTTCAGGAACACGAAGATGAAGTCCGCGAAGCGTGGGAAGCACACTTCGGCAGTTGAAGTGACCAACGTCTCGAAGCACGGGTTCTGGCTCTTCTGCGAGCGCGGGGAGCTCTTCGCCGCCTTCGACGACTTCCCCTGGTTCCGGGAAGCTCCGATCGGCCATCTGCTGAACGTCGAGTCGCCTCATCCGGGCCACATCTACTGGCCAGAGCTCGACGTCGACCTGGCGCTCGAATCGATCGAGCGACCGGAGGCGTTTCCACTCGTGAGCCGCGTGCGGCGGAAGCGCTCGAAGCGCTCCGCGGCGAAACGCTGATTTCGACATGCGGACCGCGCGCACTTGGCGCCGAACGGGTCGGGTGATCACGGGGAGTTCGTTCGGCGCTCCGAGCCGATCCCGATCAGCGCGGCGCCGACGAAGGGCAAGGCCAGGACCGGACGCAGCCCGAACCAGCCGCTGCCGCCGATCCCGTCGAGCGCGAGCAGCGCCAGGCCGAGGATCAGGAGACTCGCGCCCGCGATCAGCCGCCAGGCCGGCGGGGAGCTCGCGCTCACCTTGGGGCGCTCGAAACGGCTGAAGATCAGCACCAGCGGAAAGAGCACCACCGCGAGCGTGGCGAGCCAGAGCGGGCGCGCGCTCCACCAGCTCGCGCTGCCGGGCTCGTGCGCCATCCCCACTCCGCCCAGCGCGAAGGCGAGACCGATCCACAGCACCATGGCCGTCAGGTGCCAGAGGTAGATGGTCATGATCATCCCGTTGACGAGCACGGTCGCCGTCCACGGCACGGCGCGCGCGAGCCAGCGGCGCAGCGGCTCCTGGAGCGAGAGCAAGAGGCCGCCCTGCGCCAGCGCCAGCGCGATCAGCGTGATCTTGGGCGGCGTCGTGTTGCTGATCGCGTCGCCCGGGACGCCCACCATGGCGCGCGGGTAGGGGCCGAACCTGGTCAAGACATAGAGCAGCGCGAGGCCCACGACGAACATCGGCACGGTCTTCCAGAGCTGCGCGAGCTTGCCGTCGCTCCAGGCGTAGCCGAGCTGGTGCACGGCCGACCACACGAAGAGGTAGTTCACCCAGCCGAGCGCATGCTGGCCCTGGAAGTACGCCCAGTCGACCACGACGGCGGCGCCCGCGAAGCCCCAGAACGACCACCACCCGAGGCGCTCCCACAGCGCGTGCGAGAGTGGAACGAGCACGGCCACGCCCAGGTACACCGCCAGGAACCAGGTCGGGATCAACGCCATCTGCGAGCCGACGCGCACCATCTTCGGATCCACGCCGAAGAGATGGGCCAGCACCCCGATCCCGACCCACACCGCGAGCAGCGGCAGCACCGGCCACACGAGGCGCTCGAGCCGCCCCCCGAGCCATTGACGATACGGCACGCCGTCACGCAACGCGGCGCGCCAGGTGAGGCCGTTCGAGAAGCCGCCGACCATGAAGAAGACCGGCATCACCTGGATGACCCAGGTGAGCCAGTGGGTCCAGTCGGCGACCGCCAGGACGTGCGTAGGCGTCAGCTTGCCATCCGCGTCCATGTAGGGCGCCGCGGCCGTCCAGTGCCCGCCGATCACGGCCAGGATCGAGAGCGCACGAAAGAAGTCGACCGTGCGGTTGCGCGACGCAGGCGTCTTGGCCGCGAGCTCCGCGGCGCGGGACCAGGCAGAGGTCATGGCGGGTAGATGCGGGACGGAAGCGCGTGGCGTCGCGCGACCTCCTTGCTCCTGATGGTCCTGATGCTCCTGATCATCTCCTCGCGGCGCGGCCGGTCAAACAGGAACATCCCGCCGGCGGGCAGCGGATAGCCGCGGCAACGCCTCGGCCACGTAGAGCAGGACCCACAGCCCTGCCGCCGGCGTCAGGTGATAGACCAGGCGATGTGCCGAGTGCGCGAGGTGGACCTCCACTTCCCAGTGCGTACCGAGGTACACCGCCATGTACCCGAGAAGTCCGAGCAGGAGCCCCAGCGTGAACACCAGGCGGCCGCGGCCGAAAGCGCTGCGCGGGCTCGCCAGGACGAGAACGAGGAAAGCGAGCAGCAGGTAGCGCGTCAGCGACGCCTGGCAGATCAGGTTCGCGAAGCTCGTCACGATGGGCCAGGCATTCTGGCCGGCGCGCTCCAGGGCGAGTCCGGTGAATCCCGGGGCGTCCTGGATCCCGTCCGCGTCCACCATCTCGGGACTCCCGAGCACGAGATCGTTGACGAGGCCGAAATGCGCGTTGAACCACACGAGGTAGAGCACCGAGGCGAGGAGCGGCGCGCTCCAGGCGAGGGCGCGCCAACGATCGCGCCGCTCTGGGAGCCGGACACGTCGGGCCAGGGCCGCCGCCAGCAGCGCGAGGCCGAAGGCGAGCACGTGCAGCGTGCCCTCGTTCTTGGACCACACGAGCACGGGCGCCGTGCACCCGAGCAAGCGCAACCAGACGAGCGCGCCGTCCTCCTGGTAGCGTTGCCAGAGATCCCAGCAGGCGAACAGGCCGATCGCGATCAGCGCATCGGAGAACACCTGGTAGGTGAAGAACCGCCCGAGCGTCCCGATGCAGACCAGGAACAGCGCGGCCACGAGCGGGCGCGCGCGGCGCCGCAGAGCCGACGCGGCCACCAGGATCCCGGCCAGGGCGAACACCTGGATCGGCAGGCGGCTCTCGACGTGCACGAGCTCGCCGGCATGGGCGTGCACCCACAGTTGCAGCAGCGGATTCAGCGGCGGATAGTCGGGGTGCGCGATGACCTCGGGCTGCAGCGCGGCGCGGAACTCCGGCCCGAAGCCGCCGGCGTGGAACAGGATCCTCGCCTTCGCGGCCCAGATGCGCGTCTCGTCCGAGCTCACGAGCACGTCCGCGGAGGCGAGCAGGGTGCGATCCACGGTCGAGAGGAGCAGCAGGCTGAGCGCGAGCGCGAAGCACGCGTTCTCCCAGCTCGGATGGCGAACTGGCACGTCCAGCTCCGCCGCCACCGGAATGCGCCGCCCGAGCGCGAAGGCGAGCCCGGCCGCGGCGCAGGCCACGGCCCCGATCCAGCCCGCGGAGAGCGGCAGGGCGAGCCACAACCAGGCGGAAAGCAGGAGCGCGAGGCCGACGCAACCCTGCAGCCAGGCCCAGCCGCCGAAGGCCAGCGGATCGGTGCGCGGAACGACCCCCTGCAGCCGCAACAGCCCCGCGCCGAGCAGCGCCGGGACGAGCAGCACAAACAGGATCTGGAGCCACGACAGCGTCATTGCGCCTCGATCTCCACACTCAAGAGGCGGAAGTGCGGCCCGCGCGCGAGCTCCTCGCACTTCCAGGCGGAAAAGTCCCGCCCCGACTCGAGGTCGAGCACGAATCCCCGCCACGTCGACTGCACGCGCGGCGGCTTCGCGTGCGCGGGGTCGAACGGCCAGCCCTCCAGGACGATCGGGTAGACGAGCGATCCGAGCCAGGTGATGCGCCGCCGCAGCTCGCGGTAGCCTGAGCGCTCGTTGGCGAAGGACACCTGCACCTTCGCGTCGCGCGGGAGGCGCGCGCGCAGGGCTTGCCAGACCTCGAAGTCCGCGCCGAGCTTCTGCTGGATGAGCTCTTCCGGGCTCGACCGGAGCACGCGCACGTGTTGCTCGAAGGGCCGCTGGCCGAGCTCTTCACCGACGTCGAGCAGGCTCGCCAACGCCTGCCAGGCGACGAGCAGGACGGCCAACCACGCGATCGCGGTCCGAACTCTCTCCCCGCGGGGCACCAGCATCCCGGGCTACTCTAGCGCACACCTCCTCCGGGAGCGCCGAGCTCCAGCCCGGCTCTTCCTCTTCTCTCCCCCCTGCACCGCGGAGAACGGAAGACCAGAGCAGGAACGGAGCCGGGCTGGAGCCCGGC